>NZ_SSOF01000071.1:0-146565 GCF_029873115.1 Pseudomonas sp. BN606 | reverse complement strand
GCCGCCGCTGGCGGTTTCATCGAAGACAGCAAGGCCAGCCTGACCCTGCGCAACTTCTACATCAACTCGGACAACCGCCAGTTCGCCGACGCGCCGTCCAAGCAGGAAGAGTGGGGCCAGGGCTTCCTCTTCAACTACGCCTCCGGCTACACCGAAGGCACCGTCGGGGTTGGCGTCGATGCCCTCGGCCTGTTGGGCGTGAAGCTGGATTCCGGCAAGGGCCGCCACTACAACCCGACCAGCGCCAGCTACGGCGGCACCGTGTTCCCGACCGACAACGACGGCCGCGCCAAGGACGATTTCGGCAGCCTCGGCGTGACCGGCAAGGTGCGCATTTCCAAGACCGAAGCGCGTATCGGCACCCTGCTGCCGAAGCTGCCGGTGGTGACCTACAACGACGGCCGCCTGCTGCCGCAGACCTTCGAGGGTGGCCAGGTGACCTCCAGCGAGATCGCCGGCCTGACCCTGGTCGGTGGCCAGCTGGAACACGCCAAGGGGCGTAACTCCAGCGACGCCCGTGGCCTGTCGATCGCCGGCGCGAACAACGCCCGCAGCGGCCAGTTCGTCAACAAGTTCTACTTCGCCGGGGGCGACTACAAGGTCAGCGACAACCTGCTCGCGCAGTACTACTACGGCAACCTGGAAGACTTCTATAACCAGCACTTCCTCGGCCTGACCCACAACTGGGCGCTGCCGGTGGGCGCGCTGAAGTCCGACCTGCGCTACTTCTACAGCGATTCCGACGGCAAGAACGCCAGCGTGGCCGGCCGCCGCGAAGGCTTCCGCAGCTCGGGCAACTGGGCGGCCAACGACCCGGACCGCTATGAAGTGGACAACCGCACCTGGAGCGCGCTGTTCACCTACACCCTCGGCGGCCACGCGGCCAGCCTGGGCTACCAGCAGGTCTCCGGCGACAGTGCCTTCCCCTTCCTCAACCAGGGGGATGGCGCCACCGCCTACCTGATCACCGACCGCCAGATCGGCAAGTTCCTCAGCGCCGGCGAGCGCACCTGGGTGGCCGAATACGGCTACGACTTCGCCAAGCTCGGCGTGCCGGGGCTGAAGGCGGTGGGCACCTACCTGAAGGGCAGCAACATCGAGACCCAGGGCAGCGACCAGGGCGAGTGGGAGCGCGACTTCCGCCTCGACTACGTGCTGCAGGACGGTCCGCTGAAGGGGCTCGGCGTGTCCTGGCGCAACGCCGCACTGCGCAGCGACGCAGCCCGCGACCAGGACGAGAACCGGCTGATCCTGAGCTACACCCTGACCTTGCTGTAAAGCGCCCTGGGGCCTGTGGGAGCGATTTCAATCGCGAATGAATTCGCTCCTACAGGGATGGTTCCCATGTCAGGCCTCAGCACGGACGACTCCCTCTCCCGTTTGCGGGAGAGGGTTGGGGGGAGGCAAATAAGGCCCGCCCGGAGCTTCGTTGTGTTGGGCCTTGCAGGCTCGGGCCAACCTACGGGGCTTCTGCGCGGTCCTTGGAAAATGAATTCGCCCCCACGCACGGTCAGCGCCAGTCCAGAATCGGCCAGCCGGCTTGCTCGGCGTGGGTGCGCAAAGCCGCGTCGGGGTTGACCGTATGAGGGTTGGCTACCAGCGAGAGCAACGGCAGATCGTTGCGCGAATCGGAATAGAAGTAGGCGCCTTCCAGGTTTTCGCCCTGTTCTTCCAGCCAGGCATTGAGCCGGGTCACCTTGCCTTCACGGTAGGTGAGCACGCCGCGGGTGCGGCCGCTGTAGCAGTCGTGTTGTTCCTCCAGGTCGATGGCCAGGACTTCTTCCACGCCCAGGCGTTCGGCGATGGCGCTGACCAGAAAATGCGCCGAGGCGGAAATGATCAGGATGCGATCACCAGCGGCACGGTGCCGGGCCAGGCAGCGCATGGCATCAGAGTGGATCAGGGGCTCGACCACATCCTCGACGAAGGGACCGACCACGAACTCCACTTCCTCAGCGGTGCGGCCCACCAGGGGCGACAGGCTGAAGGCCATGTAGTCCTCCATGGCCAGTTTTCCCTCGGCATACAGCGCCATGAGTTCATGGTCCTTGCGGACGAAGGATTCCCCATCGACCCAACCCAGTTCGGCCATGTGGGCGCTCCACAGGCTGGCGCAGTCGCCGTCTATCAGGGTGTCGTCAAGGTCGAAGATTGCCAGGGCCATCAGGCCACCTCCCGGATTGCGTGATCGTCTATTCGAAGGCCGATGCGTTGGCCTTTGCGGTGCAGATCTTCGGCGGAGCGGTTGAGTACGTCCACCACCAGTTCCACGCCGCGTGCCTCGACGCGATATCGCACTACATTGCCCAGCAGGCTGTGGCTGCGCACTTCGGCCTCGATGCCGCCTTCACGGCTCAAGGCGATGGCCTCCGGACGAATGGCGATGCGGCTGTTGAACGTACGTTGCAGCAGGCGGCTGGCGGCATCGGCGTCGAGCAGGTTGTAGTTGCCGATGAAGCCGGCGGCGAAGGCGTCCACCGGCGCGGTGTAGAGGGTTTCCGCATCGCCGCTCTGGACGATGCGTCCAGCGTTCATCAGGAAGATGCGGTCCGACAGGGTCAGGGCTTCTTCCTGGTCGTGGGTGACGAAGATGGTGGTCAATCCCAGCTCCTGCTGGATGGCGCGGATCTGCTCGCGCAGGTGCTTGCGGATGCGCGCGTCCAGCGCCGACAGCGGCTCGTCCAGCAGCAGCAGTCGCGGGCGGGTAACCAGCGAGCGTGCCAGGGCCACGCGTTGGCACTGGCCGCCGGAGAGCTGGTGGGGGTAGCGCGTTGTGAAGTCCGACAGCTCAACCATGGCCAGCACTTCGTCGACTCGGTGCTTGCTGTCGGCGGCGCTGACTTTTTGCATGCGCAGGCCGAAGGCGACGTTCTGCTGCACGGTCATATTGGGAAACAGCGCGTAGCTCTGGAACACCATGCCGATGCCGCGCTTCTGGGGTGACACGGGCACCAGGTCCTGGCCGTCCAGCAGGATCTGCCCGCCATTCACTTCGGTCAGGCCGGCGATGCAGCGCAACAGAGTGGATTTGCCGCAGCCGGACGGGCCGAGCAGGGTCACGAATTCGCCCTTGCCGATTTCGCAATGGATGTCGCTGAAGATGACGGTCTGGCCGTAGTTCTTGTGCAGGCCACGGATGGAAAGAAAACTCATGCGTTGTCCTTGTTCAGACGGTTGGCTGCCCAGGTGAACAGCAGCACGAAGAAGAAGTAGGAGATCACCAGGGCGCTGTTGAAGTGGCCACTGCTGTTGCGCATGTTGTTCAGGTAGACCTGGAGGGTCTCGTAGCGGGTTCCCACCAGCAGGTTGGCGAAGACGAACTCGCCGAAGAGGAAGGAGAACGACAGGAACAGCGACACCATCAGGCCCTTGCGCAGGTTGGGCAGCACCACCAGGAAGGCGGCCTTCCAGGTGCTGGCGCCGAGCAGTTGGGCTGCGTCCATCAGGTCGCGCAGGTTGATCGCCTGCAAGTTGTTGGTGATGGCGCGGTACATGAAGGGCAGGGCGATGGTGAAGAAACAGCCGATCAGGATCCAGGGCGTGCCGACCATGGCCAGTGGACCGGAACCATAGATCTGCAACAGCCCCACCGAGGACACCACCGGCGGAACCGCGAATGGCAGCAGGATGAGTATGTTCATCAGCCCGTCGAGCCGTGGGAAGTGGTAATGCACCACGAACAGCAGCGGCAGGATCAGCACCACCGACAGCGCCAGGGCTCCGAAGCACACCAGCAGCGACTGACCGAAGGCGGTGAGGAACCGGGCGTCGCTCCACAATGCCAGGTACCACTTGAGCGTCAGCCCGTCCGGCAGGATCGTCGCCGACCAGCTGGTGGAGAGCGAGTAGAGCAAGGTGCCGGCCAACGGTAGCAACAGAATCAGGAACAGTATCCAGACCACCGCACGATGGTAGAGGCCGCCGTTGCGGAGTTCAGCGCGCGACATGGTAGCTCCTCTTCAACAGCCACTGATGGACCACGGTGATCAGGGCCATCAGGCCCACCAGCACCATCGCCAGGGCGCTGGCCAGATTGGGGTTGAGCGCGATATCGCCAGCGACCATGGCCGCGATGCGGATGGTCAGCACGTTGAAGTTGCCAGTGGTCAGGGCATAGACGGTGGCGTAGGCGCCCAGGGCATTGGCCAGCAGGATGACGAAGGTGCCCAGCAGTGCGGGCGTCAGCACTGGCAGGCCGATGTGTCGCCAGAACTGCCAGGGGCTGGCGCCCAGCAGGGCGGCCGACTCGCGCCAGTCCTCGCGCAGGGCGTCGAAGGCTGGATAGAGCAGGAGCACGCCGAGGGGAATCTGGAAGTAGGTGTAGAGCACGATCAGGCCGGCCTTGGAATAGAGGTTGAAGTCCTCGATCACCCCTGACTGCTTGAGCAGGATAGTCAGCGCGCCGTTGAAGCCGAGCAGGATGATGAAGGCGAAGGCCAGTGGCACGCCGGCGAAGTTGCTGGTCATGTTGGAGAAGGCCATGACGAAGTCGCGCAGCTTCGAATCCACCTTGCGCAGCGAATAGCTGCCGATCACCGCGATTACGATGCCGAACAGGCTCGACCAGAACGCGATCTGCAGGCTGTGCTTGATGGCCTGCAGGTAGAACTTGGAGCTGAACACCTTGGCGTAGTTGGCCAGGCCCCAGCCTTCCGGTGTGTTCAGGCTGTGGATAGCAACCCAGGCCAGCGGCGCGATCTGAAACAGGATGAAGAACAGGGCGAAGGGCAGCAGGCAGAGCAGTGCCAGCCATTTGCCCCGGTTGGTTGAATTCACTTCAGCAGCTCCCGGCAGACCGGCTTGTCGTGGGATGCGCCCAGCAGCTCGCAAACGGTGCCGCACAGTTCGGTTTGTTTCGGCTGCGCCGTGGCGTCCAGGCTGAAGGCATCGCCCAGCACGAACAGCGGAACTTCGCGCTCTTCGGGGAGCAGGCCGTTGTGGGAGCGGTCGTTGTTCATGCCGTGGTCGGCGGTTACCAGCACCTGGTAGCCGGCGTCCAGCCAGCGTTGCAGGTACTCGGCCAGCAGGATGTCGGCGACCCGCGCGCTGTTGCGGTACTGCGGCGAGTCCAGGCCGTGCTTGTGGCCGGCGTCGTCGACATTCATCGGGTGCACCAGGAGGAAATCCGGGTTGTGGCGCTGGCGCAGGCTTTCCGCGTCGGCGAACAGGTGCGAATCCGGGTAATGATCCGCGTAATAGAAGTGGCCGTTCTGGATCGGCAGCTGCGGCGCTTCTGTGTGGCGGTCGCGGGCGGCATTGAAGGGCGAATTGTTGTACAGCTCGCTGACCCAGTGGTACGCGGCGGCGGCAGTGCTCAATCCGGCGGCGCTGGCGTAGTGAAAGATGCTGCGCTCCTTCGACAGACGCATGACATCGTTGTGGACGATGCCGCTCTCGATCGGTGGAACGCCGGTAAGGATGCATTCGTAGAGCGGGCGGGACAGTGCCGGTAGCTCGCACTGGAGCTTGTAGAGCACCGCCTTGCCGGCGCCGCACCAGGCCTGAAGGTGACCCAGCGCATGCCGGGCCACCTCGTAGTTCAGGCCATCCAGCAGGACGAGGATGACTTTGTTCTTCATTCGACTTGCCTCTGGAGACAGGCGGGCGCCGCAGGGGCGCCCGGCCATGACTCACTCCATCTCGATGATCACGTGCTCCTGCCACAGCTGCGGCAGGGCTTTCGAGGTTTCTTCCCAGGCCTTGGCATCCTTGATCGGCTGCACCTTGGCGTACTGCTCGTTGGGCAGGAGCTTGGCCTTGACCTCAGCCGGCAGGGTCAAGTGTTCGGCACGGATCGGACGGGCGTTCCCCTTGGCCAGGTTGATCTGACCTGCGTCGCTGAGGATGTACTCGCGGGCCAACTTCGCGGCGTTGGGGTTCTTCGCGTACTTGTTGATGATGGTGGTGTAGCCGGAAATCACCGAGCCATCCGAAGGGATCAGCACTTCGAAGCGGCTGGGGTCGATCTGGTCGCGGTAGGACAGGCCATTGAAGTCCCAGACGATGCCCACTTCCACCTCGCCCTTCTCCAGGGTCTGGATGGTCGGGTTGGACAGCGACAGGCGACCCTGTTTGGCGATCTCGGCGAAGAAGTCCAGACCCGGCTGGATGTTCTTCTCGTTACCTCCGTTGGCGATGGCAGCGGCGAGCACGCCATTGACAGCCTGGGCGGCGGCGCTGACGTCACCGATAGCGACCTTGTACTTGCCTTGCTTCAGGTCGGCCCAGGACTTGGGCGCTTCCTTCACCAGTTGCTTGTTGACGATGAAGGCGATGGAGCCGGTATAGGCCAGCATCCAGTGGCCGTCGGCATCCTTGGCCCAGTCGGGGATCTGCGCCCAGGTGCTGGGCTTGTAGGGCTGGGTCACGCCCTGCTGGACGGCGATGGGGCCGAAGGCAGCGCCCACGTCGCCGATATCGGCGGTGGCGTTGTCCTTCTCGGCAGCGAACTTGGCGATTTCCTGGGCCGAACTCATGTCGGTGTCGACGTGCTTGAGTCCGTACTGCTTGTTCAGGTCGATCCAGGTGTCCTTCCAGTTGGCCCAGCTGTCGGGCATGCCCACGCTGTTCACCGCGCCTTCCTTGCGCGCAGCTTGTTCGAGACTCTTCAGATCTGCGTCGCTTGCCATCGCCTGGGTCCCCAGGGCGATGGCCGTTCCCATCAGTGAAGCCAGCAACAGGCGTTTCATGTGAAGCTCCTTAGCAGGTTTGGAGGTTGGTCTAGATCAGCAAGACCCAGGCCAAATCTAAAAGCCTTGGATGACGGTTTGATTTCAGGGTCGCCGCCCGGTCTGGCGGCGGCAGACGCCTGAAAAGCGTAGACCATGGCCCAGTGGCTGATTCACAGGGTTGTCGCGATTGGCGATGGCATGGCGCATGCAGGCGCGCCTGACTGTCATCCCACAGTCATCTAGGCTGCCTAGGATGGCCGGCAAGCCCGGCCATGACGCACCCAAGTGGTGCTGGTCTATTCCAGATTGGAGTTTTTCGATGCGCGATGAGGCGCCCCGCACCCTGACCGCCATCTGTAGTGCGCTGCAGGAACAGATCGAACACGGCTTGCTACCCCAGGGCAGCAAGCTGCCGGCCGAGCGCAAGTTGAGCGAACTGTTTGATACGACCCGCATCACCTTGCGGGAGGCGTTGGGGCAACTGGAGGCCCAGGGGCTGATCTACCGCGAGGAACGACGTGGCTGGTTCGTCTCGCCGCCCCGCCTGCTCTACAACCCACTGGTGCGCAGCCACTTTCACGCCATGGTGGCCGGGCAGGGCCGGGTTCCGGCGACCGAAGTGCTTGGGGCACGGTTGATTCCGGCCAGTGTGGAGATTTGCGAATTGCTGGAGTTGCCGGCACTGTCCAGCGTCTATCAAATACGCCGCGCGCGTCGTGTCGACGGACGCCTGGTGCTCTACGTGGAGCACTACCTCAATCCAGCCTACTTCCCCGGCATCATCGATTTCGACCTGACCCGCTCACTGACCGAGCTGTATGACGATCAGTACGGCATCCGCTATGGCCGGGTGCGCTTCGACATGGTGCCAACCGCTCTGCACCCGGAGGCTGCGGCGCCGCTGAAAGTGTCAGCCGGCAGTCCGGCGCTGAGGATCACCCGCATCAACCGTGACCAGCATGGCCGGCTGATCGACTGCGACCTGGAGTTCTGGCGGCACGATGCGATTCACGTGAGCGTCGAAGTGCCGGAGTGAGGGCACTGTAGGTTGGCTAGGGGAACGAAGCCCAACATTTCGCGGCTGATGCCGGAAATCGTTGGGCCTCGCTGCGCTCGGAGCCAACCTACGGGGCGGCTGCGCCGCCCTTGGCGAATGAGTTCGCCCCCACAGAAGACGGCGGCACTTGTAGGTTGGTTAGAGGAACGAAGCCCAACGATTCGTGGCTGATGCCGGAAATCGTTGGGCCTTGCTGCGCTAAGAACCAACCTTACGGGGTGAGGTGATCACCCCTCAGGCGTAGTTCTCGGGGGAAAGCTTGCGCTCGACCAGCTCTATGAGGATATGCACGACCTTGATGTGCAGTTCCTGCACACGGTCGGCGAAGTCGCCGCCGGGCGCACAGATGCACACATCGGCCAGGGTCTCCAGGGCAGAACCGGGCTTACCCGTGAGGGCGATCACTTTCACACCGAGGGCGCGGGCGGCTTCGGCGGCCTTGATCACGTTGGGGCTCCGGCCACTGGTGCTGAACGCGAGCAATACATCGCCTTCGCGACCGTGGGATTCGATATAGCGGGAGAAGATGTGGTCGTAGCCGAAGTCATTGGCCACGCAACTGATGTGGCTGGCATCGCTGATGGAGATGGCAGCGACGCCAGGGCGATTCTTGCGGTAGCGGCCCGTCAGCTCCTCGGCGAAGTGCATGGCGTCGCACATGGAGCCACCGTTGCCGCAGGAAAACGCCTTGCCCTTTTTCTCGAATGATTCGACCAGGAACTCCGCCGCACGCTCGATGTTCTTCAGCGTCTGCTCGTTGGCGATGAAGTTGTCCAGGGCGCGCCTGGCTTCTTCCAGGGTGTTGCGAATATGGCTGAGCATACGGGTATCCCTCCTGCTCAGGGCAGGTCGTGGCTGGAATAGAAAGCGGCCAGCACCTTCACCAGATGAGCCAGGTCGTGACTGCCGGCCAGTTCGCGGATGGAGTGCATGGCGAAGGTGGGCAGGCCGATGTCCACGGTGCGTACGCCGAGCTGGCTGGCGGTGATCGGACCAATGGTAGAGCCGCAGCCCATGTCGCTGCGGGTCACGAAGCTCTGTACTGGCACTTCGTTCTCCAGGCACAGGTGGCGGAAGAAGCCGGCGGTTTCACTGTTGGTGGCGTAGCGCTGGTTGCTGTTGACCTTGATCACCGGGCCGGCGTTGAGCTTCGGACCGTGGTTACCGTCGTGCTTGTCCGCGTAGTTCGGATGAACGCCATGGGCGTTGTCGGCGGAGACCAGCAGCGAGCGCTGGATGACGCGCGCGAAGGCGTCGCCTTCGGGCAGCACGCGGCGCAGGATCTGTTCCAGCATCGGGCCGTCGGCGCCGCAGGCGGAGCAGGAACCCACTTCCTCGTGGTCGGTGCAGACCAGTACGCAGCTCTCGTCGGCCTCGGCGGCCAGCAGGGCTTGCAGGCCGGCATAGCAGGACAGCAGGTTGTCCAGGCGCGCACCGGCGATGAAGTCCCCGTCCAGGCCGATGACCGCAGCGCTCTGGGTGTCGTAGAAGGACAGTTCGTAGTCCAGTACTGCATCTGCGACCACGCCGTGTTCCAGGGTCAACTGCTCGGCCAGCAGGTCGCGGAACTCGCGGGCCTGGCCGGCAGCGAGCTGGGCGAGGATCGGCGGCAGCTCGGTCTGGGCGTTGATGGCCCAGCCTTGATTGGCCTCACGGTTGAGGTGGATGGCCAGGTTGGGAATCACGGCGATGGGCGCCTGGAAGTCCACCAGTTGACTTTCCACCATGCCGGCGGCGCGATAGGTGACGCGGCCGGCGAGCGACAGGTCGCGGTCGAACCACGGGGCCAGCAGGGCGCCACCATAGACTTCCACGCCCAGTTGCCAGAACCCCTGCTTGTGCAACTCCGGGTTCGGCTTGACCCGCAGGCAGGGGCTGTCGGTGTGGGCGCCGACCAGGCGCAGACCGCCTTCCAGTACCGGGCGTTTGCCCAGCTTGATGGCGACGATGGAGGAGTCATTGCGGGTGACGTAGTAACGGCCGCCGCTTTCGATACGCCAGGCCTCGCGTTCGTCGAGGCGCACATAGCCGGCGGCTTCGAGCCGCTTGGCCAGGCTGCGGGTGGCGTGGAAGGGGGTGGGCGAGGCCTTGAGGAAATCGATCAGGCCCTGGTTCAACTCTTCGCGCATTGGGGGACTCCAGACAGCAGTGGCGCGAGTTTATCCCATCGTCCCCGGGGATTAGGAGGGCGAGCAGCGGTGATTTTTCCTAACAGGCCGATAGTGAGGGAAGTTGCGTCAGTTGTGGGAGCGAATTCATTCGCGATTGGGATCGCTCCCACTGGATGGAATGTCCGATCAAAGGCGCCGGGCGACTACCGAGAACAGGTGCCAGTGCTTGTTGCGGCCTTTGGCAGTGATGCCGTCTTCTTCTTTCTCTTCGAGCATCAGCACATCCCAGCCCGAAAGCAGTTCTTCCAGTTGCCGGCGGCGCAGGATGGTGATGCCGTTGTTGGCCCAGTCGTCCCGCTCGCCGAACAAGTGGCCAGCGAACAGGCCGCCAGTCGGCAGGGCGCCGCAGATCGCTTGCCAGAGGGAAGGAAAGGCCTCGGGCGGGCAGAGGGGCAGAGCGAAACTCGAATTGACCAGGTGCGCCGCCGGCAGCGGCATGGTTTCGAAACGGCAACAGCGGCTCTGCAGTCGCTGGCGCCGTTCGTCGTCCACCTGGGCTTCGAGGCGGGCCAGTGCTTCGGGCTCGGCATCCACGGCCAGCACCTGCCAGCCACGCCTGAGCAGTTCCAGGGTATCGCGTCCGGCACCGCAGCCCAGGTCCAGTGCGTGGCCGGGCGGCCCGTCCCAGAGTTCCAGGGCGGTGCGCAGGGTGACGCGGGCAGGTTGGCCTTCTGTGGCGTTGTAGAACTCGGTGAAGCTCATGGTTCTCCCGAACTGCAGTCTTTTTCTTGAGCCTAGGTCAGAACGGCGCCGGACACTCGAATCTCAGGCGCTCACCCGTCTGCGGATGGGTAAGGCACAGCATGCTGGCATGCAGGCACAGGCGGTCATGGGCGGCCAGGGCCTCGGGGTTGGCATAGAGGCGGTCGCCCAGAAGTGGGTGGCCGATGGAGAGCATGTGCACGCGGAGTTGGTGCGAGCGGCCGGTGATGGGAGTGAGTTCGACGCGGCTGTAATGGCCGCAGCGCTCGACCACCTGCCAGAAGGTCAGGGCATGGCGGCCCTGCTCGAAGTCCACCACGTGGCGGGGCTTGGTTGGCGGGTCGTAGCGCAGGGGGAGTTCGATGCGGCCACTGTCCAGCTCCGGTTCGCCCCAGCATAAGGCTGTGTAGGCCTTCTCGGTCTCGCGGTCGTGGAACTGCCGGGACAGTTCGCGATGGCTGTCGGCGTCGCGGGCCAGCACGATCAGGCCCGACGTTTCCCAGTCCAGCCGGTGGACGATGCGCGCCTCCGGGTAGCCATTCTCCTGCAGGCGGGTGATCAGGCAGTCCTTGTTGTCGTCGGCCCGGCCGGGCACGGACAGCAGCAGGGTCGGCTTGTTGACCACCAGCAGGGCATCGTCCTTGTGGATGAACTCGATCTGGGAAAGCGGCATGGATTGGGGCGTCCGAAAAAGCAAACGGCGGCCGAGGCCGCCGTTATTGCACAACTGCGTCGATCAACGATCGGGCAGGGTGATGTTAAGTTCCAGGATGGAGCAGCTGCCCTGGTTCTCCAGCATGACCTGAACTTGTTCCTGGTCGATGTTGACGTACTTGCGAATCACGTCCACCAGATCTTTCTGCAGGGCAGGCAGATAGTCGGGTTGGCTACGCTGGCCACGTTCGTGGGCAACGATGATCTGGAGTCGTTCCTTAGCGATCGAAGCGCTGTTCTGCTTCTTCCGCTCGCGAAAGAAGTCGAAAATGTTCATTCACGGCCTCCGAACAGGCGTTGTAAGAGTCCCTTCTTCTGCACGTCGAGGAAGCGATGGGGCAGCTCCTTGCCGAGCAGGCGGTCGACGGCATCGCTGTACGCCTGGCCGGCGTCGCTCTGGTCGTCGAGGATGACCGGAATACCCTGGTTGGAGGCCTTGAGTACCGCCTGGGATTCCGGGATGACACCGAGCAGGTTGATGGCGAGGATTTCCTCGACGTCTTCGACGCCGAGCATTTCGCCCTTGGTGACGCGCTCGGGGTTGTAACGGGTCAGGAGCAGGCGTTCCTTGATCGGGTCTTCGCCCTTCTCTGCGCGGCGGGACTTGCTGGCCAGCAGGCCAAGCATGCGATCCGAGTCACGCACGGAGGAAACTTCCGGGTTGGTCACGACGATCGCCTCGTCGGCGTAGTACATGGCCAGGTGGGCGCCTTTCTCGATACCGGCCGGCGAATCGCAGACCACGTATTCGAAGTTCTGCGACAGTTCCTCGATGACCTTGCCGACGCCTTCGAGGGTCAGCGCATCCTTGTCGCGAGTCTGGCTGGCAGCCAGGACGTAGAGGTTTTCCAGGCGTTTGTCCTTGATCAGGGCCTGGGTGAGGGACGCTTCGCCATTGATGACGTTGACGAAGTCGTACACCACGCGGCGTTCGCAACCCATGATCAGGTCCAGGTTACGCAGGCCGACGTCGAAGTCGACGATGACGGTCTTGTGACCGCGCAGTGCGAGACCGGTACCGATTGCGGCGCTGGTGGTGGTTTTACCCACACCACCCTTGCCGGACGTGACAACGAGGATCTTGGCCAAGGTGATTCACCCCAAATGATAAGAAAATCGGGAAGTTATCGGCCCGATCGAGCCATTCCTCTTCCCTTTCAGGTCCCTGAAAATTCGCGGCAGTATCCGTTAAAGGCGGGTGATGTTCAACACGTCACCCGACAGGCTGACTTGTACCTGCTGACCCCAGAGCGGGTCGCGCCGCAGGTCGTCGGCAACCTTGTACTGACCCGCCACCGAGACCAGCTCGGCGGCCAGTTGACGGCAGAAGATGCGAGCTTTGGTATCGCCCTTGATCCCTGCAAGTGCACGACCGCGCATGGGACCGTAAACATGGATGTTGCCATCGGCGAGAAGTTCCGCGCCGGGGCTGACCGCAGCCAACACTACGAGATCGCCGCCCGGAGCATACACCTGCTGGCCACCGCGCACCGGAGTAGTGATGACCTTTGTCGGTTGCACCTCGGGTTTGGGCGGCTCGACAGGTTTCTCGACTTTCTTCTTGGCCTCGGGTTCTACCGGGTCGATGGGGCGCTCGCGGGCGCCGGACGGCGGCAGGACCGGGATGTCCAGGGCATCGGCGGCGGCGATATGCTCTTCGCGGCTGGCGCGGATTGCCAGGGTGCGCAGGCCATGGCGGCGGCAGATTTCCAGCAGCGCGGGCAGGTCCAGCGGCTGCTCGCCGTCTGGCAGCTTGTCCAGCGCCATGACCAGCGGTGTGTTCTGGAAGAAGTTGGGCGCCTGGGCGACTTTCTCGTCCAATTGCCGATCGAGTCGTTCGAGGTCATTGTGTGCCAGCTCCATCACGGTGATGGCGAGCATGCTGCCCTTGAGCTGGAACACGGGGTCTTGGTCGAGAAGGTCAGCTTGGCTCATGGTCTGCCTGCAGTCGTGAATGGCGAGGACTTATAGCGAGATCGTCCGGCGCTAGCAAGCCGGAAGGGGGCGGCGCATTTGGAGTAGAATGCGCGGTTTTCTCGCTCAAGCGGATTCAGAGATGGATAGACCTCAATTTCGCCCACAGTTCCTCCAGCCGCGCTTTTGGCCGCTGTGGCTGGGACTTGGCGTGCTGTGGCTGATCACTTTGTTGCCCTATCGGGTGCAACTGGGGATGGGGCGCGCACTTGGGGCGTTGATGCTGCGTGTGGCCGGTTCGCGAAGAAAGATCGCCCGGCGCAACCTTGAGTTGTGCTTCCCGGAGCTGTCCAGCTCTGAGCGGGAGCGTCTGCTGCGGGAGAACTTTGCTTCCACCGGTATTGCTTTCTTCGAGATGGCCATGAGCTGGTGGTGGCCCAAGCCCCGTCTGGCGCAGCTTTCTCATATAGAAGGGCTGGAGCACCTGCAGAAGGCACAGGCCGAAGGGCAGGGGGTGATCCTCATGGCCCTGCACTTCACTACCCTGGAAATCGGTGCCGCGTTGCTTGGACAAGTGCACACCATCGACGGCATGTACCGTGAGCACAAGAACGCGCTGTTCGATTTCATCCAGCGTCGCGGCCGTGAGCGCCACAACCTGGATGCCACCGCCATCGAACGCGAGGATGTGCGTGCCATGCTCAAGGTTCTGCGCGCTGGTCGCGCAATCTGGTACGCGCCGGACCAGGACTATGGCCGCAAGCAGAGCCTGTTCGTGCCTCTGTTCGGCATTGAGGCCGCTACCGTTACTGCCACCACCAAGTTCGCCCGTCTGGGCCGGGCCATCGTGCTGCCCTTCACTCAGCGCCGCCTGGACGATGGCACCGGCTACAGGCTGGTGATTCATCCGCCGCTGTCCGACTTCCCTGGTGAAACCGAAGAGGCCGACTGCCTGCGCGTCAATCAGTGGGTCGAAGATGCCGTACGCGAATGCCCTGAGCAGTACCTCTGGGCCCATCGCCGCTTCAAGACCCGGCCGGAAGGCGCGCCGAAGCTTTACTGAAAGCTGAACCTATACTCGGAAAATCCCGCCCGGAGAGCAGTCCATGGATGCCAGCGCCGCCACCACGAAGCCTGTAACAGGGCTGATTCTTTCCGGTGGTGGTTCGCGGGCGGCCTATCAGGTTGGGGTGCTGGGCGCCATCGCCGACCTGTTGCCGGATGCCGCGCGCAACCCTTTCCCCGTGATCGTCGGCACCTCGGCCGGCGCGGTGAATGCCGTCGGCCTGGCCTGTGGCGCACTGCACTTCAGCCAGGCCATTCGTCGCCTGAACGCAGTCTGGCAGGGCTTCCGTTGCGGGCAGATCTATCGCAGTGACTGGCCCGGCGTTCTGCACCAGAGCTCGCGCTTCTTCGGCCATAACCTGCTTGGTCTTGGCCGCGACATCCCCGCAGCCCTGCTGGACAACGCTCCATTGCGCGAACTGCTGGAACGCGAGTTGGATTTCTCCGGCATTTCCGCCGCCGTGCGCACCCGTCAACTCCGTGCCGTGGCGGTGACCGCCTTCGGTTATGAGTCCGGGCAGGCGGTGACCTTCTACCAGGGCCGCGCCACCATCGACCCCTGGTTCCGCCATCGCCGTGTCGGCGTGCCGACACGGCTAGGCGTCGAGCACCTTATGGCCAGTGCGGCAATTCCGGTGCTTTTCCCCGCGGTTCGCCTGGGGCGTGAATACTTCGGCGACGGCGCAGTACGCCAGACGGCGCCAATCAGCCCGGCCTTGCATCTGGGGGCCAACCGGGTCCTGGTGGTCGGGGTTAGTGGCAACCCGTTGGGCATGAACCCCAATCAGGAAATCCCGCAGCCCCAGAGTGGCCGTCCGCCATCCCTGGCGCAGATCAGCGGACACCTGCTGAACAGCACCTTCATCGACAACCTCGAAAGCGATATCGAACTGCTGGAGAGGATCAACCACATGAGCCGGGCCATTCCGGCGGAGTTGAGGCCGCGAAACCTCAGTTCGGAACAGGTGGACGTGCTGGTGATTTCCCCGAGCCGGCCACTGGATGAAATCGCTGCCCGCCATCGACGCGAAATGCCGCGCGCCATCCGCACCTTCCTGCGCGGACCGGGAGCGACCAGGGCGAGCGGGGCAGGGGTGCTCAGTTATCTGCTGTTCGAGCCCGGCTATTGCAATGAGTTGATCGAACTGGGATATCAGGACGCCATGGCCAAACGCGCCGAACTGCAGAGCTTCCTCGGATTGGAGACGGCGCCGGTACACCCGCAGGTGCTCCCGGCGCTCTGATCCGACGCAGGTTACTCGCCGAAGCGTCCGTCGCGGTAGTCCCGCAGTGCCTGCTCGATTTCTTCACGGGTGTTCATTACGAAGGGGCCGTACTGGACAATGGGTTCGCCCAGCGGACGGCCCGCCAGCAGCAGGATCCTGGCACCAATGTCGCTGGCCAGTTCCAGTGCGCCTTTTTCGGCGAGGCGTACCAGTCGACCCTTGCCGATGGCCTGTCCATTGACCGTTACGTCGCCCTCATAGACGTAGAGCATCACCCGCAGGCCATCGGCGAGGTGTGGCGCCACCCGGCTACCGGCGGGCAGGTCCAGGTCGAAGATGTGCGGTTCACTGTGCGGGCGCTGTACGGCTCCATCCTGGCTGGTCTGGCCATCGTCGAAGCGGCCGGCAATTACCAGCGCCTCGACGCCTTGTTCAGTGCGTATCCGTGGAATCTCAGCCGGATCGAAGTCGCGGTAGCCAGGATCGCCCATCTTGTCCTTGCCCGGCAGGTTCAGCCAGATCTGGAAACCGCGCATTACGCCTTCCTCCTGCTCCGGCATTTCGCTGTGGATGATCCCGCGCGCCGCGGTCATCCATTGCACGCCGCCGTTCTGCAGCAGACCGCTGTTACCCAGGTGATCTTCATGGCGCATGCGTCCTTCGATCATATAGGTGATGGTCTCGAAGCCCCGGTGCGGGTGCGGCGGGAAGCCGGCGACATAGTCGTCCGGGTTGGCCGAGCCGAACTCGTCGAGCATCAGGAAGGGGTCGAAGCGCGGGACGCCCTGCTCGGCGAAAACACGGGTGAGGTTGACTCCGGCACCGTCGGATGCGGGTTGGCCGGGGCGTTGTTCGAGAATCTGGCGATAGCTCATCTGAACCTCCTCAAGGTTGGAATGAGCGCGATGCTACGCCTGATAATTGAATCAATGGTGCGGCTTTTTTCTTTGTTCCTATCTTTTTTGTCGATATTTCTGATTTCCTGTGGGGGCGAATTCATTCGCCCCCACAGGTGCCGAGGCCGGCGACCTACTCAGCAATCTGCAACTTGCGCGACTGGGTGTAGACGTAGCGCAGCTTCTCGTACTCGAAGGGGGTATTGAGCTGGCCATAGCGGAAGTTGGTGGTGTAGCGCTTGTCCACCATCCGCAGCGCCGTGATTTCTGGATGGTCGCTGCTGACTTCCGGCACATTGAGGAAGTTGATCTGGTAGTCGGCCACGTAATCCACCACCAGCCCACCGGTGTCCCGCAGGTTGGATGGACCGAGGATCGGCAACATCAGGTAGGGGCCATCACCCACGCCGTAGTAGCCAAGGGTCTGGCCGAAGTCCTCGTTCTGCTTGGGCAGCCCCATGCGCGTGGCTGGGTCCCAGAGACCGACTACGCCGATGGTGGTGTTCAGCAGCAGGCGCCCGGTGATTTCCATGGAACGTTGGCCCTTGAGCTGCAACACGCTGTTCAGCAAGTTGGGAATATCGCCCAGGTTGCTGAAGAAATTGCTCACACCGCTGCGCACGAACCCTGGCGTGACATACCGGTAGCCGTGCACAACGGGCAGGAACACCCATTCGTCGAACCGGTAGTTGAAGTGGTAGATCCGCCGATTCCAGGGCTCGTAGGGGTCGTAGACGTTCAATGCGTCCAGGGTCGAGCGCTCGAACTCGCGCTGGTCGAGGCCGGGGTTGAACTTCAGGTCTTTGAGTGGCTGGGTGAAACCGTCCTGATCGGGTTCCTGGGCCCAGGCCAGGCCGCTGGTCAATAGCAGGGCGACGAAGAGTGCTTTCTTAGCCACGGAAGAACTCCAGCATGGCGTCGCCGTTGACGCGGTAGTTGAGGTTGCCGCAGTGGCCGCCGTGGGGATAGACGGTCAGGCGGTCGCCCATGGTGCGACGCAGGAAACCCAGGTCGCCCGGGCCGAGGATCAAGTCATCGGCGTTGTGCATGACGGCGATCTTGCTGTTGCCTTTCAGGTAGTCCTCCAGGGCATAGAGGCTGACCTGGTTGATCAGTTGGGTCAGGCTGCCGCCGTCATAGCGGGCGCGCCAGTAAGGGATCAGCTGCTCTGTGATGTAGCAATCGAAGTCGCACTGCAGGGCGCGCTTGTAGAAAGGCGTCAGGCTGGTGCCCTCGCTGATCGGGTATTTCACCGGCGTGATCAGGCCGCGATGGTTGATCAGGTCCGAGGTGAAGGCGATATCCGAAGATGAGAAGCGGAACGAGGTGCCGATCAGCATTGCCATTTGTTCATTGGACAGCCGCTGCTTGGATTCCTGGAAGTCGAACATCAGCGCGTCGTTGAGATCGATGTAGCCCTTCTGCTGGAAGTAGCGGGTCAGTTTGCCGAGCACCACCTGATAGAAGGTCGTGTTGTCGTCGACGCCTTTCACGCGGGTTTGCACCAGACGGTCGAGGTTGGTCACCGAGGTGTAGAGATTCACCGGTGGATTCAGCAGCAGAACGCGCTTGAAGTTGAAGCTGCGACGGGTCTCATCCAGGTGGCTGACGAAAGCTGCCTGCAGGGCGCCAAGGCTGTAGCCGGTGAGGTAGAAGTCTGTGACCTCCAAGCCCGGATGCTGCGCGCGCACGGCCTGCATCACCCGGTAGAGATCGTCGGCATCCTCGGCTGTAAGTCCGGGCGTGGCGTGGCGCGAGGCAGCGGCCATGAAGTCGTAGCTGGTGGGCGAGGACAACTGCACAACGTGGTAGCCGGCGCCATAGAACAGCTTCTTGAGGCTCTCGGCGTGGGTGCTGGTGTAATTACCGCCGGTGCCGGCGATGACGAAGACCAGCGGGGCGGAGCCTTTCTGCTGGGCGAGGCGGTAGCGCAGTTTCTTCACCGACCAGAAATTGTCGGGTAATTCGGTCTCACGCTCTGGGCGCAGCTTCAGATCGTAGTCAGCCTGGTCGATGTCTTCGTCCGCTGGCACTTTGCTGCGCAAGTCCGGCGGCGTCGTAGCGATGGTCGCTTCGAATGGGTTGCTGATCGGAAAGCCGTAGCTTGCCGCATCCAGGTCCGTGGCCAGCACGTGGGCACAGAAGGTCAGGCTGCCCAGCAGGGCGGCGAGGCGAAGACGGAGCATAGGAAGGGTCCCTGTACAGTTTCTGCGGAGGCCCGATCCCGCAGTTGTGTGCAGGCTCCAGCCTCTCCCCTGGTCCCGCCCCGTTCAGGGCTGCCGGGCCATGTTCCTTATAAGAGAACGTGATGAGTGAATACCGAGCCTATGACAACTGCAAGTTCCGAGAGTGCGGGCCGTATGTCAGTCCAGGTTGTTACTGATGGTTGGAAGGTCCTTGCATAGCGTGGGCGTGGGGGTATCCTTGGCGCCGCTTACCCATTCGGAGATCACCATGTCCAGCCGTTCGTCCCTCATCCTGCTGCTGATCCTGCTGCCGCTCTGGCTGGCCGCCAGCTACGGCGTTCGTTTCGTCCTGATGGAGGACGGCCAATGGGTCGGGTTGTGCGTTGATGAGGCTCAGCGCTGGGAATGCCAGGTTCGCGCAGGCCTGGGTCTGTTGATTCATTTCCGCGTGATCGCCTGGATCGGTCTGGGCGCCGCTCTCGTCGCCTTCTTCGTCCGGGGTCGCGCCGGTTGGCTCCTGGCCCTGTTGGCCCTGCTGTTCGCGCTGCCGGCATTGGTGCTCTATACCGCCAGCCTCGCCGTGTTCGCCTGCGTCATCGCCGGCCTGCGTCTGGTGCGGCGCCAGCCTGAGCTGGTGGCGGCAAACGCCTGAGTTTTCCAGCACGCAGTAAAAAAGGACGCCTTGGGCGTCCTTTTTTGTTTCCGGTGAAGGATGAATGTCGTGCCTCTGGGAGCGATTTCAATTGCGAATGAATTCGCTCCCATAGGGGCGGACCACGTCCCGGATCAACCGCGAACCCGCAGGCTGCGCCACAGGGCGCCCAGCAGCAGAGCACTCACGACGGCCCAGCCGATGGCCTGGACGTTGCCCAGGGTTTCTTCATAGAGCTGGGGCACGATGCCGGCGCCGACCAACACCGCCATCAGGGCGATTTCGCGGCGCGGGGCGGCTACCGGGCGGAACAGGTAGACCAGGGCCGGTAGCAGCAGGGCGGCGCTGGGGAAGCTGCGGTAGCGGGCGTCGAATACCAGCGCCAGCATCAGCACCGCGCCGGCGAAGCCGGAGGCTAACAACCACCAGCCGCCACGGGCTTCCAGCCAGTCGAACAGGCGGCTGCGTACCCCGCCACGAGCCGACAGCGCCATGGCACCGTGTGCCAGGACCATCAGGTTGAGACCGACCAGGAAGGCTGCCCAGGCCCATTCGCCGACGAAGCGGCTGGTGACCCGTGCCATTTCGCCCCAGAGGCCGATGCACGCCGCGCCGGTTGCCGCCAGCAGCGGCAGCACCAGTGCTGCGCGCGCGGAGGCGGGTCGGCCGGCAAGCGCCAGGGTCGCGAGGAAAATCAGGCCGGAAACACCCAGCCACATGGGCCAGTAAGGCAGATTGGTGACCGGGCCGGCGAGCACGCCTTTCTCCTGGCGGTCGGCGTCGAACAGACCCCAATAACCGCCCACCGCACCTTCGCTGGCGCGCTTCCAGGGTTGGTCGAAGGCCTCGATCAGGTTGTAGCCCCAGCCATTCTGCTCGGCCATGGCGACGAATCCACGGATGAACTTGGCTTCGTTGACCCGGCTCGGCACGGCGGTTTCGCGCTGTCGGCCTTCGCTGGGCCAGCCGGTTTCGCCGATGAAGATGTCCTTGGGAGCGAACTTGTTGCCGAATACCTGGCGGATTTCGCCGACATGGCGCAGGGCCTGGTCGATGCCAGCGGGATCGTCTTCCCAGTATGGCAGCAGGTGGATGGTGAGGAAGTCCACCGCCGGCGCTACCTCCGGATGGCGCAGCCAGAATTCCCAAACGTCTGCGTAGGTCACCGGTTGCTTCACCTGGGCCTTGACCTGTCCGATCAGCGTGGCCAGTTGCGCGCCGGTGACTTCCTTGCGCAACAGCGTCTCGTTGCCCACGATCACCGACTGCACCACGTCCGGGTTGGCATTGGCCGCCTTGACCAGTGCGTCGATCTCTT
Organism: Pseudomonas sp. BN606; assembly: GCF_029873115.1. Lineage (NCBI taxonomy): Bacteria > Pseudomonadati > Pseudomonadota > Gammaproteobacteria > Pseudomonadales > Pseudomonadaceae > Pseudomonas > Pseudomonas sp. BN606. Next base: position 125,993 of record NZ_SSOF01000071.1, on the reverse strand, counting down.
TCTGCGTATCCACCGGGTTGCCGTTCACCCAGGCGCCCAGCATCAGCTTGAGGCCGTGCTTGCGCGCCAGCTCAGGGATGGCTTCCAGACCGGTCATGGAATAAGTGCGCACGCAGTGGAAACGGGTCGCCAGCAAGGCCAGATCGGCATCCATGCGCTCGGGGCGTAGCACGAAGGGCTGGTCGAACGGTGATTGGTCCTTGTCGAACGGGCTGTAGGAGGCGCACTGCAGCTTGTGGCTGGGGGTGGCGGCATCCGGCAGGATCACCGGCTTGCCAAGGCCGTACCAGAGGCCGGCAAGGGCGAGCGTGGCAATCACGAAGGAAAGCAGGTAGGGGAGCGCAGGGAAGCGGTCGTTCTGACTCATGGCTAAGGGTGCTTGCGTGGGGGGCAAAGCCGCGCATCTTAGCGGATTAGCCCCCCACACTCCTACGGCGGCAGCCGGAAAATCCGCACAGGGGATTTCATGAGGGTTAGAAAGAGTCCGCGATCTCGCGAGTTAGAGATCGCGGCGTCATGCGTGGTGGTGCAACCAGGCGTGCTTCGGTATTTCCTGGGTCGGCTTGTCGGCCTTTTCGAAGCGCTTCCAGAATTTCTCATGGAAGTAGAAACCTACCGAGTTGCACAGCGGCTCCACCGCCGCGACCAGGCCGCCGACCGTCATGCTGCCGGTCAGGGCGTACGCCACGCTGAAGGCGATGCAGAAGTGCATGATGGTGAAAGTCACGGTCTTGAGCATGGCGCACCTCGATAATGAGAATGATTATTCGGTGAGCTCAGGCTAGGTCCATTGCGTTATACATGGAAATGTTCATCCAGCATGGCGTTGATAGTTTTGCTGTATGGATGGAGTACGACCTTGGTCGAGAATCGCCCCGAGTAAGACTAAGGTCGTCTGTTGCGCATGTACGGCCGTTCTATTGTTGGCTCACCAGCAACCCGCGCTGTGGAGGACAACAATAATGAACGACAGCACCTACAAGCGGATTCAAGAGAATCCGCGCTTTCAGGAACTGGTGTCCAAGCGAGAACGCTTCGCCTGGATACTCTCTGCCATCATGCTCGGCCTCTATCTGGCCTTCATTCTTCTGATCGCCTTCGAGCCGCAGTTGCTCGGCACTCGCATCAGCACTGACTCTCCTGTCACCTGGGGTATCCCGATTGGTGTCGGTCTCATCCTGTCCGCCTTCGTGCTGACCGGTATTTACGTCCGCCGTGCCAACGGCGAGTTCGACCGTCTGAACGCGGAAATCCTCAAGGAGGTCCAGTAATGATCGCGCGCATCCTTGCCGTCCTCGGCCTGATGGTCGTGGCGCCCGCCCTCTGGGCTGCCGGTGCCATCGAGGGTGATGTCCAGCGGCAGCCGCTGAACACCTCGGCCATCGTCATGTTCGTCGCCTTCGTCGGCGCCACCCTCTACATCACCTATTGGGCCTCCAAGCGCAGCAAGTCGGCCTCCGACTTCTACACCGCCGGTGGCAGCATCACCGGTTTCCAGAACGGCCTGGCAATCGCCGGTGACTACATGTCGGCGGCGTCCTTCCTGGGTATTTCCGCCCTGGTGTTCACCTCCGGCTACGACGGCCTGATCTACTCCATCGGCTTCCTGGTGGGCTGGCCGGTGATTCTCTTCCTGATCGCAGAGCGGCTGCGCAACCTCGGCAAGTACACCTTCGCCGACGTGGCTTCCTACCGCCTGAAACAGAAGGAAATCCGCACCCTGTCCGCCAGCGGTTCGCTGGTGGTGGTGGCCTTCTACCTGATCGCCCAGATGGTGGGTGCCGGCAAGCTGATCGAACTGCTGTTCGGCCTCAACTACCACGTGGCCGTGGTCCTGGTCGGTATCCTGATGGTGCTCTACGTCCTGTTCGGAGGCATGCTGGCTACCACTTGGGTACAGATCATCAAGGCCGTGCTGCTGCTCTCGGGCGCCTCCTTCATGGCGATCATGGTGCTCAAGCACGTCAACTTCGACATCGCCACCCTGTTCAGCGAGGCCATCAAGGTCCACCCGAAAGGCGAGGCCATCATGAGCCCCGGTGGCCTGGTGAAAGATCCGATCTCTGCGATCTCCCTGGGTCTGGCACTGATGTTCGGTACCGCCGGCCTGCCGCACATCCTGATGCGCTTCTTCACTGTCAGCGACGCCAAGGAAGCCCGTAAATCGGTGTTCTATGCCACCGGCTTCATCGGCTACTTCTACATCCTGACCTTCATCATCGGCTTCGGCGCCATCCTGCTGGTCAGCACCAACCCGGCCTTCAAGGACGCCACCGGCGCACTGCTGGGCGGCAACAACATGGCGGCGGTACACCTGGCCAACGCCGTAGGCGGCAGCCTGTTCCTGGGCTTCATCTCCGCCGTGGCCTTCGCCACCATCCTCGCGGTGGTTGCCGGCCTGACCCTGGCTGGCGCTTCGGCTGTGTCTCACGACCTCTACGCTTCCGTGTTCAAGAAGGGCAAGGCGAGCGAGAAGGACGAGCTGCGCGTATCGAAGATCACCACCGTGGTGTTGGGCTTCGTGGCCATCGGCCTCGGCATCCTGTTCGAGAAGCAGAACATCGCCTTCATGGTGGGTCTGGCCTTCTCGATCGCCGCCAGCTGCAACTTCCCGGTGCTGATCCTCTCCATGTACTGGAAGAAACTGACCACCCGTGGCGCCATGATCGGCGGCTGGCTGGGCCTGATCACCGCCGTTGCGCTGATGGTTCTCGGCCCAACCATCTGGGTTCAGATCCTCGGCCATGCGACCGCGATCTACCCCTACGAGTACCCGGCGCTGTTCTCCATCATCGTTGCCTTCGTCGGTATCTGGTTCTTCTCCATTACCGACAAGTCGGCAGCCGCAGACGAGGAACGTGCGCGCTTCTACCCGCAGTTCGTACGTTCCCAGACCGGTCTGGGTGCCAGCGGTGCGGTAGCCCACTGATCCACGACTCTTGCGCCACAAAAAGGGCGGCCTTCGGGCCGCCCTTTTCATTTGAACTTCGGAAACCACCTACCTAGAACCTGGTCATGAGTCACCGGAGCCGAAATGCTCCGATTGGCACTTTGTGCAGGAGCGAGCTTGCTCGCGAAAGATCGTGCCCGGACTATTCGCGAGCAAGCTCGCTCCTACAGGTCCAGTGGTGAGCCAGACGCAGAATGGCTGGCTAGATCATCCCGAGCAGTAGCAGCACTACCACAATGACCAGAAGCACCCCGACCATGCCGGATGGGCCGTAGCCCCAGTTACGGGAGTGGGGGAAGACTGGCAGGCCGCCAATCAGCAGCAGGATCAGGATGACGAGCAGCAGAATGGTGATCATGGGCAATGTTTCCTCGGTATCTGGGATTGCCAGGGGCACGTCGCGTTATGGTTGGTGGCAAATTGATGCGCCTGTAATAACCGACTGACCACCTTTCGTGATGGTTCAAGGAAAACGACTTTGTGGATGCCAAGCCATGAGTTACCGGATCGCCGCTGACGCCGTATTGCTGCTGCATCTGGCCTTTATCCTCTTTGTGGTGTCGGGCGGATTGCTGGTGCTGAAATGGCCGCGCCTGGCTCTGCTGCACCTGCCTGCGGTGGCCTGGGGAGCCACGGTGGAATTTCTCCATCTGATCTGCCCGCTCACGCCGCTGGAGAATCGTCTGCGCCTGGCGGCTGGAGAGCAGGGGTACAGCGGCGGGTTCATCGAGCACTACCTGGTACCGATGATCTACCCCGCCGGGCTGACGCCGGGCATCCAGCTCTGGCTCGGGGCATTCGTGCTGCTGCTCAACCTGGTGCCGTACGGGCTGCTGGCGAGGCGCCTGATCCAGCGCCGCTAGCTGCGTTTGCCGTCATCATTCAGCGCCGTGATTCAGGGGTGGCTGCACTATTGCCTTCGCTACACTGCGGTTCATCTACCGCACAAGCAGAAAGGCACCTCACCATGCACAACCGCATCATGATTACCGGCGCCGGTTCCGGACTCGGTCGCGAAATTGCCCTGCGCTGGGCGCGCGAGGGCTGGAAGCTGGCCCTGTCCGACGTCAACGAAGGCGGCCTGGCCGAAACCCTCAAGCTGGTCCGCGAAGCCGGCGGCGATGGCTTCACACAGCGCTGCGACGTTCGTGACTACAGCCAGCTCACGGCCTTTGCTCAGGCCTGCGAAGAGAAGCTGGGTGGCATCGACATCATCGTCAATAACGCCGGCGTCGCTTCGGGCGGCTTCTTCGAAGAGCTGTCGCTGGAAGACTGGGATTGGCAGATCGCGATCAACCTGATGGGCGTGGTCAAGGGCTGCAAGGCCTTCCTCCCGTTGCTGCAGAAGAGTAAGGGACGGATTGTCAACGTCGCCTCCATGGCGGCGCTGATGCAAGGCCCGGCCATGAGCAACTACAACGTCGCCAAGGCCGGCGTGGTGGCCCTGTCCGAAAGCCTGCTGATCGAACTCAAGGAAGAGGGTGTCGGCGTGCACGTGGTCTGCCCGTCGTTCTTCCAGACCAATCTGCTGGACTCTTTCCGCGGACCGACCCCGGCCATGAAGCAACAGGTGGGCAAGCTGCTGGAAAGCTCTCCGATCAGCGCCACCGACATCGCTGACTACATCTTCCAGGAAGTCGCTGCCGGCACCTTCATGATCCTGCCCCACGAACAGGGCCGCATGGCCTGGGCCGTGAAGCAGAAGAACCCCCAGGCGCTCTACGACGAAATGGCCAGCATGGCCGCGAAGATGCGGGCCAAGCATCACGGCAACGCCTAAGGATCCTTATCTCGCAAGTTCAAAGCGCGGCTGTCCGTTCGGTCAGCTTTCGCGCCGCTCGGGGTTGCCCGGCGGCGGATCGGGGGAGTAGGGTTGCTCCCCCGGCCTGACCGCCAACCCGGATGGTTCCACCGTGAAACCCCTTTCCCGTGCGCTGCTGATGCTGGCGCTGGTACTGGCCGCAATCAATCTGCGGCCCGGCATCACTTCCCTTGCCCCCCTGATCGAGCGCATCGCCCAGGAACTGGCGCTCAGTCGCAGTCTGATCAGCCTGACCACGGCCCTGCCGGTGCTCTGCATGGGCTTGCTCGCGCCCCTGGCGCCACGGCTGGCAGTGCGTTATGGCCTGGAGCGGGTGATCACGGCGTGCCTGGGCCTGATCGGCGTTGCCTTGCTCGCCCGCCTGGGCAGCCATGCCAGCGGCGTGCTGATCGGTAGTGCCGTGGTGATGGGGGCAGGTATCGCAGTGGCCGGACCACTGCTGTCCGGTTTCATCAAGCGTCATTTCCATGATCAGGTCGGTCGCGTGGTCGCCTGGTACTCCCTGAGCATGACCATTGGCGGGGCCGCCGGTGCGGTGCTGACGCCACCGGTTACTCAGTTACTGGGGGATCAATGGCATTTCGGATTGGCTTTCTGGGCCCTGCCGGCGTTTGGCGCACTGTTGCTCTGGCTGGCGGTGCCGAATCGCGCTGAAACCGCCAGCGAAGCGGGGCAGGGCGGATTGCCCTGGGGCGAACCGCGAGCTTGGCTGATTACGGCGTTCTTCGCCCTACAGGCTGGCTTGTTCTATGCCCTGACCACCTGGCTGGTGGCCCGCTACCACGAGGCAGGCCTCAGCCTGTTACGCAGCAACAGCCTGTTCAGTCTGTTCATGCTGGTAGGGCTGCCCAGCGCCTTCATCCTGCCCTGGCTGGCCCAGCGCTTCGACAACCGCTACCAGTTGCTGCTGGTTTGCGGCCTCGTCAGCACCGTCTGCCTGGGGATGATCTGCTTCCAGCCGGCACTGCTGCCGGAAGTCTGGGCGGCCTTCCTGGGCCTGGGCCTCAGTGGCTCGTTCGCGCTGTCCCTGGTGCTGCCGCTCTATGAGGCGCACACACCGCTGGCGGTGAGCCGCTGGACCGCGATGATGCTGTTTGCAGGCTATGGGATGGCCAGTTTCGCTCCGGTCCTGGCCGGTTTTGGTCGTGATCTGGCGGGTAGCTACCAGGCGCCTTTCATGGTCATCACAGGGCTTGCCCTGGTGATGTGCGCGCTAGCCTGGCTACTTGGCCGCAGACCGGCTTGAAGACTTCGACGCAATTCCTTTCTCCCGTGGCAGTCCTGTGTTAGAAGGCTGCCACTGTTTTACTGGAGTGCCCGCGTGGAGTCCGAATCCATCGTCTATGGTTGCATCCGCGACTGGCCGTCGCTCGATGATCAGGAACACCGCCTGCGCCGCGAGACCAACCGCCGAGTGCTGGACAGCCTGCCCAGCGGTGAGGCCTGGCCGTTCCTTGGGCGCGATATGTTCTCCTGCTGCGAACAACCTGGCGAAGGGCTTTTCCGTACCCAGGTGATCCACTTCGGTGCCAGCTACCCGGCGGTTGAATACGAATGGAGCCTCTGGGTGAAGGCGTTTGAAGCGTTGCTCAAACAACTCTACTGGAGCAGCGCTGTGGTCCATCTGGAAACCGAACTCAACGGCATCCACACCTTCCGCTGGGAAAGCGAGCAGGGCTTCCACAGCCCCCAGGAAGACAACCTGCGCGTGCGCTGCGCCTGGGAGCGTGAAGGCGGCGTGCACGGCTGAAGCCAGACCGGGCGGGCTCCACTCGCGGGGAAAACATCGATGCTCAACTACCTCTGGTTCTTCCTCGCCGCCCTCTTCGAAATCGGCGGCTGCTACGCCTTCTGGCTCTGGCTGCGAATGGGCAAGAGCGCCTGGTGGGTCGTTCCCGGCCTGCTCAGCCTGACCCTCTTCGCCCTGCTGCTGACACGTGTGGAAGCCGCCTACGCTGGTCGCGCCTATGCGGCCTATGGCGGCATCTACATCGTCGCTTCGCTGCTCTGGCTTGGCGTCGTGGAGCGTACCCGGCCGCTGGCGAGCGACTGGTTGGGGGCTGCCCTCTGCGTAATGGGCGCGACCATCATCCTGCTGGGGCCGCGCTTCTCGCAAAGCTGATGGACGGCCAGGGATGGGTTTGATGAATCGCGCCTGACCGCTTCGTTTCTGCCCTGTACTGTTCATGATGGCGATGACCTGTGGCGTCGGCCTGGTCATTGCCTGGCTGCTCTGCGAGCTCGGCACCGAACTGATCGCCTGCTGCTCCGTTCGAAGATTCTTCCAACCTTTTATCTGCAGTCACTGTCGAATCGCTCAAGGCCGTCCGGAAACGCGCTTTGCAGTGGCGGATCGGCTTTCCCGGTATCGACCGTCCTCAGGTGGAGGATGCTGAATGAAATTGCCGTCATCAGGGACAGTGGCGTGTGTCCTAGCGGTGCTTTCATCGCTCCTCCTGGGTTGCACTTCATTGCCTCGCATCAATCCCGATATGGCTCATTCACCAGAGACGCCGGTACAGGTCGACGGCGCTCATGGCCCGCTTTCCGAGGCGCGCAGCAAGGCCGTTCTCGAACGTCTCGAGGCCTCCGGGATGGAGACCAACATCTTCGACCTGCACCTGGCGATCGAAGAGACCCTGGTGGGTAGCCCGCTGACGGCGGGGAACAAGGTGGAGCTTTTGCAGGACGGGCCGGACACCTATGCGTCCATGTTCGAAGCGATCGAAGGTGCCCGCGATCACATCAACATGGAAACCTACATCCTGGAAGGCGATGAAGTGGGGCAGCGTTTCGCCGACAAGTTGATCGCCAAGCAACGCAGTGGCGTGCAGGTCAACCTGATCTACGACAGCGTCGGCACCCTTGGCACTCCACCGGAATACTTCGAGCGACTGCGCCAGTCCGGCATTCGCCTGGTGGAGTTCAATCCGGTCAATCCGATGAGCGCCAAGGCCGGCTGGGAACTGAACCAGCGGGACCACCGCAAGCTGCTGATCGTCGACGGGCGTATCGCCATTCTCGGCGGCATCAACATCAGCAGTGTGTATTCCGGTGGCTCCTTTGGCTCCAGTACCCAGGTGCCGTCGGATGGGGAGCTGCCCTGGCGCGATACCGACCTGCGCATCGAAGGCCCGGTTGTCGCTGAGCTGCAGAAGCTCTTCATCGGCACCTGGGACCAACAGAAGGGTGGAACCCTGGTGCCCCGCCACTACTTCCCGCCGATTCAGCCCATGGGCAAGGAAGTGGTGCGCGCCATCGGCAGTTCGCCCGAAGAACCCTACAGCCAGATCTACGCAACGCTCATCTCCGCACTGCAAAGCGCGCAGAGCGAAATCTGGCTCACCAGCGCCTACTTCGTGCCTGACCCACAGCTGCTCGACGCCCTCAAGGCGGCGGTGCGGCGCGGCGTCGATGTACGCCTGGTGGTGCCCAGCAGTACCGACTCATGGCTGGTATTCCATGCCGGGCGGGCCTACTACAAGGAACTGCTGGAAGCGGGGGTGCGCCTCTACGAGCGCAAGGACGCACTGTTGCATGTGAAGGCTGGGGTGATCGACGGTGTCTGGTCCACCGTGGGTTCCACCAACCTGGACTGGCGCAGTTTCCTGCACAACCACGAGGTCAACGTGGTGGTGCTGGGGACGGATTTCGGCGAGCGGATGCGAGGCGCCTTCCTGGAGGACGTGAAGAGTTCGCACGAACTGACCCTTGAGAGCTGGAAACGGCGCCCCATCCGCGCCCGCGTGAGTGAACGTATCGGGCGCGTCTGGGAATACTGGCTCTAGGCCTTTGAGCGGTCAGGGCTGTTGGTCAGAACGTCCGGCCGACTGTTGCCAGGCGCAGATGTCCAGGCTGGCGCCGCGCTGCAGCAAACGTTGGGCCTGGTCCGAATCCACCAGTTGGGAACGGCCCTTGCTGCACAACAGAATGCGTCTTCCCTGATACGCCAGGTCCGAGAGGATCTGGCCCCAGTGCCGATACTGGACATCGTGGCCTTCGCCCGCGTAGAGGCGTTCGGCGGCAACATTCGGGAAGCGGCTTTTCCAGAATTCAGCATGGGCGGGGGTGACCGTGGTATCGGCGAGTCCGTAGTAGAGGAATACCGGTGCGTAAACGGCGGAAAGGTCGGCTATCGGCTGTTCGCAATACAGGCGCAGTTCATGGGTCAGGGGGGCCATGTCGAAGCCTTTGGATCCTTTCGCGTAGTAGAAGCGTGCACCTTCATCGGCGGCTTCGTCGAGAAAACCATGGATACGGTTCACCGCGGTGTTCGGTCCCAGATCCCACCAGACCGAGGGCACATCGTAGTGGCCGGCAAGATAGGCCTCGGCTACCTGCTGATCGCTCAGGGCGCAGCGGGCCGGAGTCGCCATCACCCCTTCCGTTTGCGAGAAGGCTGCCGCCATGTGCACCGAGCGTACGCGAGGTGCCAGGCTGGAAGCGATTTGCGCCACGTAGGGACCACCGCCGGAGATTGCCACCAGGGAGAAGCGCCTGACATTCAGGTGATCGAGCAGGGCCGTTACTTCTTCGGCGTACGACTGGTAATTGCCTGAGGGGTCGAACTCGGTCTGGCCGAAGCCATTGCGTTCCAGGGTGATGAAGCGCAAGTCCAGTTGCTCGCGCAGGTTGCGCAGGAAGTCGGTGAGGGCAAGTACCCGTCCGCTGGTGCCATTGCCTCCGACCAGCACCACGGGCAGGCCATCTCGCGGGCCTTCATCCAGGTAGTGGAGCGTCTTGCCCTTGCCATCGACCCAGCTCTGCATCTCCGGTCCCATGGAGTCGAACGTGTTCTGGACCTGAATGGGCCCGGATGCCTGCGCGGCCCCAACGGCCAGCATCCAGGAGAACGCCAACGCCAATCCATTACGGTAAACGCTCATGTGTACCTTCCTTCTTGTTGTTGGTGGTCCTGCTCGCATTTTCCCGGGACTGGGAGTGCGGGCAGGCCAAGTCTAGGGAAGGGCCGATGGCAATCTTTGATGCAGTTCGACGCTTTGTTGAAGTGGACCGACGTTTTCGGTGGGTAGATAAGAGGTGGATCAGGTGGGCGAATCACCCGGCCGAAGCCCTTCTTCCCGAACGCGATGGAAGGCGGCTTCATGCAGCGCCTGGGCATCCGCCAAGAGCATCCCGAGGGCCGATGCCAGCCGCGCAGTTTCCTGGGCCAGGGCGCCGTTGCGGCTACCTGACTCGATGATCCGCAGCAAGTCGCCAAGGGCGCCCATGCGTTGGTTGGCCGCTTCGAACAGATGGCATGAGGGCGCGCGATCGTTGATGAACAGGACGTCTTCGTAGGGCTGGGATGGCGGCGGGAGGGGGGTGAAACCGGTGACTGGCAGTCTGCGTGTTGGGCAATGGGCAACGGGGCGGGGCTCTGTCTGCATTGCGTGTGGGGTGTGCATATCCTTGCTTCCTCGCGTGATAGAGGCGCCGCTCCTTGCTGTCACGACTCATAAGGGCGGCGGGCCGTACAGGGGTCGCAAACCGGTTACGCGAGGAAAACCCGGCAAGGCCTAAGCCTTCCCTGCACGGCCCACCATACGGCAATTACGCTTGGGGTAGGACGTGGCCTGCGTGAGGTTCGGGTTGCGACTCCCGGTCGCGGTTCCAACCGCGATGGCTGGGGACTCTAGCGAGGGCCGTTGTAGGCGCTCAAGGGTGATGTTTTGTGCGAAATTTCCTATCGAAAGCACCTGGTGGAGCAGCAAGATGATCGGTGCGGGCAATCTGTATCGAGGGGGCGCGGCTATGGCGCGATCTAGAGCGATTGCGCAAAATTTCGGCGATTTTACCGACGAAATGCCCGTTGTTTTTCTGAGTTCTGTCATCATTTCGTAGCAGAGCTTCTACACTCTGACCTCAGAGTCTATTGGTGCTCTGTGCTTTGTTTGGGTCGCCCCGTGGCGGCCTTTTTTGTGCCCGCCGTTCATGTGGCTGACCGACCTGTCGCTGGTACGGAATTATCGCCACTTCATCGCCTGCTGCGTCATATTCAGTAATGGATCACTTCATATATATCAATCAGATAGTCAATGCGATTGGGCAATTCTGACGATTGCCAGTCCTTTGACGCTGCCCCGCGCGCCATCTACTACTGACTTACGCCCCCAAATGCGGGGGAGAGGTTTGAATTCCGGCTAAGTTGCGCTGAAAAAAACGGCTATTGCCGTGATTCTGCCGGATTCTCGCGCTATTTGGATGGGGCATGTGCAGGCGGGGCAGGGCAATGGACGATCCGGCAAAGAAGGCCTTTCCGTCAGCTCCAGCCGCGCGGTTGGGAACCCTCAGCATTCGGCTGGCGTTCTGCATACTGCTCGCCTTGCTGGCCACCCTGGTTGCCGTTGCCGAAACGTCCCGCCTTGACGACAAGTGGCTGGAGCCGGCGCGCTCTCGATTGCTGGAAGACAAGCAGGGGATGCCGTTCTTTCCGCATCGGGCCAACACACCGAACAACGTCGTGCTCAACGCAGGGGACTTCGATGACGCGCAGGTCTGCGGCGCCTGCCATGACCAGATCTATCAGCAGTGGCGTACCTCGATGATGTCCCATGCCTGGGAGGAACCGATCTACCGGGCATTGCTGAAACACGCCAGCGAGGCCACCGAGGGGCGTGTGGATAACTTCTGCACCGGCTGCCATACCCCCATCGGCCTGACCACCGGACAGATCAACTCGACGGTCAATCGCGCATCGGTAGAGTTCACCGCCGAGCACAACCCCATGCCCGGCGTGGATTGCGAGACCTGCCACAACATCAGCGCTCGCACCGGCCTGGATAACGGGGCATATGTCCTGAGTCCGCGCGCCCATGGCAAGCCAACCAAGTTCGGCCCGCGCAGCGACGCCACGTCGCCCTATCACGACACCGTTTACTCCGATCTGCACACCCGTTCCGACTTCTGCGCCACCTGCCACAACGTCACCCATCCCTTCAGTACGGTGGCCGTCGAGCGGACCTATGACGAATGGCTGGAGAGTCCCTACAGCTTCAGCGGCCAGACCTGCCAGAGCTGCCACATGCCGGGCTTCGCCGGCAAGGCGGCGATCATGGGCCCCGAGCGCGCGGATGTCGCGTCCCACTGGTTCACGGGCGCCAACGCGGCGGTGCTGGAGTACCTGGGCCAGAAGGATGCGGCGCAGCGCGCCCGCGAATACCTGGCCAAGGCCGCGGAGATCAGTTTCGAGTCGGTTCCCGGGCAGCTGGTGCCGGGCCAGGAAGCGTCGGTGCGGGTGAAGGTCGCCAATGTCGGGGCCGGGCACAAGCTGCCCACGGGATTTCCCGAAGGTCGCGAGGTCTGGATCGACTTCCATGCCGTGGACGCAGCCGGCCACGAGTTCTACCGCTTGGGTGCGGTTCGCGAGGGCGCCACTGAACCTGACACCCGCAACTTCAAGGTTCATCTGGGCGACAAGGATGGCAAGGAGCTGGACATCGAAGTCTGGAACGCCACGCAGATCCTCTCGGACAACCGCATCCTGCCCAAAGGCTACGATGTCCGCGAATTCTCCTTCGTAGTGCCGGCGGACGCGGTTGGTCCCGTCACCCTGACGGCAGAGCTGAACTACTGGCCATTCCCGCAGCGCCTGGTGGATTACCTATTGGGTGCGAACAAGCTGAAGGTGGAAGTGACGCGCATGGGGCAGGTGGTGCGCGAACTCCCGCTGGGGCCGCCCGTGCAGGCCGCGAAATTGTGAAGATCGACGCTGCTCTTCTGGAGGGTCCATTCGGCCTTCCGGGGGGGCAACTGCGCCGCCCTTGGCGAATGAATTCGCCCCTACAGTGGTCGGGCGATGGGCTACTCCTCCAGCCACTCCTTGGGCACGTCGAGCTTGAGCATCAGCTGGCAGAGCTGGCTGTCGGGGTCATAGACGATTACTGCCTCGCCTTTCTTCAGCGCCTTGCGCACACGCTCGACGCGGGTCTCCAGCGGGGTATCGTCGCCATTGTCGGTACCTTCGCGGGTGACGAAGTCCTCAATCAGGCGGGTCAGGGTTTCGGCTTCGAGCAGGTCAAAGGGGATGAGCATCGAGGTATCTCCGGCGAGGGCGGAATGCTAACGCCGCCGCCGGGCGCCGTCATCCATCCACGCTCTGGCGCTGGATGAAACGTTCGAGGGTGGCGAACAGCAGGGCGCTGTCCAGGGGTTTGCCGAGGAAGTCATCCATGCCGGCGTCGGCACCGGCCTGGCGATGTTCCTCCAGAATATGCGCAGTAAGGGCGACGATGGGCACCGGCAGCCAGTTGCGAGCGTGTTCCAGTCGGCGGATCTGCCGGGTGGCTTCGAAGCCGTCCATTTCCGGCATTTCGCAGTCCATCAGGATCAACTGGATACCTTCCGGATCGCGCTGGTACTCGTCCACTGCTGCCACGCCATTGGCGACGGTACGTACCAGGTAGCCGCGCTTCTTGAGGAAACCCTGCACCACCATCTGATTCACCGGATTGTCTTCGGCCACCAGGATGCAGGGTGTCGCGCTCACCCGGCGACGCTCCTCCTGCTGCTGGGTCCGTTCTTCGAGGCGCCGCTCGCGGTAAAGCTCCTGCAAGGTGTCGCGCAACTGCGCCAGGGTCAGCGGCTGGGCCACGGCCCGCAGACGCAGGCCGGCGCCCGCGGGCAGGTTCTGACAGTACTCCGGCGGACAGATCAACATGATGCGCTGGCCGTGCTCGAGATGAGGCCGCAGCCTGTCCATCCAGCGTTCAGGGTCGCCGGGCCAGGGAGACTGCAGCACCAGCAGCGGCGGTACGGCGAAATCGTCCAGATGCTGGATCAGCCTGTCCGGATCCTGGCAACGTTCGCAGCGCATGCCCCAGCGCCCGAGCAGGCGCCCCAGGGCATCCAGGCCGAGCGCGTCCTGACAGGCGAGCAGGGCGGTGCGGCCATCGAGCAACCGGTTCAGTTCATCGGTCCTGAATTCTCCGGGCTGCAAGGGTATATCGAAGCTGAAGCGGGTGCCCTGGTGCAGCGTGCTCTGCACTTCGATGTGCCCGCCCATCATTTCCACCAGCTCCTTGCTGATGGCCAGGCCCAGACCGCTGCCGCCATAGCGGCGGGTGGTGCTGGAGTCGCCCTGGGCGAAGGAGTCGAACAATTGGCTCAGGGCTTCGGGACGGATGCCGATGCCGCTGTCGCTGACGCTGAACACCAGGCGCGAATTGCCATCGGTTCTGCGGCGTAGAGAAAGGTGGAGGGCGACATGCCCCTCGGCGGTGAACTTGAGGGCGTTGCCCAGCAGGTTCATCAGGACCTGCTTGAGCCGCGTCGGGTCGCCGAGGATGCGCCGGGGGACGCCGGCGTCCAGGCTCAGGTGCAGCCCCAGTCGCTTGTCCATGGCCTGGGCGGTGAACAGCCCGAGGGTTTCCGACACCAGGTCTTCCAGATCGAACTCTATGTGCTCCAGTTCCAGCTTGCCGGATTCGATGCGGGCGAAGTCGAGGATGTCGTTGATCACCGCCATCAGCGCCGTGCCGGAACTGGAGATGGTGTCGACGTAGAAGCGCTGGCTGCGGTCCAGCGGGGTTTCCTTGAGCAGTTGCAGCATGCCCAGCACGCCATTGAGCGGGGTGCGGATCTCATGGCTCATGGTGGCCAGGAAACGACTCTTGGCCTGGTTCTCGAAGTCTGCCTGCTCGGCGGCCTGGCGTGAGCGGAAGCCTTCTTCCTTGAGCGTGTTGATGCGGTCGGCCAGGCCGATGGAGAGGGTGATCAGTTCGATGGTGACGCCGATCTTCACTACCGTCGCGCCAAACAGTCCGAGCACTTCGACGCCAAGGGAACCGGTGGTGATCTGGATGAAGGCGAACAGCAGCACGCCCCAGGCGAGGGTGTAGTAGGAGCCGTAGCGCAGACCCTTGCGCCAGACATAAAGGCCGGTGAGCAGCAGGAAGGCGGAGATGCCCGACACGGTGAGGCTGGCAAGGATGTTCCAGCTCTGCAGGCCGATCAGCGGAGCACTCAGCAGTGCCACCAGAGTCGCCACCATCAGCCCCCGCAGTACCTTGTCCAGGCGTGGGAAGTGCAACCCGGTATGGAGGAAGCGACGGCTGAACTGCAATGCCGTCAGGCAATGCAGGTACATGAAGATGTAGATCGCCACCGATTGCAGCACAACGTGGTCGGGCAGCAGTTTGAACAGCATGCCGTCGAAGCAGGCGGCGAGCAGGCCGACGTTGAGGTTGTAGGCCAGGTACCAGAGGTAGGCCGGCTCGCGTAGCGACAGGTAGAGGAACAGGTTGTAGAAGAACATGGCAAAGAGCACGCCGTAGAAGGCGCCGTTGAACCCCATGAGGTTCTCCTGGGCCGCGGCGCTGGCGTCGAAGGTGCTGAACACCAGCGGCACGAAGATGGTGCTGGTGCTTTCCACCCGCAGGATCAGTGTGCTCTGCCCGGGCTCGACGTGCAGGGGGAACCAGAAGTTGCGCACCTGCACCGGACGCTGGGAGAAGGCGAAATGGTCGCCGGTCTCCTGCGCCTGCACCCGGCCGTCGGGGGTGAGGTAGTAGAGGCGAATGTTATCCAGCAGCGGGTAGTTGGCTTCCAGGTAGCCGTCCAGCGCATGGGCGCGGCTGTTGTCCAGATGCACCTTGAACCACCAGACCGAACGGTTCTTGCCGAGGTTGGCCTGCTCGCCGCGAACCTGCTGGAACGCCGGGTCGGGGAGCTTACGTACCTGTTCCAGGTCGAGTTCGCCCCTGGGGTCTTCCAGGTAGCCGACCCAGTGGCCGAGGGAAAGGCGCAGCTGATCCTGATCGAGAGGCGCGGCCTCCAGTGCGAAGGCGGGCCGGCAGACCAGGAGCAGGAGCAAGGCCAGACCGAGTGCGACAGTTTTCACACAGCCTGAGAGGTGAAGCATGGGTGACCACCCGCGTTGTTATTCGTCCTTTGTCCCTCTACGAAAGGTAGCCGAGGGGCGGCGATGCCAGGCAGAAATCGATGTTCGACACGGCCTCACCGCACCCGCGTAGCCTTCGTATTGAGCATAGGTGGCACTTTGCTCCTGGCGGGTTCGCCCTTCAAGGGCCGGGGTCACCCTTTCCTACGAGACTTTCCACGGTCGGGACGCGTGTCTCGCTCTCCATCTGCGCGTCATGCTCCAACTGGTGGCTGAATGGTTCGAGGGACTGCTGGCTGGTGACCGCGTCGGTGGCGAACACCGGCGGGCTCATCAGGTAGGCACCGAGCAGCCGGGTCAGGGCCTCCAGGCTGTCGATATGAGTGCGCTCGTAACCGTGGGTCGCATCGCAGCCGAAGGCCAGCAAAGCGGTGCGGATGTCATGCCCGGCGGTGACCGCTGACTGTGCGTCGCTGTGGTAGTAACGGAACAGGTCGCGGCGCAGCGGGATGGAATGCTCATCGCCCAGCTTCAACAGGTGCCGGGAAAGGTGGAAATCGTAGGGGCCGCCGGAATCCTGCAGGGCCACGCTGACCGCGTGTTCGCTGGAATGCTGGCCGGGGGCGACCGGGGCGATATCGATGCCGACGAATTCGCTGACGTCCCAGGGTAGCGCTGCAGCGGAGCCGGAGCCGATCTCCTCGGTGATGGTGAACAGCGGGTGGCAGTCGATCGGCGGCACCAGCCGGGCTTCGGTGATGCCCTTGAGCGCGGTGAGCAGGGCGGCGACGCCGGCCTTGTCATCCAGGTGGCGCGCGCTGATATGGCCGCTCTCGGTAAATTCCGGCAGGGGGTCGAAGGCAACGAAATCGCCGATCGAGACACCCAGGCTTTCGCAATCGGCGCGCGTGGTGCTGTAGGCATCCAGGCGAAGTTCGATGTGGTCCCAACTGATCGGCAGGCTGTCCACCTGTGTGTTGAACGCATGTCCTGAAGCCAGCAAGGGCAAGACGCTGCCGCGCAACACCCGGCTGTCGCAGAACAGGCTCACACGGCTACCTTCGGCGAAGCGGCTGGACCAGCAACCCACGGGTGCCAGGGCGAGTCGGCCGTTGTCCTTGATCTCGCGGACGATGGCGCCAATGGTGTCCAGATGCGCCGACACGGCGCGGTCCGGACTGTTCTGGCGGCCCTTGACCGTGGCGCGGATAGTGCCGCGACGGGTCAGTTCATAGGGAATGCCGATCTCATCCAGGCGCTCGGCAACGTAACGCACGATGGTGTCGGTGAACCCCGTGGGGCTGGGAATGGCCAGCATCTCCAGCAGGACCTGTTGCAGGTAGGCGAGGTCGGGTTCGGGGAGTCTCTTGCTCATGACATCTCCTTTCTGAGGCCAAGGCGCGACTTGATCGTGGGAGCGAATTCATTCGCGAATGAGTTCGCTCCCACAGGTTTCAGGCCAAGGGCACTCGCGTCAGCGGGAACAGCAAGTCGATGAAGCGCTCCGCCGTGGGCTGCGGCTGGTGGTTGGCAAGGCCAACCCGTTCGTTGGCTTCGATCAGCACGTAGTCCGGCTGGTCGGCGGAAGACACCAGCAGGTCCAGGCCGACCACCGGGATTTCCAGCGTGCGCGCGGCAAGGATCGACGCCTCGGCCAGGGCCGGGTGCAGGGTCGCGGTGACGTCTTCCAGGGTGCCGCCGGTGTGCAGGTTGGCGGTGCGGCGCACGGCCAGGCGGGTGCCGGCGGGCAGTACATCGTCATAGGTGTAGCCGGCGGCTTGCAGGGTGCGCTCGGTTTCGGCATCCAGCGGGATGCAGCTTTCGCCCTGGGTGGCGGCCTGGCGTCGTCGGCTCTGGTGCTCGATCAGCAAGCGCAGGGATTGCTGGCCATCGCCCACTACCTCGGCAGGACGGCGGATAGCGGCAGCCACCACTTCGTAGTTGATCACCACCACTCGCAGGTCAAAGCCCTGGTGGCAGCTTTCCAGCAGCACGCGGCTGTCGAAATGCTCGGCCCTGGCGATGGCGGTCTTCACTTCGTCCAGGGTGCGCAGGTCGACGGCCACCCCCTGGCCCTGCTCGCCATTCACTGGTTTGACGACGATGCTGCCGTGCTCGGCGAGGAATTCGGTGTTCGCCTCATCGCTGGTGGCCAGGCGCTGGAACGGCTGCCGGATACCCACGCGGGCCAGCGTGCGATGGGTGAGGTGCTTGTCCTGGCAGAGGGTCATGCTCACGGCACTGGTGAGATCGCTCAGGGATTCACGGCAACGGATGCGCCGGCCTCCGTGATTGAGGCTGAAAAGCCCACCCTCGGCATCGTCTACCTGCACTTCGATGCCGCGACGCAGGGCTTCGTCGACGATGATGCGCGCGTAGGGGTTGAGCTTCTCTTCCGGACCGGGGCCGATAAACAGGGTTTGGTTGATGCTGTTCTTGCGCTTCACCGCGAAGGTGGCCAGCTCGCGAAAACCGAGTTTGGCGTAGAGCGCCTTGGCCTGGGCGTTGTCGTGCAGCACCGACAGGTCGAGGTAGTTGAGCTCGCGGCTCATGAAGTGTTCCACCAGATGGCGTACCAGGGCTTCGCCGACGCCGGGGCGGCTGCACTGCGGGTCCACTGCCAGACACCAGAGGCTGGAGCCGCACTCCGGGTCGTGAAAGGCCTTGCGATGGTTGAGGCCCATCACAGCGCCTATTACCTGGTTGTCGCGTTCATCCTCGGCCAGCCAGTAGACCGGCCCGCCAAGGTGGCGTGGGGTGATGGCGTCCTGGTCCACCGGCAGCATGCCGCGACAGCGGTAGAGCTGGTTGACTGCCTGCCAGTCGGCCTCGTTCTGTGCGCGGCGGATGCGGAATCCGCGGAAACCCCGGCGTGCGGGGCGATAGTCGGAGAACCAGAGACGCAGGGTGTCGGAGGGATCGAGGAACAGTTGCTGGGGAGCCTGGGCCAGCACTTGCTGGGGAGCGGCGACATAGAGGGCGATGTCACGTTCGCCGGGCTGTTCGGCCAAAAGCTCGCTGGCGAGACTGGTCGGGTCGGGAAAGGTGTGGCCGAGCAGCAGACGACCCCAACCGCAGTGGAGTATCTGCGGTTCATCGTGAGGCTCCTGGTGACCTTCGGCCAACTGGGCCTGAAGGCGCTGATAGGAGGGCGCCTGGCCACGCAAGAGACGCTGGCTGTGCAGGGTATGGGCTTTCATTGATTCAGAGTCCCTGTTGGTTGAGCCAGAGATTGAGAGCAGCCATCTGCCAGAGCTTCGAGCCTCGCAGCGGGGTGATGTCTTCCGTGGGGCTGGCAAGCAGACGCTCGAGCATCGCTGGCTGGAACAGACCGCGGTCCTGGCTCGGGTCCAGCAGCAGCTCGCGCACCCAGTCGCGGGTCCGACCTTCCAGGTGCTTGAGGCCGGGCACCGGGAAATAGCCCTTGGGCCGGTCGATCACTTCATGGGGAATGACCTTGCGCGCGGCAGCCTTGAGCACCGCCTTGCCGCCATCGCCGAGCTTGAAACGGGAGGGAATTCGCGCCGAGAGTTCGGCCACTCGGTAGTCGAGGAAGGGCACGCGCGCTTCCAGCCCCCAGGCCATCGTCATGTTGTCCACTCGCTTCACCGGGTCGTCCACCAGCATCACGGTGCTGTCCAGGCGCAATGCCTTGTCGACGGGGTCGAGGGCGCCGGGTTGCTCGAAGTGCTGGCGTACGAAGTCGCCGGCCAGGTCATCGGTGAGCCAGGCTGGCTGTACCGTGGCCTGGTATTCGGTGTGGGCGCGGTCGAAGAAGGCCGCCCGATAGCTGTTGAACGGATCCGTGGTATCGGCCAGGGGCGGGTACCAGTGGTAGCCGCCGAACAGTTCATCGGCACCCTGGCCGCTCTGCACTACCTTGCAGTGCTTCGACACTTCGCGTGAGAGCAGATAGAAGGCGATGCAGTCGTGGCTGACCATGGGCTCGCTCATGGCCGTGAAGGCTGCCGGGAGCTGATCCAGCACCTCGCGCTCGTCGATTCGTAGTTGCTGGTGGCGAGTGCCGTAGTGGCGGGCGATCAGGTCGGAGTACTCGAACTCGTCGCCGCGCTCGCCACCGGCATCCTGGAAACCGATGGAGAACGTAGCGAGCTGTTCCACGCCGGTTTCTGCCAGCAAGCCCACCAGCAGACTGGAGTCCACTCCGCCGGAGAGCAGCACGCCGACCTCGCGGGCGGCGCGCTGGCGAATCGATACGGCATCGCGCAGGCTGGCCAGCAGACGGTCGCGCCAGTCATCCATGCCAAGGCCCTGTTCGCTCTCGTGCGGACCGTATTCCAGCTGCCACCAGATGCCCTGGCTGCAGTTGCCGTCGGCGTCGATCTGAATCCAGCTGGCCGGTGGCAGTTTCTCCACACCCTTGACCAGGGTGAGGGGCGCGGGCACCACGGCATGGAAGTTGAGGTAGAAGTTCAGCGCTTGCGGGTCCAACCCGTTATCCAGGTCGCCGCCCTTGAGCAGCGCCGGCAGGCTGGAGGCGAAGCGCAGGCGCTGGTGGTTGCGCGCCAGGTACAGCGGCTTGATGCCGAGGCGGTCGCGAGCGAGGAACAGGCGCTGTTCGTCGCGTTCCCAGATGGCCAGGGCGAACATGCCATTGAGCTTGGGCAGCATGTCCTTGCCCCAGGCGTGCCATGCCTTGAGCAGTACCTCGGTGTCACCGTCAGAATGGAAACGGTAACCCAGGGTCAGCAGCTCCTTGCGCAACTCGGGGTAGTTGTAGATGGCGCCATTGAACACCATGGCCAGGCCCAGTTCGGGGTCCAGCATGGGCTGCCCGGAGGCCTCGGCCAGGTCCATGATCTTCAGCCGTCGATGGCCCAGGGCGATCGGTCCCTGGCTGTGCACGCCCCAGGCGTCTGGGCCACGGGGTGCGAGATGGTGAGTGATCTTGTCGAGGGCGGCCAGATCGGCCGGTTGTTTGTCGAAACGAAGTTCTCCAGAAATGCCGCACATAAGTCCTTACCGGTGTTGCCGTTGGGGAGTTCGTGCCGACTTTTGCAGAAGGCACTAAAGGGTCCGACCCCTGTGCAGTTCTGTGAGTTTTATATCGTTTGGTTATATAGCTTGGCCTGTCAGGAGAGAAGTTTCTGGGCGGCCAGGGACAGGCTGACTGCCACCAGCATCACCGCGAATAGCCGTTGCAGGGTGGCGCCGCGCAGGCGCGTGGCCAACTGGTTACCGAAGAGCACGCCGACCGCACCGCCGGCCGCCAGACCGCCGAGCAGGGCCATGGGGGGCTGGGCACCGGTGAGGTAGAGGAGGAAGCCTCCACCGGAAACCAGCGCAATCACCGCCATCGAAGTAGCGGTGGCGGCCAGCATCGACAACGGCGTGTACCAGAGCAGCGCCGGCACCACGAGGAAACCGCCACCCACACCCATTACCCCGGACAGCAGGCCGACGCCGGCACCAATCATTACCAGCGGAGCAATTCGCAACGGGCCGGCATTGCGCTTGGGAAGAGACGCGCCGCGCCACATGCGCCATGCCGACCAGAGCACCAGCAGGCAAAAGCCGAGAATCAACACCGTCTCCGGAATGTAGTGGCCCAGCCACTGACCGACGGCATTGCCGGGCAGCCCGCTGATCGCGAGCAACAGCACTGGGCGCCAGGACACAAATCCCTGGCGCGCGCGTGGAATGGCGCCGATGGCTGCGGACAGGGCGACCGCGCCCAGGCTCACGCCAATGGCATCGCGCAGTGGCAAGTGCAGGCTGAGCAGCAGGGGCAGCGCTACCAGCGAGCCTCCGGCGCCGGTCAGGCCCAGCAGCAGGCCGAGCACGCTACCGATTGCCAGGGCTTCGATCAGGAGCAAGTCCATGCTCAGGCGTTCCCGCCGCGGATCAGGCGGCGCAAAGCGAAACGGTTGGGATGACAGGCCTCGGCCACGGCTCGGGGAACCGGTAGCGGCTCGTCATCGAGCCAGGCAGCCAGCAATTCACCGGAAAGTGGAGCGGTAATCAGCCCGCGTGAGCCGTGGGCACTGTTCACATACAGGCCGTCGAGCCAGGGCGCGGCTGCTTCCGGCACCTGGCGCGCGTCCCTGGCCAGCACCGCATAGGTCTCAGCGAAGGCCTTGGCATCCGCCAGCGGACCGACGATGGGCAAGTAGTCCGGCGTGGTGCAGCGGAAGGCGGCGCGGCCTTCCAGGCGCTCCGGTTGGAGTTCGGCTGCGCGCAGGCGGCGTCCCAGGTCGGGGGAAATCTCTTCCAGCAGTTCCAGGTTGCCCGCATGTTCCGCAGCGGTCGGCTGCAGGTCCGTGCTGTGGAAGTCGAAACTGGCGCCCAGGGTGTGTTCGCCATCACGCGGCGGCGCCACATAGCCCTCGGCACAGAGCACGGTGCCAAGCCCCGCGCTTTCAGCGGTGGCTGTCAGGCGACTGATCTGGCCGCGGATACGCTTGAGCTGCAGCCCGGCAGCTTGTGGAAAACGCAACACTTCAGCGGCACTGGCCAGCACCACCACTGGCGCGGAGGCCAGGGTGCGCTCGCTATTGCGGGCGTGCCAGAGACCGCCTTCCTGACGCAGTTCCAGGGCTTCGGCATGAGTGACCAGATGGATATTCGGATGCCCGGCCAGCAGTTGGCAGAGAGCCGGCGGGTGGACCCAGCCGGCCTCGGGATAGAACAGGCCCCCGGCGGGCAGGCTGACTCCGGACACAGCTTCCGCCGCAGCTTGGTCGAGACTGTGCAGCAGGTCGGCGGGGAAGGCTTCGGCCAGCTTGGCCTGGCGCTGTGCTTCCTTGTCGTCGAAGGCCAGTTGCAGTACGCCGCAGGCCTGCCAGTTGTAGCCCTGTTCCAGCCGCTGCAGCAGTCGGCGGGTATGGCCGAAGCCACTGAGGATCAGCCGTGAAAGTGCCGTGCCATGGGCGGATAGCTTGAGGTAGAGCACCCCCTGGGGGTTTCCCGAGGCCTCGCGGGCCGGGGCGTCGTGGCGCTCCAGAAGGGTTACCCGCCAGCCACGGGCCGCCAGACTGGCGGCGCTGGCGCAGCCGGCGAGCCCTGCGCCTATCACCAGTGCCTCACGGCACTCTGGTACGAAACGCGGGCGGGCGAACCAGGGTTTGCTGGCATCGATGCTGGCAGGCCCCTCGAAGCGGCCCTGGCTCATTTCCCATTTCTTGCCGAAACCGGGTGTGCGCTTGATGGCGAAGCCAGCCTCCTTCAGTGCGCGGCGTACGAAGCCGGCGGACGTGAAGGTGGCGAGCGTGGCGCCGGGGGCGGACAGGCGCGCCAGTTGGGCGAAGAGGCTGGGGCTCCACATCTCCGGATTCTTCGCCGGGGCGAAACCGTCGAGGAACCAGGCGTCGATGCGTGCGTCCAGTTCGGGCAGGCAGTCCATCGCATCCCCCACCAGCAGGGTCAGCACGACACGGCCTTGGGCCAGGTTGAACCGCTGGAAGCCGGGATGCACGGCCACGTACTGATCGATCAGTTCAGTGGCCAAGGGGGCCAGTTCCGGCCAGAGGGCCAGGGCGCGTTGGAGGTCATCGCGGGAGAGAGGGAATTTTTCCACGCTGACGAAGTGCAGCCGAGCGTCTGCGGGGGCGTGATGCTCGAACAGCTGCCAGGCGCAAAGGAAGTTCAGTCCTGTGCCGAAGCCCGTTTCGCCAAGGCAGAAACGCCCACCGGCCGGCAATTCAGTGAAGCGCCGGGCGAGGTCGTTGCCATTGAGGAAAACATGGTGGGTTTCGTCGATACCCGAGGTCGGGGAGAAGTAGACGTCATCGAATTCCCGCGACAGCGGTTGGCCCTGTTCGTCCCAGTCGAGTTGGGCGTGGTGGAAGTCGGACATGGAGGTTTCCGAGACTGCGAAGCGCGAATAGTAGCTGATCGGAAGGCCGCTTCGGTTTGATCCGAAACAGCGGAGCGCGTCGATGCAAGGGTAGGAGCGAGCTCTGCTCGCGAATCGGTTCATCGAGATTTTCGCGAACAGAGCTCGCTCCTTCGTGAGTCTGTCCGCTACCTTTTCCCAATCAAGCCAAGGAGGTCTGCATGTTCGAATCCGCCGAGATCGGCCATTCCATTGACAAGGATACCTATGAAAAAGCCGTGCTCGAGTTGCGCGAGGCCTTGCTGGAGGCGCAGTTCGAGCTGAAGGAGAAGGCGCGATTCCCGGTGCTCATCCTGATCAATGGCATCGAAGGCGCCGGCAAGGGCGAGACGGTCAAGCTGCTCAATGAGTGGATGGACCCGCGCCTGATCAACGTCGAGAGCTTCCTGCGGCCGACTGACGAAGAGCTTTCCCGCCCGCCGCAATGGCGCTTCTGGCGCAAGCTGCCGCCCAAGGGACGGATCGGCATCTTCTTTGGCAATTGGTACAGCCAGATGCTGCATGCCCGGGTCGAGGGCGATATCAAGGACGCCCGCCTGGACCAGGCTATCAATGACGCGGAAGACTTCGAGCGCATGCTTTGCGACGAGGGGGCGCTGATCCTCAAGTTCTGGTTTCACCTCTCGAAGAAACAACTCAAGGAGCGCCTCAAGGCTCTGGAAAAGGACCCCCAACGCAGCTGGCAGATCAATCCCCTGGACTGGAAACAGAGCGAGGTCTACGACCGCTTCGTACGCTTCGGCGAGCGTGTACTGCGCCGCACCAGCCGCGACTATGCCCCGTGGTACGTGATCGAAGGGGTCGACCCGAATTACCGCAGCCTCAGTGTCGGCCGCATCATTCTCGAAGGGCTGCAGGCTGCGCTCAAACAGGATTCCGGGCGCAAGCCGAACACCCGCGCGGCGCCGCTCATGTCCAGCCTGGACAGACGCAGCCTGTTAGACAGCCTCGACCTCTCGCTCAAGCTGGACAAGGACGACTACAAGGAGCAGTTGGCCACCGAACAGGCCCGCTTGAACGGTCTACTGCGGGACAAGCGGATGCGCGGCCACGCGCTGATGGCGGTATTCGAGGGTAACGACGCGGCCGGTAAGGGCGGCGCTATCCGCCGCGTGACCGGCGCGCTGGATCCACGGCAGTACCGTACGGTACCGATTGCGGCACCCACCGAAGAAGAACGAGCTCAGCCCTACCTCTGGCGCTTCTGGCGGCACGTGCCGGGTCGCGGCCAGTTCACCATCTTCGACCGCTCCTGGTATGGCCGCGTACTGGTGGAACGGGTCGAGGGATTCTGCTCCCAGGCGGACTGGATGCGTGCCTACAGCGAGATCAACGACTTCGAGGAACAACTGCACAACTACGGCATCGTGCTGGTGAAGTTCTGGCTGTCCATCGACAAGGACACCCAGATGCAGCGCTTCAAGGAGCGTGAGGAGGTGGCCTTCAAGCGTTACAAGATCACCGAGGAGGATTGGCGCAATAGGGACAAATGGGACCACTACGTCGACGCCGTCGACGACATGGTCGACCGTACCAGTACCGAGATCGCGCCCTGGACCCTGGTGGAGGCGAACGACAAGCGCTACGCCCGGGTAAAGGTTCTGCGCACCATCAACGATGCGCTGGAGGCCGCCTTCAAGAAGGACTGAGCAGAGGATGGGCGCGCATACGCGAGGTGAATGATCGTGGTGCCAGAATATGGGCCGGAACTATTCTCGCCCCCACTATCCCTCCCAACTGGAACGAGGTGCGTCATGCGTGAAGTGGTGATCGTCGACAGCGTGCGGACTGGCCTGGCCAAGTCCTTCCGCGGCAAGTTCAACATGACCCGGCCGGACGACATGGCCGCCCATTGCGTGAACGCACTGCTGTCGCGCAACGATATCGACCCGGCGCTGGTGGACGATTGCGTGGTCGGTGCTGGCTCCAACGAAGGCGCCCAGGGCCACAATATCGGCCGCAACGTGGCAGTCCTTTCGGGACTGGGCGTCGGCGTCGCCGGTATGACCCTCAACCGCTACTGTTCCTCGGGTCTGCAGGCCATCGCCATTGCTGCCAACCAGATCGCTTCGGGTTGCAGCGACGTGATGGTGGCCGGCGGAGTCGAGTCCATCACCCTGACGCTCAAGAGCATCAACCAGGACAACTTCGTCAACCCGCGCCTGAAGCTCGAACACCCCGGCATCTACTACCCCATGGGGCAGACCGCCGAAATCGTCGCGCGCCGTTACAACGTCACCCGCGAAGCGCAGGACCTCTATGCCCTGCAAAGCCAGCAGCGCACTGCTCGCGCCCAGGCCGCGGGGCTGTTCAACGATGAAATCGTGCCAATGAGCGTGAAGTACTTTGTCGAGGACAAGGCCACCGGCCAGAAGAACATCCTGGACGGCGTGGTGGATCGCGACGACTGCAACCGCGCCGACACCACCCTGGAAGGCCTGTCGTCCCTGAAACCGGTATTTGCCGAGGACGGTTCGGTGACCGCCGGCAACTCCTCGCAGCTGTCCGACGGTGCCTCCATGACCCTGCTTATGAGCCTGGACAAAGCGCTGGAGCTGGGCCTGAAACCGATTGCATACTTCCGCGGATTCACCGTTGCCGGTTGCGAACCTGACGAAATGGGCATCGGGCCGGTGTTCTCGGTGCCGAAGCTGCTCAAGGCCAAGGGCCTGACTGTCGACGATATCGATCTGTGGGAACTGAACGAAGCCTTCGCTTCCCAGTGCCTCTATGCCCGTGATCGCTTGGGGATCGACAACGAGAAGTACAACGTCAATGGCGGCTCCATCTCCATCGGCCACCCATTCGGCATGACCGGTTCACGCCAGGTCGGCCACCTGGTGCGCGAACTGCAGCGTCGCGACAAGCGCTTCGGCATCGTCACCATGTGCGTCGGCGGCGGCATGGGCGCCACCGGGCTGTTCGAGGCTTACCGCTAAGGCCTGGGCTCGCTGTCGGGGCAACCTGTGGGAGCGAATTCATTCGCGATTGAAATCGCTCCCACAGCGGCAGGAAGCCAGACGGAGTCGACCAAACAAGAAAAACCCGCGCCTGGCGCGGGTTCTTTCATTGCGGGGTACTCATCGGCCCCGAAGCGCGAGGAGGGCGTTGGATTGCTGGATGCGGCGGATGTACAGCGAGATTTCCCGCTCCGCATCCACTCGTGTGAAATAGGGCCCCTCCAGCGTTCCCTCTCGGGTGGAAAAGAAGTACTGACCGTTCACGGCGCTGACCCGCTCACTCCGATAGTGAGTGTTTGAGGCCACGTCGCACGCACGTCGACCGAACATCGGACCACCTCCGTCATGCATTGGCTATTTGAGTCTAATCAGCGCTGGCGCGCTTGCTCCGGGGCTCGACAGGCGGCTGCCGGAACTGGGGCCGGTGCGACAGGTACAGTTGTGTCACCGACAGGACCAAAACTGTTCCTGTGCCCTTGAACCGGACCCTTCTAGAATGGCCTCTTCCATTTCGCCCGCTGCCGGCGCCAGCGGGCTCCTCCTGAGGTCCCCATGCATATCTCCTCCGGCCGTTGGGTCTACGGCCTGTTCCTTGCCCTGGTCACGGCTGTGCTCTGGGGCGTCCTGCCCATCTGGCTGAAGGAAGTCCTGCAGAGCATGGACCCGGTGACTGTCACCTGGTACCGCCTGGTCGTCGCGGGCTCGTTGTTGTTCCTCTACCTGGGCGCCAACCGCAGGCTGCCGGCCATTCGCCCGCTGGGTGCGCGGGGACGCTGGTTGGTGGTGCTGGCGGTGGGAGGACTCACCGGCAACTACGTGTGCTACCTGATCGGCCTGCGCATGCTGAGCCCAGGCACCACGCAACTGGTGATCCAGGTAGCGCCCATCCTGTTCCTGCTGAGCAGCCTGTTTGTCTTCAAGGAGAGCTTCAGCCTTGGGCAGGCATTCGGCCTGGTGGTGACGGTGCTCGGATTCGGTCTGTTCTTCAATCAGCGACTGGAAGAACTGCTGACCTCCATGAGCGAGTACACCCTGGGCGTACTGGTGATCCTGCTGTCGGCCTTCGTCTGGACCTTCTATGGCCTGGCTCAGAAGCAATTGCTGAGTCACTGGAGCTCGGCGCAGGTGATGATGGTGATCTACCTCGGCTGCGCCGCCTTGCTGACGCCCTGGGCGCACCCCATGGAACTGTTCAACCTCAGCCCGCTGCAGGGCTGGCTGCTGCTGGCCTGCTGCTTGAACACACTGGTGGCATACGGTGCTTTCGCCGAAGCCCTGGCCCACTGGGAAGCCTCGCGGGTCAGTGCCACCCTGGCCATCACCCCGCTGGTGACCTTCGCCAGCGTCGCCGCCTGCGCGGCACTCTGGCCGGATCATGTGCAGCCGGAAGAGATCAACCTGATCGCCTATGCCGGCGCGTTGTTCGTCGTGCTGGGTTCGGCCCTCACCGCATTGGCCCCTTCGCTGGTGCGCAGCTGGCGCGCGCGTCGTCAGGCGGCATTGATGGGCGGGGAATAATGGACGCTGGGAACGGATTCATTCGTGAATGAATTCGCTCCCACTTCCAAAGGCAGCAGGAGCCTAGCAGCGGGTGCCGAGCGTTTCCGCCTTGCGCAACCAGGTCTGGCGCTGCTCCTCCGAGGAGGGGCGCACCGGGGAGAACTCGGTCAGGCGGCGCGTCCTGATGCCGCAGAAGCCGAGGATCGTGCGCACCATCTGCCTGTGCGCCGGCGCGCCGTAGATCCAGCGGAAGTACCAGGGCGGCGTATCCAGGGTCACCAGCAGGTCGGCAGTTCGCCCGGTCAGCAGCTTGTCCCAGGCCTGTGACTGACCGCGATAGCGGAAGGCGAAACCGGGCAGGAATACGCGGTCGAAGAAGCCCTTGAGCAGCGCCGGAAGGCCGCCCCACCAGACCGGGTAGACGAACACCAGGTGTTCCGCCCAGTGGATTTGCCGCTGCGCTTCGAGCAGGTCGGGCTCCAGGTTCTGGCTCTGGTCATAACCCTCGCGCAGCACCGGGTCGAAATGCATCTCGCCGAGCTTCAGCAGGCGTACCACGTGACCCTCGCTGCGTGCACCCTGTGCGTAGGCTTCGCTCAAGGCATGGCACAGGCTGCCGCCCTTGGGCGTGCCGAGGATCATCAGGATGCGCTTGCCATCACCTTCCAGCGGCGTGGCGCCGTGCTTGACCGTCTCAACCATGTTGACCGGCCTCCAGCATGCCTTCCGGCCTCACCCAGGCGTCGAACTGCTCTTCGGTCAGGTAGCCCAGCGCCAGAGCCGCTGCACGCAAGGTGGTCCCTTCCGTGTAGGCCTTCTTGGCGATCTGCGCAGCCTTGTCGTAGCCAATGTGTGGGTTGAGCGCGGTGACCAGCATCAGGCCGCGTTCCAGGTGGTCGGCCATGCGTGCTGCATCCGGCTCCATGCCGGCCACACAGTGCTGCTGGAAGTTTCGGCAACCGTCACCGAGCAGGCGAATGGACTGCAGCAGGTTATGCACGATCACCGGCTTGAACACGTTCAGTTGCAGGTGCCCCTGGCTGGCGGCGAAACCGACGGTGACGTCATTGCCCATCACCTGGCAGGCCAGCATCGACAGCGCCTCGCACTGGGTGGGGTTGACCTTGCCGGGCATGATCGAGCTGCCCGGTTCGTTCGCCGGCAGGCGCACTTCGGCCAGGCCTCCACGTGGACCGGAGCCCAGCAGGCGCAGGTCGTTGGCGATTTTCATCAGGGCCACGGCCAGGGTCTTGAGGGCGCCGGAGAGGTTCACCAGCGGCTCATGGCCGGCGAGGGCGGCGAACTTGTTCGGTGCCGAGACGAAATGCAGCCCCGACAGCGCCGCCAGCTCGGCGGCCATGGAATCGGCGAAACCGTGGGGGGCATTCAGGCCGGTGCCGACGGCGGTACCACCCTGGGCCAGTTGCAGGATCGCGGGCAGGGCGGCGCGAATGGCCTTCTCCGCGTAGTCGAGCTGTGCGACGAAGGCGGAGAGTTCCTGGCCGAAGGTGATCGGCGTGGCATCCATCATGTGTGTACGGCCGGTCTTCACCAGGTGCGCGTGGCGCGCCGATTGCTCGGCCAGGCCACCGGAGAGTTCGGCGATGGCCGGCAGCAGCTCCTGCTGCACCGCCTTGGCGATGGCGATATGCATCGCGGTGGGGAAGCAATCGTTGGAGCTCTGGGCGAAGTTCACGTGGTCATTGGGGTGGACCGGGCTCTTGCCGCCGCGCTGTCCGGTGGCCAGTTCGTTGGCGCGGCCGGCGATCACCTCGTTGACGTTCATGTTGCTCTGGGTTCCGCTGCCGGTCTGCCAGACCACCAGGGGGAACTGGTCGTCATGCTTGCCGGCCAGCACTTCGTCGGCAGCCTGTTCGATCAGCCGTGCGACGTCCGGCGGCAGGTCGCCGTCGCGGCCGTTGACCCGCGCGGCGGCTTTCTTGATCAGGGCCAGGGCGTGCACCAGCGCCAGGGGCATGCGTTCGCCGCCAATGGCGAAATTCTCCAGCGAACGTTGGGTCTGGGCGCCCCAATAGGCGTCGTCGGCGACTTCGACTGGCCCCAGGCTGTCGGTTTCTGTGCGGCTCATTTGGGTTGGCTCCGGCTATTGATTCCGCAGTTTAGGCTCTCTCTCCCGCACTCGGTTCAACCGTTCGGGCAATTACCAGCGCGCGTGGGTGGCCCCCAACCAGCCGAGGGCGTTGGTCACTGGCACGCATTCACCATCCGGGCTGCGCAGCACGCCGTCGAAGCGGCCGAACCATTGCCGCGTGTTGGCATAGAACAGCCCCAGGCGCGGACGGGCCTGGTGCAGCTGTCGCGGCGTGAATGTCAGCTCTACCCGGCGACAGGCGGTGGACAGGCGCCAGGGCGCCAGGGGGTTGTTCGGTGCCTGTTCGATCTGCACGGGACGGTCGAGCTTGGACAGGCTGCCGCCGAACCAAAGGGCGTTCTCGGTCAGGCCGCTCGAGTCGGTCCAGCCGGCACCGAAATTACCGGCGATACCACCTGGGGCGGCGAAAGCGGCGCGGGTCCATTGGCTATGGAAGGGCCAGACGCCACGGCCGAAATCGAGCGCGGCGAAGCTATGGCCGGTAATGCAGTCGTAATGCCGTGTTCCCAGTTGCACGCTGCCGCTGGCGGGCAGGCCGAGTTGGCGGCTGCTGGCATGGAAGCAGCCGCCGGGGAGGGGGGCGACCAGATTCACAGAATCCAGATGAGCCGGACGCAGGACATCCAGGGCGACGTGCAGCGGCTGGCCTCCAAGGTCTGGCGCTTCCACTCGCAGGCTCAGGCGGCCGGGGTGCTCGTCGACGCGGATCTGCAGATGGGGATGATCGAAGCTGTGGCTTTCCAGCGGCGTATTCGGAAGGCGGCAGCCGAGGGCGAATGGCCGCAACTGGGTATGGGCGACCGCCTGGCCAGTATCGAGATCGAGGAAGTACGCGGCGCCGTAGCCCAGGAGATCCAGGTCCGCGAGGGTCAGCGAGAGCATCCAGCGCGGGGTGGTGATGCACCAGTGGTTCCAGCGCTTGCGACGACCGAAGTTACCGGGGATCGCGCAGTTCAAGCGTGGTCGACTTGACCAGCCGACAGCAGCGGGCGCGAGTTTGCCGCGGGCATCGCAGAGCGCGGGAATTCCCGGCGGCAGGGTGGATATATGGCTGTTCATCGGGCACGTCCATGTGTGTGCGAAGCCTGGGCACTTCAGTTTCTCGACGAAATCGGTCTGCGCTTGGTGACTTTTCGTACGGAACTTGTTGAAACTGATTGCACCTCATCGGAAATTCCGTCGATGGGGCCGGCAGATTTCCTAGTCGCCAAAGCATGCCCAGTGGGCGGAAGCATGAGCAAGTGATGGCATTTTGACAACATCTTCGTGGAGTGCGGTATTGCACATTTTTGCCACACGGTTGTCGAAAAAAGCCGCTGCTTGAGCCCGATCTCCGCTTGAGCGCAGAATGACCAGCCCCGGGGCAGCACCCCGTCATCCGAGCCCAGACAAGGAAACCCAATGACCAAGCTTCGCGTTCTCTGCACCGCCGTACTGCTGGCTTGCGCCAGTGGCCAGGTCCTGGCCGATGCCGCCAGCCATGCCGCCGATGCCGAGCGCTTCCTCAAGCTCGCCCGTGCCGACAAGCTGACCGTTCCGGTCTATGCCCAGGTGCAGCAGATGTTCGAACAGCGTTTCCAGCAGACCCAGGCGCCCGCGAGCAAGAAGGCCACCCTTGAGAGCTATCAGGCCAAGGCCAATGCTGCCCTGGACAAGGCCGTCGGTTGGGACAAGCTGAAGCCTGAACTGGTGAAGATCTACACCAGCAACTTCAGTGAGAGCGAACTGAAGGAACTGATCACCTTCTATGAATCCCCCCTGGGCAAGAAAGTGCTGGAAAAGATGCCGTCTCTGACCCAGCAATCCGCCCAGCTCACCCAGGGCCGCCTGGAAGCCGCCGTACCCGAGGTCAACAAGTTGCTGAGCGACATGACCAGCGAACTGGCGCCCCAGGACAAGAAGAAGCAGTAAGCGGAGTCGATCGATGTCCATGCGTGACCGCATCCTGAACGCCTTGCAGGCCCTCGAACCGCAGCACCTTGACGTGCTGGACGAGAGCCAC
Organism: Pseudomonas sp. BN606; assembly: GCF_029873115.1. Taxonomy (NCBI): domain Bacteria; kingdom Pseudomonadati; phylum Pseudomonadota; class Gammaproteobacteria; order Pseudomonadales; family Pseudomonadaceae; genus Pseudomonas; species Pseudomonas sp. BN606. The sequence goes on along the minus strand of NZ_SSOF01000071.1, from coordinate 93,951 downwards.
ATGCACAGTCGTGGCCTGGAAACCCATTACAAGGCGGTGATCGTCAGCCCGGTGTTCGCCGGGCTGAATGCCGTCAAGCGCCACCAGAAGGTCTACGCCAGCCTCGGCGACCTGATGGGGCAAGTCCATGCCCTGGCCCTGCATACCTACACCCCCGAGGAGTGGGCCGCGCAGGGCGCCGCGCCGGATTCGCCGACCTGCCGTGGCGGCAGCAAGCACGATCACTGAGTAAAACTGTCTGAGTTGCCAATACCGTGTTGCGTCTGGTCGCGGCGGCCTCGCCGAGGTTTTCGAACTTCCATTCGGCGCCTGAGACCATTTCACGCAGCCTCCGGCCCGCGGCTTTTTGATAGACTTCGCACAGCGCCGGCCCAGCCGGCGCTGTCGTTTCTGTCACCCGGTCCGCCCTTTACGCGGGCGACCACTGGAGGAAGTACCGCATGACCCAGATCGTTGTTGCGGCGCTGTACAAGTTCGTCACCCTGAAGGACTACGTCGCGCTGCGTGAACCCCTGCTCAAGACCATGCTCGACAATGGCGTCAAGGGTACCCTGTTGCTGGCTGAGGAAGGCATCAACGGCACTGTGTCCGGCACGCGTGAAGCCATCGACGCGCTTATTGCATGGCTCAGGATCGATCCGCGCCTGGTGGACCTGGACCACAAGGAGTCCTACTGCGATGAGCAGCCCTTCTATCGCACCAAGGTCAAGCTGAAGAAGGAAATCGTCACCCTTGGCGTGCCCGGCGTAGACCCTAACCAGAATGTCGGCACTTACGTCGACCCCAAGGACTGGAACGCCCTGATCAGCAACCCCGAAGTGCTGCTGATCGATACACGCAACGACTACGAGGTGGCCATTGGCACCTTCGAGGGCGCCATCGACCCCGAGACCAAGTCGTTCCGCGAGTTTCCCGACTACATCAAGGCCAACTTCGACCCTGCGGTGCACAAGAAGGTCGCAATGTTCTGCACCGGCGGCATCCGCTGCGAGAAGGCTTCCAGCTACATGCTCGGCCAGGGCTTCGAAGAGGTCTTCCACCTCAAGGGCGGCATTCTCAAGTACCTCGAAGAAGTGCCCCAGGAAGAAACCCTGTGGCGTGGCGACTGCTTCGTCTTCGATAACCGTGTCACCGTGCGTCACGATCTCTCGGAAGGGGATTTCGACCAGTGCCATGCCTGTCGCAACCCGATTTCCGTGGAAGATCGCCGGTCGGAGCATTACGCCCCCGGCATCAGCTGCCCGCACTGCTGGGATAGCCTGAGTGAGAAGACCCGTGCCAGTGCCATCGAGCGGCAGAAGCAGATCGAACTGGCCAAGGCCCGCAATCTGCCTCACCCGATCGGCCGAGACCCGCGTCAAGCCCTGGAGGACTGAGCTTGCCTAACGCCCGCCTGCTCTATGTGATGGACCCGATGTGTTCCTGGTGCTGGGGCTTCGCCCCGGTGGTCACGGCGCTCGCCGAGCAGGCTGCTGCAGCCGGAATTCAGCTGCACCTGGTGGCCGGTGGCCTGCGTACCGGCCAGGGCGCTGCACTGGATGCCCAGACCAAGCGCTACATCCTCGAACATTGGCAGGCGGTCAACCAGGCCACCGGGCAGCCCTTCCGTTTCGAAGGCGCTATGCCCGACGGCTTCATTTACGACACCGAGCCGGCCTGCCGCGCCCTGGTGGTTGCCCGTTCCCTGGCGCCGGAGCTGGCCTGGCCGCTGGTGAAGCGAATCCAGCACGCCTTCTACGCGGAGGGTCGCAACGTGACCCAGGCCGCCGTCCTGGTGGAGTTGGCCGAACAGATCGGCATTCCGCGCATCGAGTTCGCCGCCGCTTTCGATGCCGCCACCAGCCATGAGGCGACGGTCGCCGATTTCACCTGGGTGCAGGACCTCGGTATCGCCGGCTTTCCTACCCTGCTGGCCGAGCGTGACGGCCAGCTTGCGCTACTGACCAACGGCTACCAGCCACTTGATGAACTCGCGCCTTTGCTGGGCCGCTGGCTGGAGCGGGGTGCCCATGCCTGATCGCCTGAGCTGGGCGGAAATCCGTCGTCTGGCCCTGCACCACAAGAGGGCCCTCTGGCTGGCCAATCTGGTCGCCGTGCTGGCCACACTCTGCAGCGTGCCCATTCCATTGCTGCTGCCGTTGCTGGTCGATGAAGTGCTGCTGCAGCGCGGCGATGCTGCCCTGCGCTTCATGGACAACTTCCTGCCCCAGCCCTGGGAAAGCGCCGTCGGCTACATCGGCCTGATGTTGGTCGTGACCCTGCTGCTGCGTGGCATGGCCCTGGTGTTCAACGTGTTGCAGGCACGCCTGTTCGCGCGACTGGCCAAGGACATCGTCTATCGCATCCGTACCCGCCTGATCGAACGCTTGAAACGTATATCCCTCGGCGAATACGAGAGCCTCGGTGGTGGGACCGTCACCGCTCACCTGGTGACCGACCTGGATACCCTGGACAAATTCGTCGGCGAGACGCTAAGCCGTTTCCTCGTGGCAGTGCTGACCCTCACCGGCACGGCAGCCATCCTGGTCTGGATGCATTGGCAGCTGGCGCTGCTGATCCTGTTGTTCAACCCGCTGGTGATTTACGCCACGGTGCAACTGGGCAAGAAGGTCAAGCACCTCAAGAAGCTGGAAAACGACAGCACCGCGCGCTTCACCCAGGCGCTCACCGAAACCCTGGAAGCCATCCAGGAAGTGCGTACCAGCAACCGCCAGGGCTTCTTCTTCGGCCGCCTCGGCCAGCGCGCCCAGGAAGTCCGTGACTATGCCGTCGCGTCCCAGTGGAAGAGCGACGCAGCGGGGCGCACCAGTGGCCTGCTGTTCCAGTTCGGTATCGATTTCTTCCGCGCCGCGGCCATGCTCACGGTGCTCTTCTCCGACCTTTCCATTGGCCAGATGCTGGCGGTGTTCAGCTACCTCTGGTTCATGATCGGTCCGGTGGAGCAGTTGCTCGGCCTGCAGTATTCCTACTATGCAGCCGGCGCCGCGCTCGGCCGGATCAACGAGCTGCTGGCCCGTGCCGACGAGCCCCAGTACAACCCGAGCGTCGATCCGTTCCGGGGCCGCGAGACCGTGGGGATCGAAGTGAAGGGGCTGCGCTTCGCCTATGGCGATGAACCGGTGCTGGATGGCCTCAACCTGTCCATTGCCCCTGGCGAGAAGGTCGCCATCGTGGGCGCCAGCGGTGGCGGCAAGAGCACCCTGGTGCAATTGCTGCTGGGGCTCTACCAGCCCCAGGCCGGGCAGATCCGCTTTGGCGGCAGCCGGCTGGACGAGATCGGCCTGGCCGAAGTGCGCGACAACGTCGCGGTGGTCCTGCAACACCCGGCGCTGTTCAACGACAGCGTGCGCGCCAACCTGACCATGGGCCGCGAGCGCAGCGACGAGGCCTGCTGGCGCGCCCTGGAAATCGCCCAGTTGGCCGAAACCATCCGTAACCTGCCCATGGGGCTGGACAGCGTGGTGGGTCGATCCGGCGTGCGCCTTTCCGGCGGCCAGCGGCAGCGGCTGGCCATTGCCCGCATGGTGCTGGCCCAGCCGAAGGTGGTGATCCTCGACGAAGCCACCTCAGCCTTGGACGCCGCCACCGAGTACGCCCTGCACCAGGCCCTCGGCACCTTCCTCAACGGACGCACCACCCTGATCATCGCCCACCGCTTGTCTGCGGTTAAGCAGGCCGACCGGGTGCTCGTGTTCGACGGCGGCCACATCGCCGAGGACGGCGACCACCAGCAGCTCATCGCTGAAGGTGGTCTCTACGCCAAGCTTTACGGGCACCTGCAACAGGGCTGAATGGTGGGAGCGATTTCAATCGCGACTGAATCCGCTCCCACGCCCAGGCTGAAGAAGGCGACGCCAATCGGTAGCAGTAGGGTGCGCCATGCGCACCGGTTCGGCGTCACAAGCGGAACAGTCGTGGGGCCTGACATTGCTGGTGCGCTCGGTGCACCCGACCCGCAACGCCCATCCTCTTAGCCGTACTTCACTGCTTCCAGAAACACCACGCGCTGACCGATATCGTGGAATACGCGCGCCGAGGCGATCTGGTTGTAGTCGACGCCGTCCAGCAGGCTGAGCATCTGCACGTCGTGGCGGTATTGCGGGCGCCAGTCCAGCAGCCCCTCAAGGAAGCCAATGCCGTTGACCCCGGGACGGAAGTTGGCCAGCAACAGGCGTCCGCCCGGCCGCAAGGCCTGGAACAGCCGATTCACCAGGCGCTCGCTACGGCGGTCATCCAGCAACTCGGTGACTCCGGCGGAGTACACCAGGTCGTAGCCCTCGAATCCGCATTCGCCTGCCAGCAACTGGTCCAGAGTGCCGTGACGCGTGAGTACGCCCAGCGCGCCATAGCTCCTGCGCACGGTTTCCAGGCGCGCCGCATCGTCATCGAACACCATCATTTCGCCGAAGCGTCCATGGCGCAGTTCACGGGCTAGTTCCGCCTCGCGGAAATGACCGCCGGAGATGCACAGCATGCGAGCCGCCTTGCCGGCGCGCAGGCAGGTGTCATCCAGGGCGCGGGCCAACATGCGCCGTCGGCAGCGCAGGGCACGGGCCGCAGGTGCGCCGGTGGCGAAGTCGAACAACTGGCGGGTGCGCTCTTCCGGCAGGGTGCGCAAAGCGTCGGATTCCACGCCATAGAGATAGTCCTGCAGCAAGGCGTTGCCGCAGCGCAGACTTGGGCTCGGCAATTTACGGTAGGGAAACGGCAGGATATTGCTCGGTGGCGGCTCCGCCTCGCGGGGAGGCGTCGGCTTCTCGAGGCGCAACTGCTCACGTTCGGCCCTGATTTGTTCCAGCTCGTCGTGAAGTCGCCGTTGTTGTTCTATGCCTTTGTTCAACTCTTCCGGATCACTGATCTCTTCCACTTGCCATCTCCTCTGGCCAGACGTGGATTCCTAGACCCGTCACGCGGGATGAAGGCAGGTATTCACTTCGAGTTGAACCTTAGTTGATGGCTATCTGCCTGCAATCATCCATATAGATGAAATCGTGCTTTCGGCACGACTGGACAGCACTATTCAGAGCCCTTGCAAGCGAGTGAGGAGGGTGACCAGTTCCGCCTGGCGTTCTGTTTCGGTCTTGCGGAAAAGTGCGCGCAGTTGCGTGCGCACGGTGTTGATCGAGACGTTGAGTTTCTCGGCGCACGCCTCCGGTGTCAGTCCCTGGAGGAGCAGTTCGGCCAGACGCTGCTCAGCTGGGCTGAGCTGGAACAGATCGGCGAGCCACTGGCTTCCTGGCCGGTTTTCCAGCAGTGCCAGCATTGCCAGGGGACTGCTGTGTCGGGGCGCCAGTCCGGACGCTTCGGGGACCGGCGTCACCAACAGGCGAGCGGGTGGATCGCCGGCCAGGTTCAGCCAACCAGCGCGGCGCTTGCCGTCGGACCCGGTAGCTTGGCGGATGAGCGCTTGCAGGCGCCCGTCCAGGGTCTTGCCATGCAAGCGTCCGTGGCGGTCCTGCAGAGCGAAGGCCGCCTGGCCTATGCGTCGTTCCGCCTCGCGATTGCAGAACAGTACCCGCCCCTCGCCATTCAGCAGCCAGACGGGCGCTGGATGGCGCTCCAGCAGCAGGTCGCGGCGTGCCACGTCCAGCTTCAGCTCCTGGAGTCGATTGCTCATCCGTGCCGCACGCAGCAGGTGAGGGCTCAGGCGTTGCAGTAGGTCGCGCTGCAGCATCTCCGGCAAAGCCGCTCCCACCGCAGTCAGGAGCGACAGGTAGATGCCCGAGCCATCCTGCTCGTGCAGCTTGATGCAGGAGATGTTGTTCATGCCGAAGGGGATGTGAAACTCCTGATAGTACGGGTCGCGGCGAATGCGCTGCGGGCCGAGGTCTTCCAGGTCGTGATACCAACTGCCCACCGGGCGCGGTACCAGCACCGCCTTGGCCGGGTCGTATTGGTGGTAGTAAGCGTTGTACGCCTCGACGCTGGCCGGGTCGCACAGATTGATGGCGGTGACCTGCGGTCGCTGGTCGCGCTGGTCGACGAACAACAGGGCACCCATCTGGTGGCCGGTCGCGCTCGCCAGCCCCTCCAGCAGCGAGCGCCACGCGCCCTCGTCGAGGACGCACTCGTAGCAAAGGTTAACCAGGTTGTCGTACAGGTCGTTCAGGTGCGGCATCAGGCAGCTTCCCTGCGAGGATTGGTGGCGCATTGCTTTCATATGGCACAGGCCAGAACTTCTTGCCTATCGCCGCTGGTCGGCCAGGAGGGATCGCACCTGGAAGCCTGGATGAACGCCCCGTCAAGAAATCCTTACGCGAGTGGTGCGCCTGGCAGGCGGTATCGACACACCCGGGGTGGCGTAAGGAAAACTTTCCGGATCGACCGTTCGGCGCCGCGCCAAGCGCAATCTCGCGCCTTGTTCGCCAGGCGCTGCCAGAGTGAGATGGCGCAAACAAAAAATCGGCCCGACGCCATGAATACTGAACTCACCCTCTACGGGTACTGGCGCTCCAGCGCTGCGTACCGCGTGCGTATCGCCCTCAACCTCAAGGGCCTGGCCTATCGCCAGGAACCCGTGCACCTGGTCAAGGATGGTGGCCAGCAGCACCAGGCGGCCTATCGCGATCTCAACCCCCAAGGCCTCCTGCCACTGCTGGTGGATTCGGGTAATGCTGGTGGCGAAATCCGCATTGCACAGTCCCTGGCAATCCTCGAATACCTCGATGAAGTCTTTCCCGTACCGGCGTTACTGCCGGCTGATCCGGCCCAACGTGCGCTGGTGCGTTCCCTCGCCATGCATATCGCCTGCGACGTGCATCCGCTGAACAACCTGCGCGTGCTGCAGTACCTCAAGGCCGAACTGGGCGTGGCAGACGAGGCCAAGGACGCTTGGTACCGCCACTGGGTCGCCCTCGGCCTAGCGGCTGTGGAAAAGGGCCTGGAGCCCCTCGGCGGCAAGCTCTCCCTGGGTAGCCGGCCGGGTTACCTGGAGGCCTGCCTAGTGCCTCAGGTCTACAACGCCAGACGCTTCGACTGTGACCTGTCGGCCTATCCGCGCATCCTCGATATCGCAGCGCGCTGCGACGCCCTCGAAGCATTCAGGAATGCTGCTCCGGAGGTACAGCCAGACGCGCAGTAAAGGTTTACCCACCTGCCTTGCAAACCTCCGCCGGACCACAAGTCCGGCGGGTGAAATCCCGTCACGACAACAACAAAAGGTGACGCAATGAGTGACATGCAACACTCAGGCGAGCTGAAACGCGGCCTGAAGAATCGCCACATCCAGTTGATTGCCCTCGGTGGCGCCATCGGCACCGGTCTTTTCCTCGGCTCCGCCGGGGTGCTCAAGTCCGCCGGTCCTTCGATGATCCTTGGCTATGCCATCTGCGGATTCATCGCCTTCCTGATCATGCGCCAGCTCGGCGAGATGATCGTCGAAGAGCCGGTTGCCGGCTCATTCAGCCATTTCGCGCACAAATACTGGGGCGGATTCGCCGGCTTCCTTTCCGGCTGGAACTGCTGGGTGCTCTACATCCTGGTAGGCATGAGCGAGCTCACCGCTGTGGGCAAGTACATTCATTACTGGTGGCCGGAAGTGCCCACCTGGGCCACCGCCGCGGTGTTCTTCCTGGTGGTGAACGCCATCAACCTGGCCAACGTGAAGCTGTTCGGCGAAGCCGAATTCTGGTTCGCCATGATCAAGGTGGTCGCCATCGTCGGCATGATCGTCCTGGGGTGCTGGATGTTGTTCAGCGGAAGCGGCGGCGAGCAGGCGGCCGTGAGCAACCTCTGGGCCCATGGCGGCTTCTTCCCCAATGGCGTCAGCGGCCTGGTGATGGCCATGGCCTTCATCATGTTCTCCTTCGGTGGCCTGGAAATGCTTGGCTTCACCGCAGCTGAGGCGGACAAGCCCAAGCAGGTGATCCCGAAGGCGATCAACCAGGTGATCTACCGCATCCTGATCTTCTATGTCGGTGCCCTGGTAGTGCTGCTCTCGCTGAGCCCCTGGGATGCGCTGCTGGCATCCATCAACAGCGCCGGTGACGCCTACAGCGGCAGCCCCTTCGTGAAGATATTCGCTCTTATCGGCAGCGATACCGCTGCTCACTTGCTGAACTTCGTGGTGCTCACCGCCGCGTTGTCGGTCTACAACAGCGGTACCTACTGCAACGGCCGCATGCTGCTGGGCCTGGCCGAGCAGGGCGACGCCCCGCGTTCCCTCGCCAAGGTCGACAAGCGTGGTGTACCGGTACGCTCGCTGCTGGTGTCGGCCGGGGTGACGTTCCTGGCCGTCATCGTCAACTACGTGGTACCGCACAATGCCCTGGAGCTGCTGATGTCTCTGGTGGTGGCTGCCTTGGTGATCAACTGGGCGATGATCAGCTACTCGCACTTGAAGTTCCGCCAGCGCATGGACCGGGACGGTGTCCGCACCGGCTTCCGCGCGCTCTGGTTCCCCATGGGCAACTACCTGTGCCTGGCCTTCGTGCTGTTCATCCTCGGCATCATGCTGATGATCCCGGGCATCCAGGTGTCCGTGTACGCCATCCCGGTCTGGCTGCTGGTGATGTGGGGCTGCTACCGCCTGAAGCTGGGCGGCAAGGCCCAGGCCAGCAAGGTCGCTGGATACGAGGCGGGTTGATAATCCGTTGCTGCCAAGAAAACCCCGGCCAAGTGCCGGGGTTTTCTTTTGGTTGTTCACGGTGTGAGTCGGCTTGGAGATTGGTTTCCAGTTCATTGCCGAGCGGGCTTCGGCTTTCTGTTTCGCCTTTACGGGCGAGTCACTTTTGCCAATCGCGGCAAAAGTAACCCCAAACGCTTGCCCCACCATCCGGCCCGACTTCGTCGGGTGCCCTCCCTTCCATCGTTGCGCCGGGGGCACGGAGAGTTAGGCCATCCATGGCCCCGCACGCCTCTCGCGGCATTCATGCCGCTCGTCCCCCTGCACAACGATTCCGCTCGGCCACCTGAAGGGGCGGAGTCGCTGCCTCACCTCGAGTGCTCAGTTTCAGGCCGCTGTCTGCTTCAGAAATGTGGCGCGAGTCACCCCTCGCCCTCCGGGAGAGGGCGGGGGTGAGGGTGGTTCCAGTTCAGCGCGGAGGGGCAGAAGATGGGGCGTCGACCTCAGATCTGAAACCGCGCCACCGACGATTGCATCGAACTGGCCACGGCATCCAGGCGGTCGGCGGCCTGGGCGAGGTCCAGCATTGCCTGACTGTTGTTGCGCGACATCTGGGCGATCAGTTCGACGCGCTGGGCTACTTCGTTACTGGCCTTGGACTGCTCGCCGATGGTGTGGGAAATCTCCTCCACCACTTCTGCGGCACGGTGAGCGCCGCTGCGAATCTCGCTGATCGACTCGCCCGCCTGGCGCGCCAGGCCGACGCCATCCTGCACCCGCTCCACGCCTGTCTGCATGCTGTCCACCGCGTTCTGGGTGGACTCGCGGATGCGCTGGATCATCCCGGTGATTTCCTGGGTCGACTGCGCGGTGCGCGCCGCCAGGTTGCGTACCTCGTCCGCCACCACGGCGAAACCCCGCCCGGCTTCCCCGGCGCGGGCGGCCTCGATGGCGGCGTTCAGCGCCAGCAGGTTGGTCTGTTCGGCGATGCCTTTGATCACCTGGATGATGGAGTGGATCTCCTCCGACGACTGGCCCAGCGCGGTGATGGTGCTGGAAGACTGGTTGACCGCGTCGGCAATGCGGTTCATGCCTTCAACCACCCCGAGGATCACCTTGCCGCCACTGCCGGCGAGGTCTTCCGACTGGGCGGAAATATTCTGCGCATTGCGCGCGTGTTCGGCGATCTGGCCGATGTTGGTGATCATCTGTTCCATGGCCGCGGCCATGCTGGTGGCACTGTCGGATTGCTCGCTGGCGCCATCCACGATGCTTTGCGAGGTTTTGCTGAGACGGTGCGCGGTGCCGCGCAGCTCTTCGCTTTCGCTACGGATGGTGGTGATCATCTGGCGCAGGTTGACTTGCATCTCGGCCAGCGCCCGCTGCAACTGGCCGGCCTCGTCGTCGCTGTCGATGCTGACCTGGGTGAGCAGGTTGCCCTGGGCGATGGCTCGCGCCACGCCGACGGTCTTCTCCAGCGGCCGTAGCACGGCGCGCATCAATTGACTGGTGACCACGCAGAGCAGGCCGATCACCAGCAGGATGCCGCCGACGAGCCAGGCGGCAGCACTGCTGACGGCAGCTTCGCCGTCGGCGCGGGTCTGGGCCGCGTGGGATTCGATCTTGCTGCTGAGGGCTTCGTTCTTCTCTTCCAGCTCGCCGAAACTGCGCTCGAAGGAGGGCAGTTCGGCACGGGCCGCCTGCGGATCGCGCAGGGCGAGATTGACGATCCGCTCGGCTTCGCCGATGTAGCTTTCCAGGGCAGGCTGGGATTCGGCGATTGCGGTGCGGATGTCCGCCGTGAGCGGCAGCTTGGCATTGTCGCCGAGCGTGCGGCGGAACCATTCACTGTGCTCGCGCAGGTCATTGCGCACCTGATCGGCGCCGGCCTGGTCACCCGGCTGCACCACCAGGGCGGCCAGAACGTCCGCGCGCAGGGCGTCATGCATCATGTCGCCCTCCAGATGATTGCGCAGTGCGCTGACGCTGAGCTGGTTCTCGGCCAGAGCGTCGGCCAGCTCGGTTTGTCCCCAGTAGCCGATGCCACCCAGGAGGGCGGCGGCCACGACGCTGATTGCCCCGGAGGCGACCATTTTCTGTCTTATTTTCATGTCCTGTACCCGCTGGATTGGCCCGATGCTGGCAAGGGTAGTCCAGCAACAAGTGGCGCTGGAGAGTTTATCGGCCGCTGTGCGAGCGTCATGAGAGAGGCGCGACTCAGTAAATTCCCTAGCGCTGCAGCATTCCCGCCCAACTGGATAAGGGAATCACCTGATCCTCATGCCAGATCCGCTGCCATAGCAGCTTCAGGCGCGCCAGGTCGCCCCGGCTCGTCGGCCAGCGCCGCGCTTGCGCCACCGGTTGCCAGCGGCCGTCGCGTTGCTCCGCGAGGATGAAGCGGAAAGGATGGAAACCGGTCATGCCCAGGCGGAGGTCGGTGACCACCAGCATCTGGTCGATCTGGTCGTAGCGCAGGATGCCGTGGGTAAACCAGGCCAGGCGTACGTGTTGTGGCGAATCCCGAAGGCGCCGGGCCAGGTCGGTGCCGCGGGGGATGCGCTCGAGCCTGGGCGGCTCATGGTCGAACCAGCTGACCAGCGCTTCGTGATAGTCCTCGCCGTCCAGCACGGTGACGCGCCAGAGCAGTATGTTGAAGGGCGTCGGGGCGCTGAAGATGGCCTGCGGACGGATGCCTTCCCGTTCCAGCACCTCATGAACCCGCTGTTCGGCCATGAACTTGCCGCCCAGGCTTGAAAGCAGGTAGAGGCTCGACAGTGCCAGCGCCGCCACGGGCAGGCGAGGGGTGCGCCCGCGCAGTCCGAATAGCAGTCCACCGATCACCGCTGCGAAAAGGGGCAGGGTGTACAGCGGATCGATGATGAAGATGCTCGACCAGGCGATGGGTGGGGTCTGCATCGGCCAGAGCAGTTGGGTGCCATAGCTGGTGAAGGCGTCCAGCAAGGGATGGGTCACCAGCACCAGCCAGAGGGTGAGGAACAGGCGTTGGGTGGAATACCCCGGATTGGGGCGCCATCGTCGTACCAGCAAGGTCAGTAGTGCCGCCAGGGCACTGAGCACGAAGATGGAGTGGCTGAAGCCACGGTGGTAGGTCATCGCCGCCACCGCGTCCGTGTAGCGGATCACCACGTCCAGGTCCGGCAAGGTGCCGAGCATGGCGCCATAGAGCAGCGCCTTGCGCCCCTGCCAGCGTCCGAGCAGCGCGCCCTGGATGGTAGCGCCGAGCACCGCCTGGGTGAGTGAGTCCATTGCCGTCTCTCGAAGGTGATCCGCCGGCTAAATTACTGCGCCGACAGCCATCCCGGCAGCGGGAAATTCCCACCAGATTTTTCGAGCGATGGAGAAGAGTTGAGTATTGGCTTCGGAAGAGAGTTCAAGCGCCCTGTTCCCTTCCTGGCGCGGGACGGGACGCACCAGGAAGGGAGGGTGTTGCAGGCCGATTACTCGTACACCACGCGTTGATGGTGGATGCGAGATTGATAGCGATTTGAGGATTTCATGGCCGGTTCAGCCGCTTCTCTGGCTGCGCCTGAACCGGCCGCAGTTGGTTTTTCCTCGACCAACTGGGCGAAACGCTCGCTTTCGTCTTCGGTCGTCTGCTGGCGCACTTGATATTCCCGGTACTGGATGAGGCGATCACTGCCTCCTTCAGCTGTGGCCTGGAAAGAAGTCAGCGCGACAAGAGAGAACAACAGGCTGGAGAAGGCAGTGGTGCAAATTGCGGATTTCATGTTTCTTCCTCGTTTAAACACTTGAACAACCCCCGATGCCGGATGTTAAGGAAGAACTAAAACGTCGCCAGTACTATTTTGTGGTGCCTGACAAATGGCAAATTTAAAGATGATTGGTAGTTTTATAAGGTGCTGATTGGCATGGAGTATTCCGTGGTTAATGCTCTTTTTAAGTGCATGTAACGGACTGTTTGTATGTATGTAATCGGCTGTAATTGAATTGTTTCTGTCGGGTTTCATTGAAACACTTCAGAAACAAAACAAGTTCAATGAAAGAGGATGTTGGTCCGACTTTTGATCGGCATCGCCGGCTGCAATTCAATGCCGCCATGAAATACGCGCTCGCGTTCCAATCGATGAGCCTTGACGCAAACGCCAGAGCCCCGTCCCACGCGCCTTTCGCGCTAGTCCCATTGGACGATGTCCACCTCCTGACCTGCGGATTTAATCCCTCCCCATAGTGCCCCGTGCCCCGAGTACGCGGCGATAACGACAATGAGGAGGACCGCATGGATATCCGTGGCCTGGGTTACGTCACCGTAGCCTCGACAGACCTGAAGCGCTGGGGCGATTACGCCACCGGGGTGCTCGGCATGATGGTGGATGCCGTAGCGGGCGAGCGGCTCTACCTGAAAATGGACGAACGTCCCTACCGCATCCTGGTTGAGCGCGCCGACCATGACGGATATGGCGCCTGCGGTTGGGAGGTCGCCGGCAAGGCTGCCTTCGAGCAGGCCATTGCCGAGCTGCAACAGGCCGATGTGGAAGTCCAGCGCGGTAGCGCGGCCGATGCCGTCAGCCGCAAGGTGCAGGAACTGGCGCGATTCGCTGATCCGGACGGCAACCGTCACGAGCTGTTCTGGGGTCCGCTGCAGGACTTCGCTCCCTTCATGTCCCCGGTCGGTGTTTCCGGCTTCGTCACCAGCGACCTCGGCATGGGCCATGCCGTACTGCCGGCACCGGCCTTCGACCGCTGCCTGGATTTCTACGAGCGCGTCATGGGCTTCGGCCTTTCCGACCTGATGAAGGTGCGCTTCACCCCCGATCCGGCCGAACCGGAAAAGCGCATCCACTTCCTCCATTGCAACAACGGCCGCCACCACTCCCTGGCGCTGTTCGAGTGTCCGATCCCGTCGGGCTGCGTGCACCTGATGGTGGAAGTGCACGAACTGGATGACGTCGGCCGCGCGCTGGACCGCATGCACGCCAGCGGTGTGAAGCTCTCCGCCACCCTCGGTCGCCATACCAACGACGACATGACCAGCTTCTACATGCAGACCCCGGGCGGCTTCGACCTGGAGTACGGCTGTGGCGGCAAGGTCATGGACTGGGAGCGCCATACCCCCTTCGAGAGCACCGTGGTCAGCCACTGGGGCCATGACTTCAGCGTCGGCCGTCAATAAGGAGCCGCCCCATGGACAAACGCATGACCGCTGCCGACGTGGTCGGACAGCTACGCGACGGCATGACCATTGGCATCGGCGGTTGGGGCCCGAGGCGCAAGCCCATGGCCCTGGTCCGCGAGATTCTGCGCTCCGGCCTCAAGGACCTCACGGTGGTCGCCTATGGCGGCGCCGACGTCGGCATGCTCTGTGCCGCCGGCAAGGTGAAGAAGCTGGTCTACGCCTTCGTCTCGCTGGACTTCATCCCGCTCGAACCCTACTTCCGCAAGGCCCGCCAGGAAGGCGCCGTGGAAGTGATGGAGATCGACGAAGGCATGCTACTGCTCGGCCTCAGGGCCGCCGCCATGAACGTGCCGTTCATTCCCACTGCCGTGGGCCTGGGCACCGACGTGCTGAGCATCAACCCGGAACTGAAGCTGGTCAGTTCCCCCTACGACGACAGTCGCGACTGGGTTGCCATGCCCGCGCTGAAGCTCGATGCGGCGCTGGTTCACGTCGACCGCGCCGATGTCCGCGGCGTCTGCCAGATCGCTGGTCCCGACCACTATATGGACGACCTCTTCGTGCGTGCCGCACAGAAGGCTTTTGTCAGTTGTGACGAGCTGGTCGACAGCGCCTGGTTCCATGAGGACCCGGCCCGCGCCCGCCAGGTGTTCTGGGAACGCAACCGCACCAGTGCCGTCGTTCATCTGCCAGGCGGCGCCCACCCGTCGTCCTGTGCGCCGCTCTACGGCTTCGACACCGCTCACTTCAGGGCCTACAACGCCTCGGCCGCCGAGCCAGAAGGCTGGCAGGCCTACATGGAGCGTTACGTGAACTGCGGGGAAGCGGAGTACCTCGCGCGTGTAGGTGGCCTGGACGCCATCCGCCAACTGCCGCTCCCGGTTTTCTGAGGACGCTGAGATGACTGCCACCAAACAACCCTACAGCCTCGCTGAACTGATGATCTGCGCCGCCTCCGAAGCGTTCGCCGGTGACGGTGAAGTGCTCGCCACTGGAATCGGCGTGCTGCAGCGCCTGGCCGCGTCGCTGGCGATGCTCAACTGCAATGCCGAACTGATGATGACCGACTCCGAAGCCTTCATGGTCGCCGAGCCGGTGCCGGTCGGGCCGCGCGGCGGCTACCAGCCGAAACTCGACAGCTGGATGGGCTTTTCGCGCATCTTCGACAATGTCTGGAGTGGCAAGCGCCATGCCCTGGTGGGACCGGTGCAGATCGACCGCTTCGGCCAGGCCAACATTTCCTGCATCGGCGAACACGCCAAGCCCAAATCGCAGATGCTCGGCGTACGTGGCTTCCCCGGCAATTCCATCAGCCACGCGAACTCGTTCATGGTGCCCAGCCACAACAAACGTGTGTTCGTCGATGGCGAAGTGGATGTGGTGGCCTCCGTTGGCTACAACCCCGAGCGCCTCGCCCGTGGCTGGTCGCTGGACGAGATCGATATCCGCATGATCGTCACCGACCTCTGCGTGCTCGACTTCCAGGGTCCCGGTCGGCAGATGCGCATTCGCTCCCTGCACCCCGGTGTCAGCGTGGAAGAGGTACAGGCCGCCACCAGCTTCCCGCTGCATGTGCCGAACGCGATTCCCACCACTGCCGCACCGACCCTCGAGCAACTGATCCTCATCCAGCAGCTGGACCCGCACAACCTGCGCGCCAGCCAGCTCAAGGACAATCCGCCGGGCGTGCGCGCCCGGGCCATGACCCACTGAGGCGGAGCCGCCCACATGAGCCACGAACAGGCCGCAGAAGCAGACGTGGTGCAGTACGAGGTTCAGGGCCCGCTGGCCCTGGTCACCATGCACCGCCCCGAGTATCACAACGCGCAGAACTCGCGCATGACTTACGCCCTGGACGCCGCCTTCCGTCGCGCCTGCGATGACGACGCGGTCAAGGTCATCGTCCTGCGCGGTGCCGGCAAGCACTTCTCCGCCGGGCACGACATCGGTACGCCTGGTCGCGACGTGAACCAGAGCTTCGAACGCACCAGCCTCTGGTACGACCACGTGAACAAGCCAGGCGGAGAGTTCCTCTACGCCCGCGAGCAGGAGGTCTATCTCGGCATGTGCCGGCGTTGGCGCGACATGCCCAAGCCGACCATCGCCATGGTGCAGGGCGCCTGCATCGCCGGCGGACTGATGCTGGCCTGGGTCTGCGACCTGATCATCGCCTCGGAGGACGCCTATTTCGCCGATCCGGTGGTGCGCATGGGGATTCCGGGGGTCGAGTACTTCGCCCACGTGCACGAACTGAATCCGCGCATCGCCAAGGAGTTCCTCTTCCTCGGCGAGCGCATGGGCGCCGATCGTGCCTACCAGATGGGCATGGTCAACAAGGTGGTGCCACGCGACGTGCTGGAAGACGTGACCCTGGACGTAGCCCGGCGCATCGCGCAGATGCCGCGCCTGGGCCTGCAACTGACCAAGCAGGCGGTGAACAACGCCGAGGACCTGATGGGCAAGCGCGCCACCATGGACATGGTGTTCGGCCTCCATCACTTCGCCCATGTGCACAACGAACTGGTCAGCGGCGACAAGCTCGGCGGCTACGACGCCCGCGGCATGGCGCAGTCCCAGCGCAACTCATCGGAGGCGTGATGGCGATTTCACTCGATACTCGCCTGACCCGACTGCTGGGTTGTCGCTATCCGATCATCCAGACCGCCATGGGCTGGGTGGCCGATCCGAAACTGGTAGCGGCCACCGGCAACGCCGGCGGCTTTGGCTTCCTGGCCGGCGCCACCATCGAACCGCAGCGCATGGAAGCCGCCATCCTCGAAACCAAGGCGCTCACCGATCAGCCATTCGGCGTCAACTTCCACATGTACCAGGCCAATGCCGGCGAGATCGTCGAGCTGGTGCTCAGGCACGGTGTGCGTGCGGTGAGCTACAGCCGTTCGCCCGGCAAGGCGATGATCACCCGCCTGAAGGATGCCGGTGTGGTTTGCATACCCACGGTGGGTGCGCTCAAGCATGCAGTGAAGGCGGTGGAGATGGGCGCCGACGCCGTCACCGTGCAGGGCGAGGAGGGTGGTGGCCACACCGGCTCGGTGCCCACCTCGATTCTGCTCGGCCAGGTGGTGGACGCCGTCGATGTTCCGGTGGTCGCCGCCGGCGGCTTCAAGGACGGGCGCGGCCTGGTCTCGGCCCTGGCGCTCGGTGCCGAAGGCATCGCCATGGGCACGCGCTTTTTGATGAGTGCCGAAAGTCCTGTGCCCCCGGCCACCCTGGATCGCTACCTGAAAGTCCGCGACCCAGCCGCCATCATCATCAGTCGCGCCATCGATGGCATGCCGCAACGGATGATCCGCAACGAATTGCTCGACAGCCTGGAACGCTCCGGCGGCCTGAAACGCCTGTTGCTGGCCCTGCGCAGTGCACTGGCCTACCGCCGTCACAGCGGCGCGAGTATCGCCCAGCTGCTGGGCAGCGCGTTGAAGCTCGGCGGTAGCGACGGTCTCAGCGCCGCGCAAATGCTGATGGCCGCCAACGCGCCGATGGTGATCCAGAAGGCCATGGTCGAGGGCCTGCCGGCGGCAGGCGTACTTCCCGCCGGGCAGATCGCCGCCAGCATCGACAGCCTGCCGGGCTGTGCCGAACTCATCGAATCCATCGTGCAGCAGGCCGAGCAACGGCTCGCCGAGCTGTGCCGCCGCGTGACCGACAAATCGAACAACTAAGGGGTAGCCGGATGAGCAGTCCATTTCACGTGAGCATCGATAACGGCATTGCCGAGATGGTCTTCGACCATCCGCCGGTGAACGCCTTCGACAGTAAAGGCTGGGCGGCCATCGCCGCCGAGCTCGAGCACCTGGGCGAGTCGCCCGAGGTTCGGGTCATCGTCATTCGCGCCGAGGGCCGGGGGTTCTGCGCTGGCGTCGACATCAAGGAACTGGCAGCCGACGGCAACCTGATAGTCGCGGTGAACAAGGGCAACTACGACAGCTTCAAGGCCGTCCACCGCAATCCCAAGCCAGTGATCATCGCTGTGCACGGTTTCGTCCTCGGTGGCGGCATCGGCCTGTGTGGCGCGGCGGACATCCTGGTCGCCTCTGACTGCGCGCGTTTCGGCGTACCCGAGGTGGACCGTGGTGCCATGGGCGGCGGCGCCCACCTACAGCGCCTTTTCCCGGTGCAGAAGGTGCGCCACATGTACTTCACCGGCGAGATGATCGACGCCGCCGAGGCCTATCGCCTGGGTGCCGTGGAACGTGTTGTACCCCGCGCCGAGTTGCGCGAGGCGGCCCTGGAGATCGCCCGCAAGATCGCCGCCAAGAGCCCGGCCATGATCGCCCTGGCCAAGGAGGCGCTGACCGGCATCGAAGACGGCAACCTCGAAGACAAATACCGCTGGGAGCAGGGCTTCACCCTGCAGGCCTACCGCTCGCTGGATTCCCAGGAAGCCCGCGATGCCTTCGTCGACAAGCGCACCGCCACCTTCAAGGGATGAGCCCATGGACCTGACCTACACACCTGAACAGCAGGCCTTCCGTGAGGAGGTCCGCGCCTGGCTGGCGGCCAATGTGCCGGCTGAACCGCTGCAATCCTTCGACTGCGAGGAAGGCTTCCGCCAGCACCGCGTCTGGGAAGCGAAACTCAACGAGGGTCGCTGGGGCATGGTGACCTGGCCAAAGGAACTCGGTGGACGCGGCTGCGACCTGATCCAGTGGTTGATCTTCGAAGAGGAGTACTACCGCGCGGGCGCACCGGCACGGGTCAACCAGAACGGCATCTTCCTGCTCGGCCCAACCCTGATGGAGTTCGGCACCGCCGCACAGCAGGAGCGCTTCCTGCCGAAGATGGCCACGGGCGAGGAAATCTGGGCCCAGGGCTGGTCGGAACCCAACGCCGGCTCGGACATGGCTGCCATCCGCTGCCGGGCCGAGCGCAAGGGCGACGTCTATGTGATCAACGGCCAGAAAACCTGGTCCACCCGCGCCGTCTGGGCCGACTGGCTGTTCGGCCTGTTCCGCAGCGACCCGCAATCCAGCCGCCACCACGGACTGACTTTCATCCTCCTGCCGCTGAACAGCCCCGGTATCACCGTGCGCCCGATCCCGCAGCTCAACGGCCTGCCGGGCTTCGCCGAAATTTTCTTCGACGACGTGGAAGTGCCTGTGGATAACGTGCTGGGCGGGGAGGGCATGGGCTGGCACGTGGCGATGTCCACTGCCGGCTTCGAACGCGGCCTGATGCTGCGCTCGCCGGCCCGCTTCCAGGAAACCGCGCGGCGCCTGGTGCAACTCTACCTGGCCAACCGGGAACAGGCGGACCTGGACCCGGCCATCGGCGAAGCGGTGATGCGGGCCTGGATGGACGCCGAGGCCTACACCCTGAACACCTACATGACGGCGTCGCGGCTGGTGAAGGGCGGCAAGATCGGTCCGGAATCCTCCACCAACAAGATCTTCTGGTCCGAACTGGACCAGCGAATGCACGAGACGGCGCTGTCGATCCTCGGCCTGCGCGGCGAGTTGCTGCCGGAAGCACCGGATGCGGGTGATGTCGGGCACTGGCTGGACGGCTTCCTGTTCGCCCAGGCCGGGCCCATCTACGCCGGCACCAACGAGATCCAACGCAACATCATCGCCGAGCGCATGCTCGGCATGCCGCGAGCCTGAGGAGCGCGCCATGGACTTCACCTTCAGCGATGACCAACTGCTGTTCCAGGACAACGTGCGCGCCTTCCTTACCAACGAAGTGATCCCGGAGCGCATCCGCGAGTTATGGCAGACCGGGAGCGGCCGCAGCGACGAACTCTGGGGCCAACTTACAGAACTCGGCCTAACCGCCCTGACCGTGCCGGACGGCTTCGGCGGCCTGGACATGAATGAGCTGGACTTCATCCTCCTCGCCCAGGAGTGCGGCTACGCCGGCCTGCCCGAGCCCCTGGTGGACACCATGCTCATCGGCGTGCCGCTGCTTGCCGCCCTGCCGAACCAGCTCGACCTGCAAGGCGAATGGCTGACCCGAATCGCCGAAGGCAAGGCCCGCCTCGCCGTCGGCGAGCCGGGCAACCCTCTGGTGGCCGACGCCCATGTGGCCGGTCTGCTGTTGCTACCCCACGGCGATGAAGTGCACGCCGTGTTGCCCGAGCAGGTTCAGCTTACCCGCAACGAATCAGTGGACCCGAGCCGGCAGCTGTTCCGCGTCGACTGGAAGCCGACCGCGGGGACCCGCGTGGCCGAAGGCGAGCAGGGCAGGGCACTTTGGGCCGCCGCGAAGAACCGTGGGGCGCTGGGAACCGCCGCCCAACTGCTGGGCCTGGCAAAGCGCATGGTGGATTTGGCGGTGGACTACAGCTTCGAGCGCAAGCAGTTCGGCAAGCCGGTGGGTTCCTTCCAGGCGGTGAAGCACTTGATGGCCAACGTCGCGGTGCAGATCGAGTTCGCCAAGGGCCCGCTCTACCGCGCCGCCCATGCCGTCGCGCAGAACCTGCCGGAGCGGGACGTACAGGTTTCCCACGCCCGCATCGCCTGTACCGAAGCGGCACTGCTGGCCGCCAAGAACGCCATCCAGACCCACGGCGCCATGGGATACACCTGGGAAGTGGACCTGCAACTTTTCATGAAACGCGCCTGGGCCCTGGACAAGGTCTGGGGTGATCGTGGCTGGCACAAGGCACGGATTCGCCAGGCGCTGTTCTCGGGCACCGTCCAGCCGGGGGCGGGGAATACGTTCTGATTGATAGCGCCCTCTCCCCCGGCCCCTCTCCCTGAAGAGGAGAGGGGTGACTCGCGCCTGCCATACCGTGCACGGACAGCCCCCTCTCCCTTCAGGGAGAGGGCTGGGGAGAGGGCTACCGACTTCAACCTTACAAAGAGACCACCTAATGCCCGAAGCCTACATAGTCGACGCCCTGCGCACGCCCACCGGCCGGCGCAAGGGTGGCCTGAGCCAGATCCACGCCGCTGACCTGGGCGCCCACGTATTGCGCGAACTGGTCGCCCGCAACTCCATTCCCGACGCCGACTACGACGATGTGATCTTCGGTTGCGTCGACACCATCGGCCCGCTGGCTGGGGACATCGCCCGCACCTGCTGGCTTGCCGCCGGCCTCGACCAGGCCGTGCCCGGCACCACCATCGACCGCCAGTGCGGTTCTTCGCAGCAAGCGGTGCACTTCGCCGCCCAGGCCGTGATGAGCGGCACCCAGGACGTGGTTATCGCCGGTGGCGTGCAGACCATGACGCAGATTCCGATTTCTTCGGCCATGACCGCCGCCGAACCGCTGGGCTTCACTGACCCATTTTCCGGCTCCGAAGGCTGGGTGAAGCGCTATGGCAAGGTGCCGCCGACCCAGTTCCGCTCTGCGCAGATGATCGCCGAACGCTGGGGCCTGTCCCGCCAGGCGCTGGAGGCCTACGCCCTGGAATCTCACCGCCGCGCCTTGCGCGCCATCGAGCAGGGCCGTTTCGCCCGCGAGATCGTGCCACTGGCCGGCGTCGAGCACGACGAAACCCCGCGCCAGACCAGCCTGGACAAGATGGCCGAGCTTGAAACCCTGTTCGGCTGCGACCGCGTCACTGCAGGGGTTTCCAGCCAGACCTGCGATGGCGCCAGTGCGCTGCTGGTGGTCTCCGAGGCGGCGCTCAAGCGCTACAACCTCACACCCCGTGCGCGCATCCACCACATCAGCGTGCGTGCCGACGACCCCGTATGGATGCTCACCGCGCCCATTCCGGCCACCGAGTACGCGCTGAAGCGTGCCGGCATGAAGCTGGACGACATCGATCGGGTGGAAATCAACGAAGCCTTTGCCTCGGTCGCGCTGGCCTGGCTGAAGGAAACCGGCTACCCCCATGAACGCACCAACGTCAACGGTGGCGCTATCGCCCTCGGCCACCCTCTGGGCGCCACCGGCACCCGGCTGATGTGCACGCTGCTGCACGAGCTGGAACGCAGCGGCGGCCGCTTCGGAATGCAGACCATGTGCGAAGGCGGTGGGCAGGCGAACGTGACCATCATCGAGCGCCTTTGACCTCGCTCCCCTCTCCCCCGGCCCCTCTCCCTGAATAGGAGAGGGGAGCAACGCAGTCTGTGCCGAACTCGACCACTGCACGGACCGCCCCCTCTCCCTCTGGGAGAGGCTTGGGGTGAGGGCCGTCACCACCATTCGAACTCACCGGAGAACCCCAAATGCCAATCTGCCAGAACCGCTCCGTCATCATCACTGGCGCCGGCGGCGGGCTGGGCCGTGCTTATGCACTGGCCTTCGCCGCCGAAGGCGCCAACGTACTGGTCAATGATATCAACCTGCCGGCCGCCGAAGCGGTGGTCGCCGAAATCCGCGCCAAGGGCGGCGAAGCTGTCGCCAGCAACGGCGATATCACCAACTACGCCGCTGCCGGCGAAATCGTGCGCCAGGCCATCGAAGCCTTTGGCGACCTTCACGTGCTGGTGAACAACGCCGGTATCTGCCGCGACCGCATGTTCGCAAGCCTCACCGAGGCCGACTGGGACGCCGTGATGGCGGTACACCTGAAGGGCCATTTCTGTCTCGCCAGCCATGCCGTGAAGCACTGGCGCGAACAGGCCAAGGGCGGTGTCGCGGTCAAGGCCCGAATCATCAACACCAGTTCCGGCGCCGGCCTGCAGGGTTCCATCGGCCAGTCCAACTACGCAGCTGCGAAAGGTGGCATCGCTTCCCTGACGCTGGTGCAGGCGGCCGAACTGGCGCGCTACGGCATCACCGCCAATGCCCTGGCCCCGGCCGCCCGCACCGGCATGACCGAGGAAGTGTTTGCCGAGGTGATGAAGAGACCGGACGAAGGCTTCGACCACTTCGCCCCCGAGAACGTCGCCCCGTTGGTGGTGTGGCTGGGCTCCGAGGACTCGCAGGCCATCACCGGGCGCATGTTCGAAGTGGAAGGCGGCAGGCTCTCGATCGCCGACGGCTGGCGCCGTGGCCCCGAGTTCGACAAGGGCGCACGCTACCAGCCGGAGGAAGTGGGCGGGGTGGTCGAACGCCTGCTCGCCGAAACGGTGCCGGCGCAGAAGGTGTACGGCAGCTGAGCCCCGCACGTCCCTGCTGCTTTCTTTTCTTTGTGGGAGCGAATTCATTCGCGATTGGCCGTGCAGCGGCCTCTGATTCTGCTTGGCGAATGAATTCGCTCCCACACCCTCCTTCAACCCTCCTGCCTGCTTCGTCCATCCGGACGATTCCCCGCCTTCCGCAACTCGCCAGACTCCTTTCCAGCCCTGGAATCACAAGAAGGCAGCGTTATGGAATTCGCATTCAGCGATGAGCAGGAGATGATCCGCGAGTCCGCCGAGAGTTTTCTCGCGGATGTATCTGACTCCGCCGCCGTGCGTGCGGCGATGGCCAGCGATCTAGGCCACGACCCGGTGCTCTGGCAGCGCGTGTGCAGCGAGATGGTCTGGCCGGCCATCCACATTCCCGAAGCCTATGGTGGCCTTGGCTTGGGCTTCGTGGAACTGGCGATCCTGCTGGAGCAAATGGGGCGTCGTCTGTTCTGCTCGCCCTTCTTCGCCAGCGCCTGCCTGGCCACCCCGGCCCTGCTGCTGGGAGGGAGCGAGGAGCAGAAAGCGAAATGGCTTCCGCAACTGGCCGAAGGCCGCCTGACCGCCACCCTGGCGTACGCCAGCAATACCCGTAACGGGCTGGATTCGGTACAGGCCAGCGTGCGCGACGAGGGTAAAGGCTTTGTCCTCGACGGCAAGTTGCGCCAGGTGATCGATGGTCACAGTGCTGGTCTGCTGGTCGTGGCGGCACGGGGTAGCGAGGGCATCGGCCTGTTCGCCATTCCGGCGGACACGCCCGGCATCAGCCGCAAGCTGGTTCCGACATTGGACCAGACCCGCAAGCTGGCCGAAGTCGAACTCAACCACGTGTATGTCGGTGCCGATGCCGCGCTGGGCACGCCGGGGCAGGGCGGTGAGTTGCTGGAGAAAATCCTGCAACTGGCTTGCGTGGCCCTGGCCGCCGAGCAGACTGGCGGCGCCCAGCAGGCCCTCGACCTGACGCTGGCCTATACAGCTGAACGGCAACAGTTTGGTCGCGCCATCGCCAGCTTCCAGGCCATCAAGCACCGCGCCGCCGACATGATGCTGGAGGTGGAGTGCGCGCGATCGGCCGCCTTGTACGCCGCTTGTGTGGCCGAGGAAGTCCTGGCCGGTAATGGCGATCCCGAAGTCGCCGCCGAACTGCCTCTGGCCGCTGCCCTGGCCAAGTCGCGTTGCTCTGAGGCGTTTTTCCATTGCGCGGCGGAATCGATCCAGATGCATGGTGGCGTCGGCTTCACCTGGGAGTACGACCCGCACCTCTACTTCAAGCGCGCACGGGCCAGCGAGGCCCTGTTCGGCGCGCCGTCCTGGCACCGCGAGCGCATCGCCGTGGCCCTCCTTGGGGAATACGCATGAAGATCAGTTTCAGTGAGGCGGACGAAGCCTTCCGCCGCGAGGTGGCCGGCTGGCTGGCGGACAATCTCCGGGGCGATTTCGAGCCGCTGCGCTTTCGCGGTGGGCCGGGCGATGAGCACAGCTTTCCCGAGGAGCGCAAAGCCTGGGAGCGCAAGCTGGCCGAAGGTGGCTGGACCTGCGTGGGCTGGGCGCCGGAACATGGCGGGCGTGGCCTTTCTATCAATCAGCAGGTGATCTTCCACGAGGAGTACGCCCGCGCCGGTGGCCCCGGCCGCATGGGACACATCGGTGAAGGCCTGGCAGGGCCGACCATCGCCGCCTTCGGCACCGAGGAGCAAAAGCGTCGCCTGTTGCCGGGGATAGTCGCGGGCACCGAGTTCTGGTGCCAGGGCTACTCCGAGCCGGCCGCAGGCTCGGATCTGGCCAATGTGAAGACCCGCGCGGTGCTGGAGAACGGCCAGTGGCGCATCAGCGGTCAGAAAGTCTGGACCTCGCTCGCCCACGAATCCGAATGGTGCTTCGTCATCGCCCGTACCGAGGCGGGCAGCGTTGGCCACCAGGGGCTGTCATTCCTGCTGGTGCCCATGCACCAGCCGGGTATCACGGTGCGCCCCATCGAGCAGCTCACCGGTACCTCCGAATTCAACGAAGTGTTCTTCGATGACGCGCTGACCGACGCCGATAACATCCTCGGCGTGCCGGGCGATGGCTGGAAGATCGCCATGGCCCTGCTGGGCTTCGAGCGTGGTGTCTCCACCCTCGGCCAGCAGATGCTGTTCCAGAACGAACTGGAAGAGATCATCCAGATTGCCCGCGCCAACGGTGCCGCCCGTGACCCATTGCTGCGTCAGCGCATCGCCGAAGCCTGGGGTGGGTTGCGCATCCTGCGCTACAACTCCCTGCGCATGCTCTCAGGTGCACAGGATGGCGCGCTGCGTCGCGAGGCGATGATCTACAAGCTGTGCTGGGCCAATTGGCATGTCGAGCTGGGCAAACTGGCCATGGACGTCCTCGGCCCCGACGCTGAATTGCTGGAGGGCGCGCCCTATGAACTGGGCCGTCTGCAGTCGATGTTCCTCTTCAGCCGCTCCGATTCCATCTACGGCGGCACCAACGAAATCCAACGCAACATCATCGCCGAACGCGCCCTGGGCATGCCCCGCGAACCGCGCGTGCGCGCCTGATCCGAGGACCTTGCATGACCATTCCAACCTACGTTCCCGGCCACGGCCTGCTGCGCGGCAAATCGGTTCTGATCACTGCCGCGGCTGGTGCTGGTATCGGCTTCTCTGCCGCCTTGCGCGCTGCCGAGGAAGGCTGTCGCGCACTGATGATCAGCGACATCCATGAAGGACGCCTGCAGGAGGCGGTGGCGAAAATTCGCGAGGCCACCGGACTCGATCAGGTCCATGGCAAGGTCTGCAACGTCACCATCGAGGAGCAGGTGCAGGCCCTGGTCACGGCGGCCGAGCGCGAGCTGGGCGGAGTCGATGTGCTGATCAACAATGCTGGCCTGGGTGGATCGCGCCTGCTGGTGGAGATGAGCGATGAGGAATGGAACCGCGTCCTCGACGTAACCCTCACCGGCACCATGCGCATGACCCGCGCCATGCTGCCGAAGATGATCGAGCGCCAGGCCGGTGTGATCGTCAACAACGCCTCGGTACTCGGCTGGCGCGCGCAGAAGGAACAAAGCCACTACGCCGCCGCCAAGGCCGGTGTCATGGCCCTGACCCGCTGCGCAGCGGTGGAGGTGGCCGAACACGGCATCCGCATCAACGCGGTGAGTCCGAGCATCGCCCTGCATGACTTCCTGAAGCGATCCGCACCCAAGGAGTTGCTGGACCAGCTCGCCTCCCGCGAGGCCTTCGGCCGCGCCGCAGAAGTCTGGGAAGTGGCCAACGTGATGATGTTCCTGGCCAGCGACTACAGCTCCTACATGACCGGCGAAGTGCTGTCGGTTTCCAGCCAGAGGGCCTGAGCATGAAGGTGATCTTCGAAACCCCGGCTGCATTGCTGGAGCGGGTGGGCGAACAACTGGGTCACAGCGAGTGGTTGAGTGTCGAGCAGTCGCGCATCGACCAATTCGCCGAAGCCACCGGCGACCACCAGTGGATCCACGTCGACCCGGTTCGCGCCGCCAGCGGCCCCTTCGGTGCCTGCATCGCCCACGGCTACCTGACCCTGGCCCTGGTCAACCTGTTCCTGCCGCAGATAGTCGAGGTGCGCGGCATCTCCATGGGGGTGAACTACGGCTGCGAGAAGGTCCGTTTCCCCAATGTGGTCCGCGCCGGCAACCGTGTGCGCGGCAGTGCGCAACTTATCGCCGCCGAAGCCGTGAAGGGCGGAGTCCAGGCCACCATCCGCATCAGTGTGGAGATCGAGGGGGAGGATCGTCCGGGCTGCGTGGTGGACACCATCAGTCGGTATTACCCGGCGTGATCTGAGGTGCGCTTTTCCTGTGGGAGCGAATTCATTCGCGAAAGGGCAGCGCAGCTGCCCCCTTCAGGCCACGCAGGGCAGACCTGCGGTCTGCATAGCGAAAGAATTCGGCCCCACAAAGTCTCCCCTTGCCCCGCGCGAATCCAGAGGACAACAGAATGAAAGAAGCCGTAATCGTATCCACCGCCCGAACCCCCATCGGCAAGGCCTTCCGGGGAGCGTTCAACGACACCGAGGCGCCGCTGATGGGCGGCCATGTAGTGCGTGAGGCGCTGCGTCGCGCCGGCGTCGAGCCAGGGGAGGTGGATGACGTGATCATGGGCGCCGCCGCGCAGCAAGGTACCCAGGCATACAACCTCGGTCGCCTCTGCGCGGTGGCCGGCGGGCTGCCTTCCAGCGTGGCCGGCATGGCGGTAGAGCGCCAGTGTTCGTCCGGTCTGATGAGCATCGCCCTGGCGGCCAAGGGCATCATCTGCGACGAGATCGACATCGCCATCGCAGGTGGCCTGGAGTCCATCTCCCTGGTGCAGAACAAGCACAAGAACAGCTACCGCAACCAGTCCGAAGCGGTGCTGGCGCAGGACCCGCGCGCGTATATCCCGATGATCGAGACGGCGGAGATCGTCGCCGGGCGCTATGGCATTTCCCGCGAGGCGCAGGATGAGTACAGCTACCAGAGCCAGATGCGCACGGCCTTGGCGCAGAGCGCAGGGCTGTTCGATGTCGAGTTGGCGCCGTTGGCGGTCCGCAAGCTGGTAACGGACAAGGCCACGGGTGAGAGCCGCCACGAATCAGTGACCCTGACTCGCGATGAGTGCAATCGCGCCGACACTACCCGCGAAAGCCTGAGCGCCCTGGAACCCGTATGGCAGGGCGGTCAATGGTCCGGCGCCGGGCGCTTCATCACCGCCGGCAATGCCTCGCAGCTATCCGATGGCGCCAGTGCCTCGTTGCTGATGAGCGCGCGCGAGGCCGAGCGCCGGGGCCTGGAGCCCCTGGGGCTCTATCGTGGTTTGGCGGTGGCGGGCTGTGACTCCGACGAGATGGGCATCGGCCCGGTCTTCGCTATCCCCAAGCTGCTCAAGCGCCACGGCCTGACCATGGATCACATCGGCCTGTGGGAGCTGAACGAGGCGTTCGCCTGCCAGGTGATCCACTGCCGCGACACGTTGGGCATTCCCGACGAGCGCCTGAACGTCAACGGCGGCGCCATCGCCATTGGCCATCCCTTCGGCATGTCCGGCGCACGCATGGTCGGCCATGCGCTCATCGAAGGTAAGCGCCGCGGTGTGCGCTACGTGGTGGTGAGCATGTGCATTGGTGGTGGCATGGGCGCCGCCGCCCTGTTCGAGACCCTATGAGGAGCATCTGATGATCAGTCCGCAACAGGTACAGGAAACCATGGCCCGCTACGTCGAGCTGGTGGACGCCTGCGATATCGATGGCATCGTCGCGCTCTACGCCGCCGATGCCACGGTGGAAGACCCCGTCGGCAGCCCGCCCCATGTGGGCATCGAGGCCATCGACCGCTTCTACCGCGAGGGGCTGGGCCGCGCCAACGCCCGCGCCCGCCGCACGGGTCCGGTATCTGCCAGCCACGCCGGCAGCGGCGCGGTGCCGTTCTGCGTGGACCTGGTATGGAACGGCGCGCCGTGCTCCATCCAGGTGATCGATGTGATGGAGTTCGACGCCGAAGGCCGCATCCGCTCGATGAAGGCCTTCTGGGGCGAGGCCAACCTGGTGGCGAGGAACGCGTCATGAACCTTGAACAGCGCATCGCGCGCCTCGAAGCGCTGGAGGCTGTTCGTCTGCTCAAGCACCGCTATCTCAACGCCTGCGATCTGAAGGACGTGGAGACGATTCGTGCCTGCTTTGCCGAGGGGCCGATCACGATCGACTACGGCCCGGTGGGCACCTTCCAGGAGCGTGACAGCTTTGTCGCGCTCTACCAGTCACTGGCCTGCAACGAACGGGTGATCGACCTGCACCACGGCGCCAATCCCGAACTGGAACATCTGGTTGACGACGAAGTCGCGGGGCGCTGGGCGCTCTACTACTTCAATGTCGATGCCGAGACTGGTGCTACGCGACAACTGGGCGGGGTTTACCAGGATCGCTATCGCCGCATCGGCGGGCAGTGGAAGATCGTCGAGACGGTGTTCCGGGCGCATTCGATGGTTGAAGGCGGCTCGACATCCTCGTAGGTTGGCGCCGAACGAAGCGAGGCCCAACATCGTCAGGTCGACCCGGGTGATGTTGGGCTTTTCAAGCGCAGCGCCAACTTACAGGCGCGCGTTCAATTTGCCCCCGCCTGCTCCAGAAACGCCGGCTTCTCTCCCCCGCCATGCACGCAGATATCCGCGCCGCTCACGTAGCTGGAAAGGCGCGATGCCAGGTACAGACAGGCATCACCAATGTCCTCGGGGCTCGCCATGCGCTGCAGCGGAATTCCCGCCGCTACCCGTGCCACACCCTCGGCATCGCCGTAATGCAGCTCTGACTGTTCGGTGAGGATCAGCCCCGCCGTTATGGCATTCACCCTGACTTTGGGCGCCCATTCCACCGCGAGCGAGCGGGTGAGGTTGAGCAGTCCGGCCTTGGCCGCACCATAAGCGGCGGTGCCAGGGGAGGGGCGGGTGGCGCTGACGCTGCAGATGTTGACGATGGCGCCGCCCTCGGGCTGGGCCTGCATCACCCGGTTGGCCAGTTGGCAGAGGTTGAGCGGCGCCAGCAGGTTGAGACGGATGATGGATTCGGAGAAGCGCGGCGAGGCCGTGGCCGCCTCGGCATGGGGTGCGCCGCCAGCGTTGTTCACCAGTACGTCGAGCCGTCCGAAGCGCTCGACGATGTTGTACAGCATGCGTTGCAGCTGCTCGATATCGCGCACGTCACACGGCAGGAACAGAGCCTCGCGGCCTGCGTGACGGGGCAATACGTCCGGGGCATTGCGGCCGCAGATCACCACCTCGGCGCCACCGGCGAGAAAGCGCTGGCTGATGCCCCGGCCCACACCCTTGCCGCCACCGGTTACCAGAACCACCTTGCCGCTGAAATCCAATGCATCGCCCATGGTCGTTTCCTCTGAAATGTCGATGGGCAGAGGCTAGGGCGGGCAGGACGGGCCGCCTACGTCCGGGAGGACTAGGGCTTCCACGTTTGGGGCCCATTTCTGCAGGGGCGAATGAATTGGCTCTTTCTGCATGACGTGTTGCAAGTAGATGCATGGCCTGTAGGCGCTGGCTTGCCAGCGAATGGCCCCGTTTCGCTGGCAAGCCAGCTCCTACAAGGCTCTTGGCCCGATTGTAAATCGCTCGCAAAAGCTAACGCTGCAATAGCGAATGCGTTCGCACCTACAAGTACTTCATCCCAACCCGGCGCAGTGTCTGCTAGTCCTCTCGGACGATGTTGGCCTGCCGGCCCGCCCGAATAATCCCGGCAAACAACAAGCCGAGGAGAGTCCCATGGACGCGCGATTGCCAGGGCGTTTCGTCACGCTGCCCGATGGCCTGCGACTGCATTACATCGAGGCGGGAGAAGGCGAAACGGTGGTGTTCATCCATGGCAGCGGCCCCGGCGCCAGCGGCCATAGCAACTTCAAGCAGAACTATCTGGAATTCGCTGACGCCGGTTACCGCGTCATCGTTCCCGACCTGCCGGGCTATGGCGCCTCTGACAAGCCGGAAACCACTTACAGCCTGGACTTCTTTGTCGCCGCCCTGACCGGCCTGCTGGACGCCCTGGATATCCAGCGCTGCGTGCTGGTGGGCAACTCCCTGGGGGGTGCCATCGCCATCAAGCTGGCGCTGGATGCGCCCAAGCGCGTCAGTCGCCTGGTACTGATGGCACCCGGCGGGTTGATGGAGAAGGAGCAGTACTACCTGCAAATGGAAGGCATCCAGAAAATGGGCGCGGCTTTCGCCAATGGCGAGCTGAACGATGCCGATGGCATGCGTCGCCTGCTCGGCCTGCAGCTCTACGATGCCTCGCTGATCAGCGACGAGACCGTCAACGAGCGCGTTGCGGTGGTCCAGCAGCAGCCGCGTTGCGTACTCAGCACCATGCAGGTGCCGAATATGACCGGGCGCCTGTCCGAGCTGACCTGCCCGATCCTCGGTTTCTGGGGCATGAACGATAAGTTCTGCCCGTCTTCCGGTGCGCAGACCATGCTGGAAAACTGTCGCAATGTCCGCTTCGTGATGCTCAGCGAGTGTGGGCACTGGGTGATGGTGGAACACCGCGAGCTGTTCAATCGCACCTGCCTCGGCTTCCTCGCGGAGGGGCGGCCATGAGCGAAGTCCGGCAACGTGAATTTGGCGAGGAGCTCTACCAGGCCCTGCTCGCCGGTCGCACCCTGGCGCCGCTGACCGAGCGCTGGCCTGAGATCACGATCGAAGACGCCTACCGCATTTCCCTCTACAGCATCGAGCGTCGTGTGGCGGCGGGCGATGCCATCGTCGGCAAGAAGATCGGCGTCACCTCCGAAGCCGTGCAGCGCATGCTCGATGTGCACCAGCCGGACTTCGGTTTCATCACCCGTGACATGTGGTTCGACGACGGCGACAGCATCTCGCTGGCCGGGAACCGCCTGATCCAGCCCCGCGCCGAGGGCGAGATCGCCTTCAAGCTCAAGCACGATCTGATCGGTCCGGGCGTCACCGAGCAGGACGTGCTCGATGCCACCGAGTACGTGATGCCCTGCTTCGAGATCGTCGACTCGCGCATCCACGACTGGAAAATCCGCATCCAGGACACCGTGGCCGACAACGCCTCCTGCGGTGTCTTCGTACTCGGCCGCGAGCAGGTGGACCCGCGCGAGCTGGACCTGCCCAACCTGCGCATGAGCGTATTCAAGAACGGCACGCAGATCAGCCAGGGCCTGGGCTCGGCTGTGCAGGGCAATCCGCTTACCGCCGTGGCCTGGCTGGCCAACACCCTGGGCGCCTTCGGCATCCCTTTCAAGGCCGGGGAGATCATCCTCTCAGGCTCCCTGGTTCCTCTGGAGCCGGCGCGTGCCGGCGACCAATTCGAACTGACCATCGACGGCCTGGGCAGTGCCCGGGTGTCCTTCCGCGACTGACTCCGGGGGAATGAACATGAGCAAGAAACTCAAGGCGGCCATCATCGGGCCGGGCAATATCGGTACCGACCTGCTGATCAAGATGCGTCGGTCGGAATGGATCGAACCGGTATGGATGGTGGGTGTTGACCCGACCTCCGAAGGCCTCAAGCGCGCCGCCGAGTTTGGTCTGAAGACAACCTCAGACGGCGTCGACGGTCTGTTGCCGCATGTGCTGGACGACGATATCCGCATTGCCTTCGATGCCACCTCGGCCTACGTCCACGCCGAGAACAGCCGCAAGCTCAATGAGCTGGGCGTGATCATGATCGACCTCACCCCTGCGGCCATCGGTCCGTACTGCGTGCCGCCGGTCAACCTCAAGGAGCACGCCGAGACGCTGGCGCTCAACGTCAACATGGTCACCTGCGGCGGACAGGCCACCATTCCCATGGTGGCGGCGGTGTCCCGCGTGCAGCCGGTGGAGTACGGCGAAATCGTTGCCACGGTGTCGTCCCGCTCGGTGGGGCCGGGTACCCGGCAGAACATCGACGAATTCACCCGCACCACCGCCGGTGCCGTGGAGAAAATCGGCGGCGCCAAGCGCGGCAAGGCCATCATCGTCATCAACCCGGCCGAGCCGCCCCTGATGATGCGCGACACCATCCATTGCCTCACCGAAGGCGAGCCGAACCAGGCGGAGATCCGCACCTCGGTGCTGCACATGGTCAAGGAAGTGCAGCGCTATGTGCCGGGCTACAAGCTGATCAACGGCCCGGTGTTCGACGGTCGCAAGGTGTCGATCTTCATCGAGGTCGAAGGCCTGGGCGACTTCCTGCCCAAGTCCGCCGGCAACCTGGACATCATGACCGCCGCCGGTCTGCGCACCGCCGAGATGTTCGCCGAAGAAGCCCACAAGGGCGCCCTGCAATTGCCCGTCCGTTGAGTGGAGATACCCCATGAACCTGCAAGGTAAGCACGTGCGCCTGCACGACATGAGCCTGCGCGACGGCATGCATGCCAAGCGCCACCAGATCAGCCTGGACGAGATGGTCGCCGTGGCCACCGGCCTCGACGCCGCCGGCGTGCCGCTGATCGAGATCACGCATGGCGATGGCCTGGGCGGCAGCTCGCTGAACTACGGTTTCCCGGCCCACTCGGACGAGGAGTACTTCGATGCGGTGATCCCCAAGCTCAAGCAGGCCAAGGTTTCGGCCCTGCTGCTGCCGGGCATCGGCACCGTCGAGCACCTGAAAATGGCCCATGACCTCGGCGTTTCCACCATCCGCGTCGCCACCCACTGCACCGAGGCGGACGTCTCCGGCCAGCACATTGGCATGGCGGCGAAGATGGGCCTGGACACGGTCGGGTTCCTGATGATGGCGCACATGGTCAGCGCGGAAAAACTCCTGGAGCAGGCGAAGCTGATGGAGAGCTACGGCGCCAACTGCATCTACTGCACCGATTCGGCGGGCTACATGCTGCCGGATGAGGTGACCGAGAAGATCGCCGTGCTGCGTAACGGGTTGAACGCCGGCACCGAAGTCGGTTTCCACGGCCACCACAACATGGGCATGGCCATCGCCAACTCCCTGGCTGCCATCGAGGCGGGTGCCGCGCGTATCGACGGCTCGGTAGCGGGCCTGGGGGCTGGTGCCGGCAACACCCCGCTGGAGGTGTTCGTGGCGGTGCTGGCGCGCATGGGCGTGGCTACCGGCATCGACCTCTACAGGATCATGGACGTGGCCGAGGACCTGGTGGTGCCGATGATGGACCAGCCGATCCGCGTCGACCGCGATGCCCTGACCCTGGGTTATGCCGGGGTCTACAGCTCCTTCCTGCTGTTCGCCAAGCGTGCCGAGAAGAAATACGGCATCCAGGCCCGCGAACTGCTGGTGGAGCTGGGCCGTCGAGGTACGGTGGGCGGGCAGGAAGACATGATCGAAGACCTCGCCCTGACCCTGTCGCGTCAGCGTGGGGTGTTGCCGACTTGAGGTATCGAGGTTAAGTCGGGCTTCCCTCTCCCCGGCCCCTCTCCCTGAAGAGGAGAGGGGTGACTCGCGCCTGGCACTCACCGCCCATCCTGCAAGGACCGCTCCCTCTCCCTTCAGGGAGAGGGCTGGGGAGAGGGGGCTCAACCCGTACAGAGCCCTCACACCCGATTCCCACTCCCCCGTCTCCGGGCTTGCGCCAGCAGCGCCGGCCCGATCTCTTCCAGTGCCAGCACCTCTTCCGCAGCACCAATCTCCGCCGCTTCCCGAGGCATTCCGTAGACCACGCAGCTGGCTTCGTCCTGGGCGACGGTGTAGCCGCCGGCCTCGCGGATTTCCAGCAGGCCACGGGCGCCATCCTTGCCCATGCCGGTGAGCAGGGCGGCGATGAGGTTGCGCCCGGCGCAGCGGGCGGCACTGTTGAACATCACGTCCACGGCTGGGCGGTGGCCGTTGACCGGTGGCGCTTCGGACAGGCGCGCGACGTAGTTGGCGCCGGAGCGCGCCACCTCCATGTGCAGGCCTCCGGGCGCGATAAGGGCGGTGCCGGGAAGGATGCGGTCGCCATCGCGGGCCTCGCTGACGCTGATGCGGCAGAGCTTGTCCAGACGCGCGGCGAAGGAGCGGGTAAAGCCTGCAGGCATGTGCTGGGTGATGACCACGCCTGGGCTGTCCGCTGGCAGGCCCAGCAGCACTTCCTTGATGGCTTCGGTGCCGCCGGTGGAGGCGCCGATGGCGATCAGCTTTTCAGTGCCGACGATGGGCAGGCCGCGTTCGACCGGGCGCTCCACAGCGATACGGCGGATAATTCTCGCGCGTGCGGCCACCTTGAGCTTGGCGCGGATTTCTTCGGCGTAGGCTTGCATGCCTTCGGCGATGCCCAGCTTGGGCTTGGCGACAAAATCGATGGCGCCCAGCTCCAGGGCGCGCAGGGTCGCCTCGGAGCCGCGCTCGGTCAGCGAGGAGATCATCACCACCGGGGTGGGGCGGCCCTTCATCAGTTTGTCGAGGAAGGTCAGGCCGTCCATGCGCGGCATTTCCACGTCCAGGGTGATGACGTCGGGCGAGTGCTGTTTGATCAGATCGCGGGCGACATAGGCGTCGGGCGCCACGCCCACCAGTTGCAGTTCGTTGTCGGCGCGGACGATCTCACTGAGCAGGCTGCGGATGAGCGCCGAATCGTCCACTACCAGCACCTTTATGGGCACGTGCTCACTCCTTGAACAAGTCGTATGGCCCCAGCGCCTCCCCGCGCTTGAGGTAGAGGATGTATTCCAGTTCGCGTTGCAGGATGGTGTCGTTGTGCAGGCTCTTGAGCTTCTTCACCAGCACCTTGCCGCTAGAGGGGAAGATGTAGACCTTGCGCGCTTCGGCTCCCATCACGTCCTCGGCCAGCAGGGGAATGCCTTCGGTGTCCAGGTAGCTGTGGACGAACTCCACGGTGCGCAGTGTGGCGTCGAAGCGCAGCAAGTCATTGGGCAGGTTGCCGGCGCCAAATACCTTGGCTGCCAACTGATGCCGCCGTGCGCCCTGGCGCAGCATCTCTTCGCTGAGTTGCTCCATGATGCGCACCCCGTGGTGGGTGGCAGCGCTGGCCAGGCCGCTGCCAGGGCCGGGTTCTGGCAGGAGGAACTGGTTCATGCCGCCGACGCCGCGCTGCAGGTCGAAGAGGCACACTGCGACGCAACTGCCAAGCACTGAGACCAGCACCTGGTCCTCGGTGGTGGCGTAGAACTCGCCAGGCAGCACCTTGACCGCCGGCAGCTGGAAATCGGGATCGAAGTAGCGGGTTGCGGCAATGGCGCCTGCAGTTTCCCCTTTCATGATGAGGCTCCCGGTACAGGCTGGTAGACGGTGCGGCTGACCAGTTTCACCACATGGTTGGCCTGCACGAAGCTTTCCGAATGTCCGGCGAAGAACAGGCCGTCTGGCCGCAGCAGTCGCACCATTCGCTCCAGCAGCCGTACCTGGGTGGGCTTGTCGAAATAGATCATGACGTTGCGGCAGAAGATGGCGTCCAGTCCGCCGCTGAGATGCCAGTCGGCATCCAGCAGGTTGATGCGGCGGAATTCCACCATCTGCCGCAGCTCGGGCACTACCCGCGCGAGACCGGCATTGGCTCCAGTGCCGCGCTGGAAGTAACGCTTCTTCACGGCAGGGTCCAGTTGCTCGAGACGCTCCACCGGGTAGACGCCGCGCCGTGCGGTTTCCAGTACGCCGGTGTCGATGTCCGACGCGATGATCTGCACGCCCTGCGCTCGCTCACCCAGGGCCTGGTGCAGGGCGATGGCCATGGAGTAGGGCTCTTCCCCGGTGCTGGAGGCGGCCGACCAGAAGCGCAGCGGCCGGCTCCGGCGCGAGGGATCCTTGGCCAATGCAGCGAGTTGGTCGAAGTGGTGCCGTTCACGGAAGAAGGCGGTGATGTTGGTGGTCAGCGCATTGATGAAGGGCTGCCATTCCTCGGGATGATGGTCGAGGTAGGCCAGGTAGCTGGAGAAGGTGCGCAGTTCGAGTTGGCGTAGGCGCCGTGCCAGTCGGCTGTAGACCATCTGCTGCTTGCTGGTGGCCAAGCTGATGCCGGCACGACGATAGAGCCGCTCGCGCACCTGCTCGAAATCGCGGTCGTTGTAGCCGAACTCGTGTTCGCCCAGGACGTGCGCATTCATTGCGTTACCTCAATGACCCCCGGCGCCAGGGCGCCGGGGGTTACGGGACTAGAACTCTTCCCATTCCTCTTCTTTACTGCGCGCGCTTCGCCCTGCACGTGTCGGGCGTGCGGCCTGGGGTTGGCGTGCGTTGCTGCGGGCAGCTGCGGGCTGGCCAGCGTGGGCCGGGTCCAGCTTGAATACCGCAACCGACTGCGCCATCAGCCCGGCCTGCTCCTGGAGGGCCTCGGCGGCTGCGGCGGCCTGTTCCACCAGCGCGGCGTTCTGCTGGGTCATCTCGTCCATCTGGTTGACCGCGCCGTTCACTTCCTCGATGCCCCGGCTCTGTTCGGTGGAGGCGGCGGCGATCTCGGCCATGATGTCGGTGACCCGCTTGATGGCGATCACGATGTCGCTCATGGTCTGGCCGGCCTGGGCCACCAAGGTGTTGCCGTTCTCCACCTTGCTCACCGAATCGGAGATCAGTGTCTTGATTTCCTTGGCCGCCGCCGCCGAGCGCTGTGCCAGCGTGCGAACCTCGGCGGCCACCACGGCGAAGCCGCGACCCTGCTCACCGGCACGCGCCGCTTCCACCGCGGCGTTGAGGGCGAGAATGTTGGTCTGGAAGGCGATGCCATCGATGACGCCGATGATGTCGGAAATCTTCCGTGCCGAGTCGTTGATGGCGGTCATGGTGCTGACCACCTTCTGCACCACGTTGCCGCCTTCCGTGGCCACTTCCGAGGCATTCACCGCCAGGGAGTTGGCCTGGCGCGCGTTCTCGGCGTTGAGTTTCACCGTACTGGTCAGTTCTTCCATGCTGGAGGCGGTTTCCTCCAGGCTGGAGGCCTGCTGTTCGGTGCGGGTGGAGAGTTCGGCGTTGCCACTGGCGATTTCACTGGCGGCGGTGTTGATGGTGTCGGCGGACTCGCGGATCTGTCCGAGCATGCGCGACAGGCTCTGCGCGGTTTCGTTGGAGTAGTCCTTGAGTTCGCCGAAGGTGCCCTGGTAGTCGGCACTGATGCTTTGCGACAGGTCGCCCTGGGCGAGTGCGCCGAGCATCCGCGAGACGTCCTTGAGGCCCTTGTCGGCGGTTTCCACCAGGCTGTTCAGGCCGGTAGCCAGGTTGAGGATGAAGCCGCTCTTGCCGCTTTCATCGATGCGCTTGGAGAAGTCACCCGCTGCGGCTGCGCCGACCAGCGCCGCGACCTCACGTTCGACCTGCACCTCCAGGGTCCGGTCGGCCCATTCGACTACCGAGCCGAGGCGTTCACCGGCATCGCTGATGACCGGGTTGGCCACCAGGCCGAAGGTCCGTCCGCCCACGTCGATCTGGGTGCGGAAGGTGCTGGTGAAGGTGGCGAGCAGGCGCTTCTGGTGCTCGGGGTTCTTGTGGAACTGGTCGATCGAACCGCCCAGCAGCTTGTTCACGGAGAACGACGGCAGTGCCTTGCGCAGGTCGGCCTCGGCGTTCTGCAGCATGCTGGTGACGGTCTTGTTCATGTAGATGATGTTGCGTTCGCCGTCGGCGATCATCACGTTGGTACTGCAGTTGTCCAGCGCACTCTTGATCCGGGTGTTCTCAGCGGCGGCCTGGGCCGCAGCCTTGAGACGGTCGCGCACACCGTCGATGGCGTCGGTGATCTGCGCCTTCTTGCCCGGCAGGCGCTCCATGTCCTTGCTGAAGTCGCCACGGCCATAGGCGGTGACCACTCCCACGACCTGCATCTTCACCGCGATATGGGCGGCCACCAGTTCGTTGACGCCCTTCGCGATGCGCGCGTGGGTACCAGTGAAGCGGTCTTCCGGTATGACCTGGTCGATCCAGCCGTCAGTGTGCTGGCGGGTCATCTCCACCAGTGCCTGGCTCAGTGCCTCGGTGCTGGCACTTTCTACGTGCTGTTGGCGCAGGCCCTTCTGCAAACGGGCGAGGCTGTCGTAGACCGATGTCCAGATCGGGTCGTCACCGGCGCCGATGGATTGGTCGAGATTACCCTCGGCCAGGCCCTGGATCAGGCTGGCCAGGTGCTGCGCGCGAAGCTGTGCTTGTGCTTTTCCGTTGAACAGTCCCATGGATTATCCCCTTGCGTGTCAGGCTGCGGCTGCTTCGACCAGGGCCATTTCGCGGCTGGTCATCAGCTTCTCGATATCCACCAGGATCAACATCCGCTCGGCCGCGGTGGCAAGGCCCAGCAGGTACTCCGTATCGAAACTGGCGCCGAACTCCGGCGGCGGCTTTATCTCGTCACCCGACAGGGCGATCACGTCGGACACCGAATCCACCACCACACCGACGATGCGTCGGCCGATGTTGAGGATGATCACCACGGTGAACGGGTCGTAGGTGACGTCGGCGAGGTTGAACTTGATGCGCAGGTCGACGATGGGAACGATGGCGCCGCGCAGGTTGATCACGCCCTTGATGAAGGCCGGGCTGTTGGCGATGGCGGTCACCTGGTCATAGCCGCGAATTTCCTGCACCCGGAGTATGTCGATGGCGTACTCCTCGCGACCGAGGGTGAAGGTCAGGTACTCCTGGGCCGGCTGTCCGGCCTGTTCCGCACTAGGTGAGTTCATGCAGTACCGCTCCTTGTTGTTGGGCCAGGCCCGGCAGGGCGTCGACATCCAGGATCAGGGCGACGCTGCCGTCGCCCATGATGGTGGCGCCGGCGATGCCTTCGATCCGGCGGAAGTTCTGTTCCAGGCTCTTGATCACCACCTGCTGCTGGCCCACCAGGTCATCCACCAGCAGGGCGAAGTGGCGCCCGTCGGCTTCGAGGATGACCACGATGGACTGCTCGGCCGGCAGCGGCGGGGTGGATTCGCCCAACAGGTCGTGCAGCGAGAGCAGCGGCAGGTACTCGCCGCGCACGCGGATCACCGCGCCTTCCTCGCCCCCCAGGCCACGGATGTCCTCTGCCTTGGGCTGCAGCGATTCGACGATGTAGGTCAGTGGTATCACGTAATGGGTGCGCGCCACGGCGACGATCAGGCCGTCGAGGATGGCTAGCGTCAGCGGCAGGCGGATGTTGATGCGGGTGCCCAGGCCCGCGGCCGAGTCGATGTCGATGCGCCCGCCCATGGCCTGGATGTTGCGCTTGACCACGTCCATGCCGACGCCGCGTCCCGAGAGGTCGGTGACTACTTCGGCAGTGGAGAAACCGGGCATGAAGACCAGTTGCCAGACCTCGGTGTCACTCATGCCGTCGTGCACCGCCAGGCCCTTCTCGCGGGCTTTGGCGAGAATGCGCTCGCGGTTCAGGCCACGGCCGTCATCGCTGATCTCGACAACGATGCTGCCGCCCTGGTGGAAGGCGCCCAGGCGCACGGTGCCGCTGGCCGGTTTACCGGCGGCCAGACGTGCCTCGGGTTGCTCGATGCCATGGTCGATGCTGTTGCGCACGATGTGGGTGAGCGGATCGCTGAGGCGCTCGATGACCCCTTTGTCCAGTTCCGTGTGTTCGCCCTGCAGCACCAGTTCCACTTGTTTGCCGAGGCGCGATGAGGTGTCGCGCACCAGGCGCGGGAAGCGGCTGAAGATGAAGCTGATGGGCAACATGCGGATCGACATCACCGATTCCTGCAGGTCGCGGGTGTTGTGTTCGAGCTGCGCCAAGGCCTGGTGGATACGCTCGTGCTGACTCGGGTCGAGCGCACCGCCGAGCTGGCCGAGCATGGCCTGCGTGATGACGAGTTCGCCCACCAGGTTGATCAGGCTATCGATTTTCTCGACGCTGACACGGATCGAGCTGGACTCGTTTTCGCTCGTTGCAGGTTTGCTGGCGGGCGCTGCAGTTGCAGGAGTCGGCTTAGGCGGGGAGGCGATGGCCGCGGCGGGTGCGCCAGGGGCTTCATCGAAAAAGCCGAAGGCGCCGGATGCGTCCTGGGTAGGCACGCCAGGCGCATCGTCGAAGAAGCCGAAGTCGTCGGCGGCCGCTGATTCGGGCAGGCCGGGTGCGTCATCGAAGAAACCGAAATCCGCCTCTTCGACAGGCGTCGGCGTGGTGTCCAGCAGCCCGCGCAGGCGGGTCACCGTTTCTTCAACCGGCACGCTCGGGTCGGGGCACTTCTGGCGGTGGGCATCCAGCAGACGCATCAGCACGTCGCGGGCTTGCAGGAACAGGTCGACCATTTCCGCACGCAGAGCCATCTGGCCGCTGCGGATTCGGTCGAGCAGAGTTTCCAGCTCGTGGGTCACGGCGGTCAGGTCATCGAAGCCGAACATGCCGGCCGAGCCCTTGATGGAATGCGCGGCGCGGAAGATGCCGTTGAGTTCTTCCGCGTCAGGCTGCTGCAGGTCGAGACCGAGCAGCAGTAGTTCGAGGCTTGCCAGGTGTTCTTCTGTTTCCTCGAAGAAGACCTGGAGGAACTGATTCATCCCTTCACTCATGGGAGGCGCCTTGTGCTGGGGTCAGGGGAGGACCTTGCGGGTGACTTCCAGCAGTTTTGGCGGATCGAAGGGCTTGACTAGCCAGCCAGTGGCGCCGGCGGACTTGCCTTGCTGCTTCATGCTGTCACTGGATTCGGTGGTCAGCATGAGGATGGGGGTGGCGCGGTAGCCGGGCAGACCGCGCAGACTGCGAATCAGGCTGAGGCCATCCATGTTGGGCATGTTCTGGTCGGTGAAGACCAGGTTGTATGCCTTGCTCTGCGCCTTGCCGAGGCCATCCTTGCCATCTACCGCCTCGTCCACGAGGTATCCGGCGGCTTTGAGAGTGAAGCTCAGCATCTGCCTTATGGATGCTGAGTCGTCAACGATCAGGATCTGCTTGCTCATCAGTGCCGCTCTCCTTGCCGCTTTTTCTGGGGTGATGCCTCTTCTTCCTTGTAGGGGCGATTTCATTCGTCCCTACAGAATCCCGCCTCGCTGCATGGCCACTGGCCATGCTTATGTGTAGATGGGCGCCTTGTGAGCGTCCAGCTATTGACGTCATCCATTCGTCGCACGGATAGGTGGCGAATGCATGACGCCCATCGGTTCAGAAAAGCTCCACCTCGCCGGCACATACGCTGCTCTGGGCGACGGGATTGGCGACAGGTTTGCGCAGCTCGAGGGTTTCCTGGTCGACGCATTCGGCCCACTGCTCCGGCGTCACTGTGCGCAGCCCGCCAAGCGCTGCGGCGAATCCGCCAAGTTTGGCGAAATGCTTGCGCATCTGGCCGATCAGCTGGCTGCTCATGTCCTGGAACTGCAAGGCGGTAATGGCCTGGTCGACGCCTGAGCCCACCTCCAGAGAAATGCGATCCAGTTCCTGGATCACTTTCAGCGTGTGCCGGTTCATGCCTTCCAGGTCTTCCAGCATGTGGTGCAACTGCTGTTTGGATTCCAGGGCAATTCCCATGTCCTTGTCTGCCAACTGGGAGATGGCCGACTCGGCGTCCTGGATTTCGCGGTAGACCACGTCCACATGCTTGCGAATCTGCTCCGAGAATCCGGTGGAGCGGGTGGAGAGGGCGCGTACTTCGTCGGCGACCACGGCGAAGCCGCGACCGCTTTCACCGGCGCGGGCGGCCTCGATGGCGGCGTTCAGCGCCAGCAGGTTGGTTTGTTTGGCGATGGCGTCCATATCGTGGGTGGATTTAAGGATATCGGCGATTTTCTGTGTCACCCGGTCCATGCGCTTGACCAGTTCCTGGGAGGTCTGGCTGGTTTCCAGTGTGGCCTCGACGAACAGGCCCAGGGTGTTACGGGTGGTGGAGATGAACTCCTGGAAATTCATGCCGTCATCGGTGCCCTGCTGGTTGCCGTAGCGCTCGATCAGAGAGTGGGAATGGGCACGCTGCTGGTCGATGCGGGCGGCCAGGCCCTGGAAGCTGTCGCCCAAGCGAGCGATGGCGTCCTGCAGCAACCCGTCGACCTGCCCAGCATGTGCCTGCAAGGTGCCAAGGTGTTCGTCCACGGCATTCTGGGCCTGCTGCCAGTCGGGTGCCACGATGGGGTGGGTAGTGGCCTGCGTGGCACGTGGGCGCGACTCTCGCTGCAACCAGGTCAGCAGCAGGCTGGCCAGCCAGCCTCCGCCCAGGACCAGCCAGACCGGCAGGTCAACAGCGACCATGCCGGCACAGGCCAGCCAGATCAGGGAGTGCAGGGCCAGGCCCTTGATTGGGTTGGCGGACGACGGATGCGACATGGAGCACTCCCTTGCCAAGGTTGTCTGGCTGATGGCTTCTGAAAAGGCCATCGGCAACGCTGGTTAAAACTAGAGGGTTGCGGTGTGCTGTCAAATGGCTATCCGTCGGATTCGTTTGCCTTTCAACCCGCTGTTTCAGCCTCCTCTTCGGGCGGGCTGAGATAGCGATGGGCGCCGCAACGCAGGCAACGCTGGCAGATCATGGGAACAGCGCCGACTTCTGTACGAAAACCTTCGGTCCATTGGCAACCGAGCAGGAAGCAACGAATACGCATGACTCCTCCCGGGGGCGCACCCCCTGGTTCGATCCGGCAGTGGTGGGATGAACTGCACTCGCCTTGTTCTTGTTGGAGGCATGGGGCGCCGTGAAGGATCGGCCGACCGCTCTAGAGTCGGCAACCTAAAAGGGCGAGCGGTGGGGCCGTTGGTCGGGGAAGGGAGGGAGCAGGGAAGGGTTACGCTGCATCCACGCGCGGTCGGCGCGGATGCTCCGGTTTCAGGTAATGAGCCAGACGCGCTTTCTGGCTGGGGCTCATGAACAGACCGAGCTTGGTGCGGCGCCAGAGGATGTCCTCGGCGCTTACCGCCCATTCCTGCTGGCAGAGATAGTCCACTTCGCGGGAATAGAGGCCGGCGCCCAGATGCTCGCCGAGGTCAGCCAGTTCCCGTACGCCGCGCAACAGATGCCAGCAACGGCTGCCATAGAGGTTGGCCCAGCGTCTGGCGATATGCGTGGGCAACCAGCCGAAGCTCGAGCAAAGGGCTTCCACCAGGGCGCTGCGGCATTCCATCTTTTCGCCGCCGGGCAGCGGCGCGCTGGCGGTCCAGGCGCCCTTGGCGAAGGGGAACCAGGGCGTCAGTTGCTGGAGGGCGGTCTCGGCCAGTTTGCGGTACGTGGTCAGCTTGCCGCCGAACACCGAGAGCAGGGGAGCCTCGCCGGGATGGGCTGAGAGGGCGAGGGTGTAGTCGCGCGTCACCGCTGACGGATCGTCCGACTCGTCATCACACAGCGGGCGCACGCCGGAATAGCTGTGGAGGATGTCCTGCTCGCTCAACTGGTGCTTGAAGTGGCGGTTGACCACGTCCAGCAGATAGTGGGTTTCTTCGGCGGTGATCGCCACTTCCGCCGGGTCGCCGTGGTATTCGCGGTCGGTGGTGCCGATAAGGGTGAAACGCTCCAGGTACGGAATCGCGAAGACGATACGGCGATCCTCGTTCTGCAGGATGTAGGCCTGCTCGCCGTCGTGCAGGCGCGGCACGATG
Organism: Pseudomonas sp. BN606; assembly: GCF_029873115.1. Taxonomy (NCBI): domain Bacteria; kingdom Pseudomonadati; phylum Pseudomonadota; class Gammaproteobacteria; order Pseudomonadales; family Pseudomonadaceae; genus Pseudomonas; species Pseudomonas sp. BN606. Next base: position 50,322 of record NZ_SSOF01000071.1, on the reverse strand, counting down.
ATGTGGCTGCCCTGGATGAGACGGATGCCATAGGGCGTCGCCTGCTTGAGGTCCTGCTGGATGAAGCGCGCCACCCAGGGGCCGGCGGCGTTGACCAGGGCACGGGCGCGGATCGACAGCAGGCTGCCGTCGACGCGTTCCAGGTGGATATGCCAGAGGCCCTTGCTGCGCCGGGCGCTGACGCAGCGGGTGCGGGTATGCACATGGGCCCCGCGCTCGCGGGCGGCCATGGCGTTGAGTACCACCAGGCGCGCGTCGTCGACCCAGCAATCGGAGTATTCGAAACCCTGGGTGATTTCAGCCTGCAACGGGCTGCCGGCGCCGAAGCGCAGGCTGCGGGAGGCGGGTAGGCGCTTGCGCTTGCCGAGGTGATCGTAGAGAAACAGGCCGGCACGGATCATCCACGCCGGCCGCAGGTGCGGCCGGTGCGGAAGAATGAAGCGCATCGGTTTGACGATGTGCGGCGCCTTGGCAAGCAGCACCTCACGCTCGGCCAGGGCTTCGCGCACCAGGCGGAACTCGTGGTGTTCCAGGTAGCGCAGGCCGCCGTGGATCAGTTTGCTGCTGGCCGAGGAGGTGTGCTGGGCGAGGTCGTCCTTCTCGCAGAGGAAGACCGACAGGCCGCGTCCGGCCGCATCAGCGGCAATGCCGACACCGTTGATGCCGCCGCCGACGATTGCGAGGTCATAGACTTCCGCGATGGGAGAATGGTTGTGGTTCATTGGCAGGCACCAAGGTCGAAACCGAACTTTCAGTGTTCATTTTCGAAAATAGCCTAGATGAGCGCGTACGAAATGACTAGCCCAATGCGCGAAATCGCGCCGGGTGGTCATGGAAAATTCACACAGGGGAAGAGCAGCTCAGACCCGGTCGAGGTGCACCTTGTGCTCGGCGAGCAGGCGGGTCAGGGCGGGGGAGGGCTGGTGGTCGGTGAACAGCCGGTCCACCAGGGAAATGGCGCCCAGGCGTACTACGGCGTTGCGACCGAACTTGCTGGAGTCGGCGGCGAGGAACACCTGGCGGGCGTTCTCGATGATGGCTTGGGAGACGCGCACTTCCTGGTAATCGAAGTCGAGCAGGCTGCCATCTTCGTCGATCCCGCTGATGCCTACGAGTGCGTAGTCCACTTTGAACTGCTGGATGAAGTCCACCGCTGCCTGGCCCACGATGCCACCGTCGCTGCGCACTGTGCCTCCGGCCACCAGTACTTCGAAGTCCGGCTTGTCGGCCAGTTGCGCCGCCACGTGCAGGTTGTTGGTGATCACCTTCAGGCCCTTGTGGCCCATCAGTGCGCGGGCGATGGCTTCGGTGGTGGTGCCGATATTGATGAAGAGCGAGGCGTGGTCCGGGATGTATTCGGCCACTGCATCGGCGATGCGCTGTTTTTCGTCGCGGTTCTGCCCGGCGCGCATGGCGTAGGCGGTGTTCTGGGTGCTCGAGCCTTCGCTGGCAGCGCCGCCGTGGGTGCGTCGCAGCAGGCCGTGTTCGGCGAGTTGGTTGATATCGCGCCGGATAGTCTGCGGGGTGACGCCGAAGGCCTGGGCCAGTTCGTCGATGCTGACGTAGCCACGCTCGCGAGTGAGGTCGAGGATGTCTTGTTGTCGTGGGCCCAGGATCATGCTGGCTCCTTGTTTTGCGCGGCATTATAGCGGCGGGCTGTCGAATCACCGCTTTTCCGTTAAGGTACGCCGAATCTGCCGCAGGATTTTCACAATCGAACATGACTCCCGCCATCGATCTGCTGAAGAAAGCCAAGGCTGAGCACAAGGTGCACAGCTATCACCACGATCCCAAGGCGCCGTCCTATGGTCTGGAAGCCGCCGAAAAACTCAACCTGGACCCGGCGCGGGTATTCAAGACGCTGCTCGCCGCCACCGAGAAAGGCGAATTGCTGGTGGCCGTCGTGCCGGTGGCCGGCAGTCTCGACCTCAAGGCCCTGGCCCATGCTGCCGGTGCGAAGAAGGCCGAGATGGCCGACCCCACCCAGGCCCAGCGCTCCACCGGCTACCTGGTGGGCGGCATCAGTCCGCTAGGGCAGAAGAAGCGCCTGCGTACCTTCATCGATGGCACTGCGCGGAACTTCGAGAGTATCCATGTCAGCGCCGGTAGGCGCGGGCTGGAGGTCGAACTTTCCGCCGATACCCTGGCGACTCACACTCAAGGCCAGTTCGCCGATATCGGTCGCCCCTGAACCCAGAACAAGAACAAGGAAGCATCGCCATGGCCCAATACCTGCTCGCCATCGACCAGGGCACCACCAGCAGCCGCGCCATCGTATTCAGCGCCCAGGGGCTGCCAGTGGCGCGCGCCCAACAGGAGTTCAAGCAGTACTTTCCCAAGGACGGTTGGGTAGAGCACGACGGTGAGGAGATCTGGCTTACGACGCTCAAGGTCTGCCGTGAAGCCATAGAGCAGAGCGGGCTGAATCCGGTCGAGATTGCCGCCATCGGCATCACCAACCAGCGTGAGACCACGCTGGTATGGGATGCGAAGACCGGTACTCCGATCCATCCGGCCATCGTCTGGCAGGACCGTCGCACTGCGGATTATTGCTCCGCGCTCAAGGCCGCCGGCCATGAAGCCGACGTGGCCAATCGCACAGGACTTCTGATCGACCCCTACTTCTCCGCCACCAAGCTGCGCTGGGTGCTGGAGAACGTGCCAGGGGCCCGTGAGCGCGCTGAGCGCGGCGAGCTGCGCTTCGGCACGGTAGATTGCTTCCTGCTTTGGCGCCTGACCGGCGGCAAGGTGCACCGCACCGATGCCACCAACGCCTCACGTACGCTGCTATTCAATATCCACAGCCAGCAGTGGGACGCGGAGCTGCTGCGTCTGTTCGACATCCCCACCAGCCTGCTGCCGGAAGTACTGGACTGTGCCGCCGAGTTCGGCGATACCGACGCCGCGTTGCTCGGTGCCAGTATTCCCGTGCGCGGCATGGCGGGCGATCAGCAGGCGGCGTTGATCGGCCAGGCCTGCTTCCAGCCGGGCATGGTGAAGAGCACGTACGGCACCGGCTGCTTCATGATCCAGAACACCGGCGACCAGCCGGTGGTTTCCCGCAACCGACTGCTGACCACCGTTGGCTACCGACTGAATGGCAAGGTGAGCTATGCGGTGGAGGGCAGCATCTTCGTTGCCGGAGCCGCCGTGCAGTGGCTGCGCGACGGCATCAAGCTGATCAGCCACGCCCGTGATACGGAAGCCCTTGCCGAGCAGACCGGCGACGCCTGTGGTGTTTACCTGGTGCCGGCCTTCACCGGCCTCGGTGCTCCGTACTGGGACCCGCGCGCCCGCGGTGCAATCTTCGGCCTGACCCGCGATACCGGTATCAAGGAGATCGTCACCGCGGGCCTGCAGTCGGTCTGCTACCAGACTCGTGACCTGCTGGAAGCCATGGCGCAAGACGGCGCTGCCGCGCCCAGTGCCCTACGGGTGGATGGCGGCATGGTGGAGAACAACTGGGTAATGCAGTTCCTTTCGGACATCCTCGGGGTCCCGGTGGAGCGCCCGGAGGTGACGGAAACGACGGCTCTGGGTGTGGCCTATCTCGCAGGTTTGCAGGCGGGGCTCTACCGCGATCTGGACGAAGTGGCCAGTCACTGGCATCGTCAACAACGTTTTGTTCCGCGCATGGCCGACGAGCACCGCAAGAAGCTCTACGACGGCTGGCTGGATGCCGTGCAGCGGGTGCGCAGCGGCGCATGACAGGGCTGCATGGATGCTGGGAGGCGGAATGGGGAGAGGGCGAGGGTCGCTGAAACGCGGTTGGCAGGCTCTGGCCCTGCTGGTCGCATCTTTGCTCTTCCCATCGGCCCACGCCGAAACCCTGGTGATCGCCGGGGACATCTGGTGCCCGATCAATTGTGAGCCCGGCTCCCGAAAGCCGGGCGTTTTCGTCGAGCTGGCGCAGGAAATCTTCGGCGAAGCAGGCATCGACGTGGAATACCGCCTGGTGAACTGGGCGCGCGCGGTGCATGACACCCGCAACGGCCGGCTGGACGCCCTGATCGGCGCCAGCATCCAGGACGCTCCCGACTTCGTCTTCACCGCCACACCGCCCGGCGTGTCGCGCATGTGTTTCTACGTCGCACCCAACAGCCAATGGCGCTACCGCGGATTGGAGTCGCTAGCCAATGTCCGGCTGGGAAGCATCAACAGTTACAGCTACGGCCAGGAACTCGACACCTATATCCGCATAAAGCGGGACGATCCGGCGCGGGTGCAGGTTGTGTCCGGCGACCAGGCCCTGGAAATGAATGTGGAGAAAGTCCTGCTCGGACGCATCGATGCCACCATCGAGAACGCCTGGGTGATGGATGCCTGGCTTGCCGAAAGTGGTCAACAGGGCAAGCTGGTGAAGGCCGGCTGCCGATTGCCGGACGTGCCCATCTTCCTTGCGTTCTCTCCAGCCCTCAAAGGCAGCGCACGCCATGCCGCGCTGTTCGACACCGGGCTCAAGCGCTTGCGTGAGTCCGGGCGAATGAACGCGTTGCTGCAGCGCTATGGCCTGCCTCCGCTAGACTGATCAGGCTGTTCCACCGATATCGACCGGCCACTGTATCGCGCAAGGAGCGCTGGTGGCTGGCATGCTTGTGTTGCCCCCACCCCACATCAAGGAGCGAGTCATGCAGCTGGACTTTCATCAGGTCGATGCCTTCACCCAACGGCCTTTCGGCGGCAACCCGGCGGTGGTCTATCGCCTCGACGCCTGGCTCGATGACCAGCTCATGCAACGCATCGCCTCCGAGCACAATCTGTCGGAAACCGCATTTCTGGTGAAGGAGGGTAGTGCTTGGCACATCCGCTGGTTCACACCCAAGGCCGAGGTGCCACTCTGCGGCCACGCTACCCTGGCCAGCGCCCATGTGCTGTTCGATCTCTACCAGGAGCCGGGCGACCGCCTGGAATTCACCAGCAAGTCCGGCGAATTGCGTGTCACGCGCGAAGAGGAGGGACGTCTGGCCCTGGACTTCCCTGCGCAGGTGCCACAAGAGGTGGGCGTCACCCTTGACCTGGAACACGCCCTCGGCATCGCCCCGGTGGATGCGCTGGGCGCCAACTTCCTGATGGCAGTACTGGAGTCGGAGCAGGACGTGCGCGCGTGCGCACCGGACTTCAAGGCGCTGGCCAAGCTGCCTTGGTCAGGGGTGATCGTCACGGCGGCGGGGATTAAACATGACTTCGTTTCGCGCTTCTTCGCCCCGGTGATCGGGATCGAGGAAGACCCGGTGACCGGTGCTGCCCACTGCGCCCTGATTCCCTACTGGGCCAATCGCCTCAACAAGAGAGTGCTGCGGGCCCAGCAGTGCTCCGCACGAAGCGGCGAGCTCTGGTGCCGCCTGGATGGTGAGCGGGTGAGTATTGCCGGGCATTCGGTGCTGGTGGCCAGCGGGCGGCTTTGGGTGTAGGGCGACCTCTGTCAGAGGCAGCTGTGCTGTTCTTGCTGTTGAGATCGCCCCTACAGGTTTCAGAGCGCGCCGCTGATGCGACGCACGCCGGATTCCTGGGGGGTGAAGTGGGCGGCGACGCTGCCCTGGGCGGGGAAGACCACCAAGTGATCGGCGGCGATGCGGATGCCGACCTCCTGGCCTGGCTGGTGATCGGCGTGGCTGGGAAAGATCGATTCCAGCTGGCTGCCGGTGGTCAGTTGCAGGCGATAGAGGGTGGCGGCGCCGAGGAACGTCTTGCCGATGACGATGGCGCGTAGCTCGCTCTCCGGTGCATGGACTATGTCATCAGGGCGTAGCAGCACGTCGACTGCGGAGCCTTGCGGCAAGGTGTAGGCGCGATTGCCACGGATTATGCCGAGTTCGGTGGTCACGGCATCGGCTGAAATAAGCTGGCCGCGAATGAAGTAGCCCTGGCCGACGAAGCTGGCGACGAAGGGAGTCAGGGGCTCGTGGTAGAGGTTGTAGGGGGTGTCCCACTGCTCCAGCAGGCCATTCCTGAATACACCAACCTGATCGCTGACGGCGAAGGCTTCTTCCTGGTCGTGGGTCACCAGAATGGCACTTGTGCCGCGTACCTTGAGGATCTCGCGGACTTCCTGGCTGAGGCGCCGACGCAGCTCGCCATCGAGATTGGAAAAGGGTTCGTCGAGCAACAGCAGGCGCGGTTCCGGCGCCAGGGCGCGGGCCAGCGAAACGCGCTGTTGCTGGCCGCCGGACAGTTCGTGGGGATAGCGTTTGGCCAGATGGTTCAGCTTCACCAGTTCCAGGAGTTCACCGACCTTGCGTTCGCAGTCGGGCTCCTTGCGGATGCCGAAGGCGACGTTGTCGGCCACGGTCAGGTGAGGGAACAGGGCATAGTCCTGGAACACCATGCCGATTCGCCGCTTCTCCGGTGCCAGGGTGAAGCCGGCGCGCGAGATGACCTCGCCGGCCAGCTGGATTTCGCCTTCCAGTACCGGTTCGAAACCGGCGATGGCGCGCAGGGTCGTAGTCTTGCCGCAACCCGAAGGGCCGAGCAGGCAGCCGATGTCACCGGCATTGAGATGGAGGTTCAGGCCTCGCACAACCTGCTGTTCGTGATAACCGCAGCTGAGGTTGTGGAGGCTGAGGAGCAGTTCGCGAGTCATGCGTGATGGGCGTGTTCGACCAGCAGTTCCAGCAGGGCCTTCTGGGCGTGAAGGCGGTTTTCCGCCTGGTCCCAGGCTACCGAGCGCGGATCGTCGAGCAGATCGACGCTAATCTCTTCGCCGCGGTGGGCCGGCAGGCAGTGCATGAATATCACGTCGTCCGCGGCCAGGTCGAGGAGCGCCTTGTTCACCTGGTAGGGGGAGAACAACGCCAGGCGTCTGGCGGTTTCTTCCTCCTGGCCCATGGAGGTCCAGACGTCGGTGCTGACCAGGTGCGCGCCGGCCACGGCTTCGCGCGGGTCACGCACGACCCTGACACGGTCTCCGGCCTGGGCGAGGAATTCCGCGTTGGGCTCGTAGCCTTCTGGGCAAGCGACGCGCAGCTGGAAGTCGAACTGGATCGCTGCCTCAATATAGGTGTTGCACATATTGTTGCCATCACCGATCCAGGCCACGGTCTTGCCCTGGATGCTGCCGCGATGTTCGAGGAAGGTCTGCATGTCTGCCAGCAATTGGCAGGGGTGCAGGTCGTCCGACAGGCCATTGATGACCGGAACCCGCGAGTGAGCGGCGAACTCGGTGAGGGTGCTGTGGGCGAAGGTCCGGATCATCACCGCGTCGAGCATGCGCGACATGACGATTGCGCTGTCGCTGATCGGCTCGCCTCGACCGAGCTGGGTATCACGCGGGGACAGGAAGATCGCCTGGCCGCCGAGCTGGATCATGCCCGCTTCGAAGGAGAGACGGGTACGGGTGGAGGCCTTCTCGAAGATCATGCCCAGTACGCGGCTTTTCAGGGGCTCGTAACGCACGCCTCGGTTGCGCAGATCCTTCAGCTCGGTGCCTCGACGGATCAGGCTGTTCAGCTCCTGGGGAGTGCAGTCCATCAGGGAGAGAAAATGCCTAGCGCTCATGGTTACTACCTTTCTTCTTTTGTCACTGGCCGCGTGTCCTGGCCGGGTATTGCGGGAACAAAGCAGGCGGGACGCGCGGTCGAAGCCGCACGTGGCGACGATTCTAGGGAAAGGCGCGATCTTATAAGGAAATGTCGCGGTTTTCCAATACGTGCCAGAAACCTCGTCGTTCGTGGCTATACGCCTGGCGCCCGGGGCTTTACGGCGCAATCCGGTGGACCGCTCTGGCGTGCTGTTTGCGTGAGGTCGGGCGTTGTACAACGGCCCTGGGACCGGCGGCAAATGTCCATCATTCCAGATTGTTTCGGCACAGTCGCTTGTCTAAGGTGAGCGCAGGCACGGGCAGTGAGGAGTGTGCGGATGGCTGGAACCGGTCCGGAACCCGTTCAGGGCTACCAGGGAACGCGACGTTCACTGTGGTTGGCGTACGCGCTGCTGCTGTTGGCGGGTCTGGGAGCCATCCTGATGAACCTGGCCCAGGTGCTGGATTCCAAGCAGGTCTACCTGAGGGAAGCGGACAAGGCCAACGCCAACCTGGCCTATTCCATTGCCCAGCATGGCCAGGAATCCATCAAGGAGGCCGATATCATCCTCGGTGGCCTGGTGAATCTGCTGGAGCGGGGGGAGAGCAGTCCCGAAGCCATCAATCAGTTGCTGGTGACCTACAAGCAGCGAGCCTCGCAACTGGCCGGACTGTTCGTCTATGACGCCGAAGGGCGTTGGCTCTACTACACCAATCCGCCGCCAGCAAACGACGCGAACAACTCGGATCGCGCCTACTTCCAGCATCACCTCCATTCCGTGAGTCGCGATACCGAAGTGAGCAACCCGATTCGCAGCCGTTCCACCGGTGAGTGGATTCTACCGGTGTCGCGCCGCTTCAATGACAGGGACGGTCGTTTCGCCGGGGTAGTGCTGGCGACCATCCGCATCGATCACTTCCGCGAGTTCTACAAGCACTTCGACATGGGCGTGCAGGGTTCCCTCCTGGTTGCCATGAACGACGGCACGATCGTCTACCGCCGGCCTGAAACCTCCGGCGCTACGGGCGAGAGCATGGCCGGCAGCTACATGTTCCAGTCTGATCTCAAGCGTTCGCCAGTGGGGCTGGGGGCGAGCATTTCCGTGCTCGATGGGGTGGACCGCATCTACGCGTACCGCGCCCTGGATCACTTCCCGCTGGTGGTGGCGGTGTCCATGTCCCGCCAGGAAGTGCTGGCCGAGTGGGGGCGAAAGACTGCGGTGGTCGCCTGCCTGGTGGCGATGCTGGTGCTGGCGCTGATCCTTGTCGGCGGTGGATTGGCTACGCGGATGCGCAAGCGCATGGCTGCCGCCCAGAGCATTGCGCGGGAAAACCGCGAACTGTTCCGTCTAGCCAACCGTGACAGCCTGACCGGCATCTCCAATCGACGGCAGTTCGATCAGGCCTTGCAGGTCGAGTACCACCGCGCCGCTACGGTTGGCTCGCCACTGGCGCTGGTGATGATCGACGTTGATTTCTTCAAGGCCTACAACGACCGCTACGGCCACCAGGCAGGCGACGTCTGCCTCAAGGCGGTGGGCGACGTGCTACGTCGTTTCAAGGTGCGCGCCGGAGACACGGTGGCCCGTTATGGCGGCGAGGAGTTCGCCGTACTGCTGCCCCATACCGATGTCGCCGGCGCACGCTTGGTGGCGGAGCGGATTCGGCAGGCGGTCTACGAGCAGGGCCTGGTGCACTCCGGCAATCCCTTTGGCGTGGTAACGGTGAGCGTGGGCGCGCACAGTGAGGTGCCGGCGCAGGACGACCGCCCCGAACACCTGCTGGAGCAGGCCGATGCAGCACTCTATCGGGCCAAGAGTGGGGGGCGTAATCGGGTCTGCCTGGCTGAGCCTACGCCCTGAGATGTGGGCCTACTCCATCTACCGCCACTCGGCGGGAAAATATCTGAAGGTCTTTTCGGAACGCGTGAACTGATGCCGCGTGAAGCGGATTGATAGGTTTGCGCGTCCCCGGATTCGGGTGTTTTCCGGGGACGGCTACCGCGCATGGAAATCCAGCGGAGCCGTTCAGACTTTCTATGATCCATGGAGATCGCAATGAAGAAGTTCCTTGTACCCACTGCCCTGGCTGTCACCTTCGCTGCCATGACCGGCTGCAGCAGCTACAACGTCAGCCAACCGACTTCACCGCTGAACGGCAACGTGAAGACCGACCTCAAGGCCGATATCAAAGTGGGCGAGCAAATCACTGGGCAGTCCGAGGTGAACATCCTGTTCAGCTTCCTGCAGTTCGGTGGGGACGCGGAGTTCGCTGATGGCGTGGCCTATGGCGGCGACAGTGGTGGCGGCCTGCCTTTCGGTCCGGACCCCATCTCCGCCGTCAAGTCTGCTGCGGCCTACAAGGCTGTCAAGTCTTCGGGGGCAGACCTGATCGTCGCTCCGCGCTACGAGCTGAGCGTGAAGGATTACGTCGTATTCAAGAAGGTGACCGCCAAGGTGACCGGCAACAAGGGCACCATCCAGTCCATCCGCTGACGGGGCTGGTGAATCGGCAGGCATGATGCCTGCCGATTCACGGCGATGACGCTGCTGGCCGAGCGGCACTTCTGGTTCCATAGTCTCGTTCTTGCGACCTGACCGGTCGTCTCGAACAAGAATGAGGCCAGGCAATGACCAAGACCCTTCATCACCGTGCGTGCCATCTCTGCGAGGCCATCTGCGGCCTGACCATCGAGACCGAAGACCAGGAGGATGGCAGCCGGCGCATCCTTTCCATCAAGGGCGACGCCCAGGACAGCTTCAGTCGAGGCCATATCTGCCCCAAGGCGGTGGCTCTGCAGGACATCCAGAACGATCCTGACCGTATTCGCCAACCCATGCGCCGAGCCGGCAACGAATGGTTGCCCATCGAGTGGGATGAAGCCTTTGCGCTGGTGGCCGAGCGTCTGGCGGATATCCAGGGACGTCATGGCAACAATGCGGTGGCCGTCTATCAGGGCAACCCAAGCGTGCACAACTATGGGTTGATGACTCACAGCAACTACTTCCTCGGTTTGCTCAAGACCCGCGGACGCTTTTCGGCGACTTCGGTGGACCAGTTGCCCCATCACCTGATCAGCCAGCAAATGTACGGTCACGGCTTGCTGATTCCGATTCCGGACATCGATCAGACACAGTTCATGCTCATCCTGGGCGGCAACCCACTGGCTTCGAACGGCAGCATCATGACCGTGCCGGATGTGGAGAAGCGCCTGAAGGCGCTACAGGCGCGGGGAGGAAAACTGGTGGTAGTCGACCCCCGACGCAGCGAAACCGCGGCCATGGCCGATCAACACCTGTTCGTGCGTCCGGGGCAGGATGCGGCGCTTCTGTTCGGCTTGCTCAATACCCTGTTCGAAGAGCGCCTTGGTCGCGCCACCCATCTTGAGATCGAAGGTCTTGAACAGGTGCGGGAGGCCATCGACCGATTCACGCCAGAGGCCATGAGCCAGCGTTGCGGCGTTCCGGCAGAACACATTCGCCAACTGGCCCGGGACTTCGCTGCGGCCGAGAGTGCGGTTTGCTATGGCCGCATGGGCGTATCGACCCAGGCCTTCGGCAGCCTCTGCCAATGGCTGATCCAGCTGATCAACCTGGTTACCGGCAACCTGGATCGGGTGGGTGGTGTGCTCTGCACCGAACCGGCGGTAGACCTGGTAGCCGCCACGTCGGGCGGTCATTTCAATCGCTGGCAGAGCCGGGTATCCGGCTTGCCCGAGTACGGCGGAGAGCTGCCGGTAGCGGCACTGGCTGAAGAAATGCTCACTCCTGGCGAGGGGCAGGTGAGGGCGTTGGTGACGGTTGCCGGCAATCCGGTGTTGTCCACGCCCAACGGTCGTCAGCTGGAACAGGCGCTGGATGGCCTGGAGTTCATGCTCAGCATCGACCTCTATATCAACGAGACTACCCGCTATGCCGACCTGATCCTGCCGCCCACCGCGCCCCTGGAGCACGAGCACTACGACACCACCTTCAACCTTTTCGCCGTCCGCAACGTCACCCGCTTCAACGAGTCCGTACTGACCAAGCCAGCGGGGGCGCTGCACGACTGGGAAATCTTCGTCGGGCTGGCCAAGGCCTTTGCCGCTCGCACCGGTATCGAACTGAAGCCCACCATGGCCCCCGAGCAGATGATCGATCTGGGGCTGCGTGCCGGTGCCTATGGTGACCGCTCCGAGCTCAAGCTTTCCGTGGCGCGGTTGCGGGAACATCCCCACGGCGTTGACCTCGGCCCGCTAAAGCCCAATCTGGCCGGTCGGCTGAAGACGACCAGCCGCAAGGTCGAGGCAGCTCCGTCGATTCTCCTGGCCGATCTCGAACGCTTCGCGGCACAACCCACTCCCCGGGAGGGCGAGCTGGTGCTGATTGGTCGCCGCCATGTGCGCAGCAACAACTCCTGGATGCACAACTACCACCGCTTGGTGAAAGGCAAGCCGCGTCATCAGTTGCTGATGCACCCGCGCGACCTGGAAGCACGTGGACTGGTAGATGGGCAACGGGTAAGGGTGCGTTCGCGGGTTGGGATGATCGAGGTAGAGGTAGGCGCCAGCGAGGACATGATGCCGGGCGTAGTCAGCCTTCCCCATGGTTGGGGGCATGCACGGCCCGGTGTGCGCATGGGCATCGCCAGCGAGCAGCCGGGCGCCAGTGCCAACGATCTGACCGATGAACGCCAACTGGATGCGGTTTCTGGCAACGCCGCACTCAATGGCGTTCCTGTGGAAGTGGTGGCCGCCTGAAGACAAGGGAAGCCCGAGCGCGCCGCTCGGCTTTCCGTTACAATGCCGCCATCCTGCCGACTTGCCAGTCGGAAAGTTCAGCCGAGGTGCCCAATGGATATCATCGAAACCATCAAAGAGCAGATCGCCAACAACACTGTCCTGCTGTACATGAAAGGCTCGCCGAACGCTCCGCAGTGCGGCTTCTCGGCCCGCGCCGCGCAAGTCCTGATGGCTTGTGGCGAGAAGTTCGCTTATGTCGACATTCTGCAGAATCCGGAAATCCGCGCGAATCTGCCGAAGTACGCGAACTGGCCGACCTTCCCCCAGCTGTGGGTAGGCGGTGAACTGGTTGGTGGCAGCGACATCATTACCGAGATGTTCGAAAAGGGTGAGCTGCAGACCCTGGTCAAGGATGCCGTGAGCAAGGCCAGCGCCTGATCCGCTCCGGATTCGAAAAAAGCCCCGCAAATGCGGGGTTTTTTTTGCTTATCGTTAGCTGTTCGGGAAGATACTGGCTTCTCAAATTGAGAAGGCATCTTGATGTTGAAAGTTACTCATTCATGTCGGTCCGTTTTTCGATAGTTAATAGTGTTCCGGATTCGAGGAGAATGATTTGGCGGTGCATCAAATTAAAAAGCCCCGCATTGGCGGGGCTTCTTTTTTGTCGGCGGATTACTCGTCCATCTGCGACTGCAAATAGTTCTCCAGGCCGACTTTGTCGATCAGGCCCAGTTGGGTTTCCAGCCAGTCGATATGTTCTTCCTCGGACTCGAGGATTTCTTCCAGCAGTTCGCGGCTGCCGTAGTCACCGACGCTTTCGCAGTAGGCAATAGCCGTCTTCAGGTCCGGAACGGCTGCCAGCTCCAGCTTGAGGTCGCTGGCCAGCATCTCCTTGGTGTTCTCGCCGATCATCAGCTTGCCAAGGTCTTGCAGGTTGGGGAGGCCCTCGAGGAAGAGAATGCGCTTGATCAGCTTGTCCGCATGCTTCATCTCGTCGATGGACTCGTGGTACTCGTGTTCACCCAGTTTCTTCAGACCCCAATCTTCGTACATGCGGGCGTGCAGGAAGTACTGGTTGATCGCAACAAGCTCGTTTCCGAGGATCTTGTTGAGATGCTGTATGACTTTCTTGTCGCCTTTCATGTGGAATCCTGCCGTAGGAAGAGTGGATGGTTAAGAAATTCTGATCCTCGCAATTTATTGTGTCAAATCTAAGTTGTTGAATTACAAATGAATTTGAATATTAATAAGAATGTTTTACTTCTACATTTGAACTCTAAAGTATTGAAAATCAGGCACAAAAAACCGGACGCTGCGGTCCGGTTTCCTGTGATTCCGCCGAATGGTCAGGCGATGGCGTATGCCGCGGGGTAGGCGAGGGCCGCCTGGCTGCTCTGCACCTCGGCCAAGGTCTCCTTGACCACCTGCTTGGCCAGGCAAGCACACTTGCCGCATTGGGTGCCCACTTCCAGCGTGTTGCGTACTTCGCGATAGCTGCAGCAGCCTTCATAGATGGCTTCGCGAATTTGACCGTCAGTGACACCTAGACAGAGACAGACGTACATAGCACTCAGAACTCAGGGGAGTGGTTGGATGAGGGGATACTAATAGTAATGAGAATGATTGTCAAAGATTTGCCTGAAACGCCCGGGCCAGAGGTGTTCCCGCGTAATTCGGCGGTCAGCGGCGGACGTTGACCCGCCAGTCGAAAGCGGTGGGCGGGGTTAGCCGTCGAGTGTATTATTGCCCGTCCTTTTGGAAGCGGGTGTCATGGCGTCGCCACATTGGTCGGCCAGGCTGTGACCCCGACCCCACTGACTACTCATGACAACTCAGGAGACATGGAATGAGCGTACTCGTAGGCAAGCAGGCTCCGGACTTCACCGTTGCCGCCGTTCTGGGCAATGGCGAAATCGTCGACAGCTTCACCCTGTCCGAGGCCATCAAGGGCAAATACGGTCTGGTGTTCTTCTACCCGCTGGACTTCACCTTCGTCTGCCCGTCCGAGCTGATCGCCCTGGACCACCGCATTCCCGAGTTCCAGGCCCGTGGCGTGGAAGTGATCGGCGTGTCGATCGACTCCCACTTCACCCACAACGCCTGGCGTAACACCCCGGTAGACAAGGGCGGCATCGGCCCGGTCAAGTACACCCTGGCTGCCGACATGAAGCACGAAATCGCCAAGGCCTACGACGTCGAATCCGAAGACGGCGTGGCTTACCGCGGCGCTTTCCTGATCGACAAGAACGGCGTTGTGCGTTCCCAGATCGTCAACGACCTGCCGCTGGGCCGTAACATGGACGAGCTGCTGCGTCTGGTCGACGCCCTGCAGTTCACCGAAGAGCACGGCGAAGTCTGCCCGGCCAACTGGAAGAAAGGCGACAAGGGCATGACCGCTTCTCCGGAAGGTGTTGCCCAGTACCTGGCCGAGAACGCTTCTTCCCTGTAAGCGTTTCCAGCTAAAGAAAAAGCCCGGCATATGCCGGGCTTTTTCATGTCTGGAGTTTCGATGGGGACTCAATCGTCGTCGTCGATCCAGCCGCCCATTTCCTTCCAGCGGTTGACGATGCCGCAGAACAGCTCGGCAGTCTTCTCGGTGTCGTAGCGCGCCGAGTGTGCCTCGCGGCCGTCGAAATCGATGCCGGCGGCCTGGCAAGCCTTGGCCAGTACGGTCTGACCGTAGGCGAGGCCAGCCAGGGTCGCGGTGTCGAAGCTGGAGAAGGGGTGGAATGGATTGCGCTTGAGAGCGGTCCGGTTCACTGCAGCATTCAGGAAACCGAGGTCGAAGCTGGAGTTGTGGCCGACCAGGATGGCGCGCTTGCAGCCATTGGCTTTGATCGACTTGCGCAGGCCACGGAAGATTTCCGTCAGCGCGTGCTCCTCGCTCACCGCCATGCGCAGTGGGTGATCCAGCTTGATCCCGGTGAACTCCAGCGCGGCCTGTTCGATATTGGCGCCTTCGAACGGCTCGATGCGGAAGAAGTGGGTATGGTCCGGGTAGAGGAAACCCTGCTCATCCATCGCGATGGTGGTCGCGGCGATCTCCAGCAAGGCATCGGTCGCGGCGTTGAAACCGCCGGTCTCCACATCTACCACCACCGGCAGGTAACCACGGAAGCGCGCTGCCATGGGGTGGCGCGGGCCGGAGGGCAGGCTGCCGTCCAGTTCGTCGTCGTAAAGGTCCTCGCTCACGCTTGTTCCTCCAGCAGGCGCCATTGCAGCTTCTCGCCAGCGCGCAGCGGTACCACCACCTGCTCGCCCAGCGGCAGGGTGGCGGGGGCGGTCCATTCTTCGCGGACCAGGGTGATGCGGTCGGTGTTGCGTGGTAGGCCGTAGAAGTCCGGACCGTGGAAACTGGCGAAGGCCTCCAGCTTGTCCAGCGCATTGCGCTGCTCGAAGGCTTCAGCATAGAGCTCGATGGCGGCATACGCGGTGTAGCAGCCGGCGCAGCCGCACGCGGCTTCCTTGGCGTGCTTGGCGTGGGGCGCCGAGTCGGTGCCGAGGAAGAACTTGGCGCTGCCGCTGGTGGCAGCGTCCAGTAGTGCTTCCTGATGTACGTTGCGCTTGAGGATCGGCAGGCAATAGAAGTGCGGACGAATGCCGCCAACCAGCATGTGGTTGCGGTTGTACAGCAGGTGGTGGGCGGTGATGGTGGCGCCGACGTTGGCCGAAGCCGATTGCACGAACTGCACCGCGTCGCCGGTGGTGATGTGTTCGAACACCACCTTCAGGGTCGGGAAGCGCTCGACTACGCGGGTCAGGTGTTCGTCGATGAATACTTTCTCGCGGTCGAATACGTCGATTTCGCCACGGGTCACTTCACCGTGGACCAGCAGCAGCATGCCGACTTCGGCCATGGCTTCCAGGGCCGGGAAGATCTTGTCGACGCTGGTGACGCCGGAATCCGAGTTGGTGGTGGCGCCGGCCGGATAAAGCTTGGCCGCGTGCACGAAACCGGAAGCCTTGGCCGCGCGAATGTCCTCCGGGCTGGTGCGATCGGTGAGGTACAGCACCATCAAGGGTTCGAAGTGGCTGCCCGCCGGACGGGCGGCAAGGATGCGCTGGCGATACGCGTCGGCTTCCTCGGCATTGCGAACCGGAGGTACCAGGTTGGGCATGATGATGGCGCGGCCGAAAGTACGGGCAGCATCCGCAACGGTGTGGGCCAGGACGGCACCATCGCGCAGATGGATGTGCCAGTCGTCGGGACGCAGGAGGGTCAAACGGTCGGACATGAGGGGCTTCCAGGCGGGCAGAACTGGGCGGACATGCTACCGGAAAAGCCCTGCAGGGGCACGCAGGGCCTGATCCTCGGGCGAGTGCGCAGGTAAATCCGCGCTCAAGTTTTGTCGAGCGCCACCGATATCCAGCAGGAACGCCGTAATTCCCCGTGGAGCCAGCCGTGCGCCAGCGTTATCTCGCCATCCTGAGTTTGCTCGCCAGCCTGCCGGCCATGGCCATCACATTCCAGACTCGCCTGGAGAAGGTGGAGTGGAAGGTCGAGGGTGACAAGTTCGAATGCCGCCTTTCGCAATCCATCACGGACTTCGGTGCGGGTGAGTTCGTGCGTCGTGCCGGCGAGCAGGCCACTTTCCGCCTGAAGGCTCACGAACGCTGGATGGGGGCGGGGTCAGCGACCTTGCTGGCGGCTGCAGCGCCCTGGCAGCCGGGCAGGGGCGATATCAACCTTGGTGTGGTCAGCGTCGGCGGCGGTGAGGTGCCCTTCAACAGTTCCCAGCAGCAGGCCGGGCGTCTGCTTGCCGGCCTGATGGAGGGCCGCAGCCCTCTGATACGCCATCGCACCCTGCAGGGCGGCGACGCCATGGAAGTGCGCCTGCTGCCGGTGAAATTCAACCAGGCCTACCAGGATTATCTCGCGTGCACCGCCAAGCTGCTGCCGGTGAACTTCGACCAGGTCAAGCATGTGCAGGTCGGCTTTCCGGGGGGCGGCATGGAGCTGGACGATATCGCGCGGGCGAAGCTGGAAATCATGCTCGACTTCATCAAGGCTGATCCAAGCGTCAATCACATCGAGATCGATGGCCATTCCGACAACAGCGGCAATCGTCTGACCAACCGCGACCTCTCGCGCCGCCGCGCCCTGGTGGTGTACGACTACTTCAAGGCCAACGGTTTCCCCGAGGCGCAAATGGTCATGCGCTTCCATGGTGAGCGCTATCCGCTGGCGCCGAACAACAGCTCGGCCAACCGGGCCAAGAATCGCCGGGCCACCGTGCAGTTGTCGCGCGTCGACCTGCCTGTGGAGGCGCCGGCCGCAGCGCCCGCTCCTGCTCCGGCGGAGGCGCCGGATCCCGTCAAGCCTGGCGTTCCCGACGCCGCTCCGACCGGCCCGGCTCCCGCTCCGGGCGTCCAGGGTGCTGCTCCCGCCCCCAAGACCCCGAGCGGTTCCTGACCCTGCCGCTCGTCGCACAGTCGACAGATTCTGTCGCCTCGTCGTCATAAGCTGTCGCGCCACTGTAATTTGACCGCCAGGGTCAGTAGAATCACGGGTTTTTCGTACAACCCCCGTGGAGTTGATGGCATGGCGGACGTGAAGAAGGTTGTCCTGGCTTATTCCGGTGGCCTGGACACCTCGGTGATCCTCAAGTGGCTGCAAGATACCTATAACTGCGAAGTAGTGACCTTCACCGCTGACCTCGGCCAGGGCGAAGAGGTCGAGCCGGCCCGCGCCAAGGCCCAGGCGATGGGCGTCAAGGAAATCTACATCGATGACCTGCGCGAAGAATTCGTTCGCGACTTCGTATTCCCGATGTTCCGCGCCAACACCATCTATGAAGGCGAGTACCTGCTGGGCACCTCCATCGCCCGTCCGCTGATCGCCAAGCGCCTGATCGAAATCGCCAACGAGACCGGCGCCGACGCCATCTCCCACGGCGCCACCGGCAAGGGCAACGACCAGGTGCGTTTCGAACTGGGTGCCTATGCACTGAAGCCGGGCGTGAAAGTGATCGCTCCCTGGCGCGAGTGGGACCTGCTGTCCCGCGAGAAGCTGATGGACTATGCCGAGAAGCACGCCATCCCGATCGAGCGCCACGGCAAGAAGAAGTCCCCGTACTCCATGGACGCCAACCTGCTGCATATCTCCTATGAAGGCGGCGTGCTGGAAGACACCTGGACCGAGCACGAAGAAGACATGTGGAAGTGGACCACTTCCCCGGAAAAGGCGCCGGATACCCCGACCTACATCGAACTGACCTATCGCAATGGTGACATCGTCGCCATCGACGGCAAGGAACTGACTCCGGCCCAGGTGCTGACCGAGCTGAACCGCGTCGGCGGCATCAACGGCATCGGCCGCCTCGACATCGTCGAGAACCGTTATGTCGGCATGAAGTCCCGTGGCTGCTACGAGACCCCCGGCGGCACCATCATGCTTCGTGCCCACCGCGCTATCGAGTCCATTACCCTGGACCGCGAAGTCGCGCACCTGAAAGACGAGCTGATGCCGAAGTACGCCAGCCTGATCTACACCGGTTACTGGTGGAGCCCGGAGCGTCTGATGCTGCAGCAGATGATCGACGCCTCCCAGACCAACGTGAACGGTGTGGTACGCCTGAAGCTTTACAAGGGCAACGTCATCGTGGTCGGTCGCAAGTCCGACGACTCCCTGTTCGACGCCAACATCGCCACCTTCGAGGACGATGCCGGCGCCTACAATCAGGCCGACGCCGCTGGCTTCATCAAGCTCAACGCCCTGCGCATGCGCATCGCTGCAGGCAAGGGCCGCAAGCTGTTCTGATAAGCTTGTCAGCATGAGCCTACGAACCCCGGCCACGAGCCGGGGTTCGCATTTATAGCCCGGCAAAACGGGCAACCGATGAGGAAGCAACGATGAGACTGCTGCATACCATGCTGCGCGTCGGCGACCTGGACAAATCCATCGCCTTCTACACCGAAGTGCTAGGCATGACCCTGCTGCGTCGCAAGGACTATCCGGACGGCCAGTTCACCCTCGCGTTCGTCGGCTACGGCGACGAAGCCCACAACAGCGTGATCGAACTCACCTACAACTGGGGTGTGGATAAATACGAGCTGGGCACTGCCTATGGCCACATCGCGCTGGAAGTGGACGATGTCTACAAGGCCTGCGAGGACATCCGTGCCCGTGGTGGCAAGATCACCCGTGAGCCGGGGCCGATGAAGCACGGCACCAGTATCCTGGCCTTCGTGGAAGATCCCGACGGCTACAAGATCGAATTGCTGTCGCCCTCTCGCAAGGACTGAAGCTCTGTGCTGATATGAATCCGGGGCGTCTTCGCTCCGGACTGGAGGCGTGGGTCTATGGAAGGTTCCGCTGTCAGCTATGAACGCAATCTCGAATGCCTGGTACGGGCCATTCAGGAATTGTCCCTGGCCCGCGATCTCGACCGTATCGCAGAGATCGTGCGCAGCGCTGCGCGGGAACTGGTAGGGGCGGATGGTGCCACCTTCGTCCTGCGTGACGGTGATCGCTGCTTCTACAAGGATGAGGACGCCATCTCACCGCTGTGGAAGGGCCTGCGCTTTCCCATGGAAACCTGCATCAGCGGCTGGGCGATGATCAACCGCGAGCCCGCAGTGATCGAAGATATCTACCAGGACCCACGCATCCCCCACGACGCCTACCGCCCCACCTTCGTCAAAAGCCTGGTGATGGTGCCCATTCGCAGCATGGCCCCGGTGGGGGCGATCGGCACCTACTGGGCCACCCCGCGCATGGCGAGTGTGCGGGAGGTCGGTCTGTTGCAGGCCCTGGCGGACTCCACCTCGGTGGCCATGGAGAATGTCCAGCTCTACAACGAACTGGAGCAGCGCGTCATCGCCCGTACCCAGGACCTGGTCGCCGCCAACCGGCTGCTCTATGACGAAGCCTGCGAGCGCGAGCGGGTCGAACAGGACATCCAGCGCTTCTCCATGACCGATGAGCTCACCGGCCTGCACAACCGTCTCGGTTTCCTGCACCACGCCGCCGGAGAACTGGACGCCTCACGCCAGCGCGACACACCTTGCCTGTTGCTCCACCTGCTGGTTGGCAGCAACGACAGCGGGCCAGGTGAGAGCCTGCCGCTGACTGCCGCTCGCATGCTTCGGGCGCAGTTCCGGCGCGGTGACCTGTTGGCGCGCCTCGGGGGCGGGGAGTTCCTTGTGCTGACTTCCGGTTATGGCGATCCGAATGCCGTCCTGCAGCGCCTGCGTGCTGGCCTTGGTGCTTTCAATCGCGCGACTGAGCAGAGCCTGACCCTGCGAATCGGCCATGCCGAATCCTCGCGAGCGCAGGACCTTGAGCAACTCTTGTTCGACGCGGACAACGCCCTGCACCGCAGCGGACCGGGGTGGGGTTAAGCCTGATTCTGGCTGGCTACGCAGCTTCGCTATATAGTTCGCAACACAGCGAAAAGTGATCATTCGGCCAACCCATGAGCTTTCCCCTCGACCGTACCGATCTGGCCGCCATCTGGCTGACCCTGGAACTTGCCACCCTCACCACGCTGCTCCTGCTCGTGGTGGGCACTCCTATCGCCTGGTGGCTGGCGCGCACCCGTTCACGCCTGAAGGGGACAGTCGCAGCCGTGGTCGCCCTGCCGCTGGTGCTTCCGCCTACGGTCATCGGTTTCTATTTGCTCGTCAGCATGGGACCCCACGGGTTCATCGGCCAGTTCACCCAGAGCCTAGGCCTCGGCACCTTGCCCTTCACCTTTGCCGGCCTGGTGGTGGGTTCGGTGATCTATTCCATGCCCTTTGTCGTGCAGCCCCTGCAGAACGCCTTCACCACCATCGGCCAACGTCCGCTGGAAGTAGCCGCCACACTGCGAGCCAGTCCTTGGGACACCTTTTTCTCGGTGGTCCTGCCACTGGCCAGGCCAGGTTTCGTCACCGCGTCCATCCTCGGCTTCGCCCATACCGTGGGTGAGTTCGGCGTAGTGCTGATGATTGGCGGCAACATTCCGGAGAAGACCCGCGTGGTCTCGGTGCAGATCTTCGATCACGTCGAAGCCATGGAGTACGCCCAGGCCCACTGGTTGGCCGGCGGCATGCTGTTGTTCTCCTTCCTCATCCTGCTGGCGCTGAATACCAGCCGACGCCTGAAACCCGGCTGGACCTGACTTATGCAACAGATTCGCGCGCGATTCCGCCTGCGCCATCCGGACTTTGTCCTGGAGACCGATCTCGAACTGCCTGGCCGTGGCGTCAGCGCCCTGTTCGGCCACTCCGGATCGGGCAAGACCAGCCTGCTGCGCTGCATCGCGGGCCTGGAGCGCGCCGCCGAGGGCTACCTGGAGATCAATGGGGAGGTCTGGCAGGACAGTGCCCGTGGCCATTTCCTGCCCACCCACAAGCGCCCCCTGGGGTATGTGTTCCAGGAAGCCAGCCTGTTCGAACATCTCTCGGTCCTGCGTAATCTGGAGTTCGGCCAGCGGCGCATACCCGCGCGGGAGCGCCGTGTCGCGTTGGAGCAGGCGGTGAAACTGCTGGGTATCAGCCATCTGCTCGAGCGCATGCCGGACGGTTTGTCCGGCGGCGAGCGCCAGCGTGTCGGCATTGCCCGTGCCCTGCTGACCAGTCCGCGCCTGCTGTTGATGGATGAGCCCCTGGCGGCGCTGGACCTCAAGCGCAAGGGCGAGATCCTGCCCTACCTGGAGCGCCTGCATGACGAGTTGGACATCCCGGTCCTCTACGTCAGCCATTCGCCGGATGAAGTGGCGCGCCTGGCCGACCACCTGGTGCTGCTGGATAACGGCCAGGTGCTGGCCAGCGGGCCGCTGGAGCAGACCCTCGCCCGCCTGGATCTTCCCACCGCGCAGGAAGACGAGGCCGGTGTGGTGATCGAAGGGCGGGTGCAGGGTTTCGATGCCCAGTACCAGTTGCTGACCCTGGCGTTGCCCGGTAGCTCTCTCAGCGTGAGGGTGGCCCATTCGCCGGTTGCCGAAAGCCGCTCCCTGCGCTTCCGGGTGCTGGCGCGGGACGTCAGCCTGAGCCTGGAGAAACAGCGCGACAGCAGCATCCTCAACCTATTGCCGGCACGGATGGTGGAAGAGTCTCCGGCCGCCAATCCAGCCCACGTGCTGGTGCGTCTCGATGTGGATGGCACGCCCATGCTGGCGCGCATCACCCGCTTCTCCCGTGACCAGCTTGGCCTCTACCCTGGCCAGACCCTCTGGGCGCAGATCAAGTCGGTGGCACTGCTGGCTTGAAGGCGGGGAGGGCGGGGCCTGGCAGCCCCACCCTGTTTGACTCAACGTGCCGGCTCGCTCTCCAGCGCTGGCGTCGACAGTTTCCACGCGTCCCCAGCAGGGGCCTGGCCGCGGTCGTAAGGCTTGAGTACGAGCATGTAGAGCAGGCCGATTGCAATGATTACGGCCGCTGTGACGACGATTCCGTAATTGACGTACCACGGCGCGTCCGGAGTGCGCGGCCAGGACATGTTGACGATGGCCAGCACGCCGTAGATCAGGGCCGCAATGTTGACGACCCAACCCCAGTTGCCCAGGGTGAATTGCCCGCTCGGTTGCCAGCCGCGGACGCGAGCGAACAGCGCGCCGCCAACGATCATCTGGAATGACAGGTAGATGCCGATCGCGGCGAAGGCAACCACCGCGGCGATGGCATTCTGCAAGAAGAAGCCCGCGCAGACGATGGCGGCCGGCAGCAGGCCGCAGACTACCAGTGCAGCGGCCGGTACATGGGTGTTGGGCGACAGACGCTTGAGCAGCGAACTGCCCATGACCATCTCGTCACGCGCATAGGAGTACAGCAGCCGGCTTGCTGCGGCCTGCAGGCTCAGTACGCAAGAGACGAAGGAAACGATGATCACCGCCATGACCAGTCGCGACCCGAGGGGGCCGAAAGCGTTGTTGAGGATGGTGGACATCGGGTCGCTGTCTTCGCCCGAAATCACCTTGGCCATGTCCGGCACCGCGAGGATCAGCGCTATCGCCGCAAACATGGCAGCGCCGCCGCCGATATAGACGGTCATGCGCATGGCCTTGGGAATGCGCTTGCTCGGGTTCGGTGTTTCCTCGGCAACGTCGCCGCAAGCCTCGAAGCCGTAGTAGAGGAACATGCCGGCCAACGACGCCGTGAGGAACGCGGGCCAGTAGCTGCCGTCGATGCTGATGTCGAACGTGTTGAACAGCACGCTGATAGGTTGGTGGCGCTCGAAGATCAGCAGGTAGCCACCGATTACCAGGGCGCCCAGCAATTCGCAGATGAAGCCGAACATCGCCACACGGGCCAGTAGTTTCGTGCCGCTCAGGTTCAACAGGGTCGCTATCAGGGTCAGGCCAAGGGCGATCAGCGTATTGGTGACGGCCGTGGGCTCGAAGCCAAGCAGGTTGGCGATGTAGGGGCCGGCACCGAGGGCGACTGCAGCGATGGTCACGCAGAGCGAGACGGAGTAAAGCCAGCCCACCATCCAGGCCCAGCGCTTGCCCACCAGGCGCCGTGCCCAGGGATAGACGCCACCGGAGATGGGGAATTGCGAAACCACTTCACAGAACACGAGGCACACCAGCAACTGACCGATGCCCACCAGCAGGTAGGACCAGAACATCGGTGGGCCTCCGGCCGCCAGACACAGGCCGAACAGGGTATAGACCCCCACCACCGGGGACAGGTAGGTGAAGCCCAGGGCAAAGTTCTCCCAAAGGCTCATGCTGCGTTCGAAGTTGGACGTGTAGCCCAGGGCGCGTAATTGCTCCGCGTCCCGGTCAGCCACTGCAGCCTTGCTGGGTGCATTGCTCATCGGTCGGTTCCTTTATTGGTTTTGTATCGGTATCGAACAAGAAGCGGTGATAAGGCGGCCGCGCGCCGCCGGTGGTCTCTTCGTTGAGGGTGGCAACCGGACCTCTCCCCGTCCGGTTGCCACCTGCCATAGGTCAGAGCTTGATCCAGGTCGCTTTCAGCTCGGTGTACTTGTCGAAGGCGTGCAGCGACTTGTCGCGGCCGTTGCCGGACTGTTTGAAGCCGCCGAAGGGCGCGGTCATGTCGCCGCCGTCGTACTGGTTGATCCAGACGCTGCCAGCGCGCAGGGCCTTGCCGACCAGGTGGGCGCGGGACAGGTTGCTGGTCCACACCGCCGCGGCCAGGCCGTAGATGGTGTCGTTGGCGATGGCGACCGCTTCTTCTTCGCTGTCGAAGGCGATGACCGAGAGCACCGGGCCAAAGATTTCTTCCTTGGCGATGCGCATAGCGTTGTCCACGCCGTCGAAGATGGTCGGCTCGACGTAGGTGCCGCCGGTTTCTTCCAGCACACGTTTGCCGCCAGCCACCAGCTTGGCACCGTCGGCGTGGCCGGATTCGATGTAGCCAAGCACGATGTCCAGTTGCTGGCTGTCCACCAGGGCACCGACGTTGGTCGCCGGGTCCAATGGGTTGCCCGGCTTCCAGGCCTTGATCGCCTCGACCACCATGGGCACGAACTTGTCCTTGATGGAGCGCTCTACCAGCAGGCGCGAACCCGCGGTGCAGACTTCGCCCTGGTTGAAGGCGATGGCGCCGGCAGCGGCTTCGGCGGCGGCCTGCAGGTCAGGGGCGTCAGCGAAGACGATGTTCGGGCTCTTGCCGCCGGCTTCCAGCCAGACGCGCTTCATGTTGGATTCGCCAGAATTGATCAGCAGCTGCTTGGCGGTGCGGGTGGAGCCGGTAAAGGCCAGGGTGTCGACATCCATGTGCAGGGCCAGAGCCTTGCCCACACTGTGGCCGAAGCCTGGCAGCACGTTCAGCACGCCAGCCGGGATGCCGGCATCACAGGCCAACTGGGCCAGGCGAATGGCGGTCAGCGGGGAGCGTTCGGACGGCTTCAGGACCACCGAGTTACCGGTAGCTAGCGCAGGGCCTAGCTTCCAGCAGGTCATCAGCAGGGGGAAGTTCCACGGCACGATGGCGGCAACAACCCCCACCGGCTCACGGGTCACCAGGCCCAGTTGGTCATGAGGCGTTGCGGCCACTTCGTCGTAGACCTTGTCGATGGCTTCGGCGCTCCAGCGAATGGCGTCTACCGCGCAAGGAAGGTCAACGTTCAGCGAGTCGCTGATCGGTTTACCCATGTCCAGGGTTTCCAGCAGGGCCAGTTCCTCGGCGTGGGCATCGATCAGCTCGGCGAAGCGGATCATCGCCTGCTTGCGCTCGACCGGTGCCAGGCGAGACCAGAGGCCGGAGTCGAAGGTTGCACGGGCTGAGGCAACTGCCCGCATCGCATCCGCCTCGCCGCTACTGGCGACCTTGCAGAGCAGGCGTCCATCGACCGGGCTGATGCAGTCGAAGGTATCGCCGCTGGCAGCTTCCACATACTCACCTTGGATGAAGGCGCGGCCTTCGATTCTCAGCCGGCTGGCGCGTTCTTCCCAGTCGGCTCGGGTCAGTTCGGTCATCGCGGGTGTGCTCCTCTGGAGAATCCCGGCACGGCTAGCGACAGTCAGGGCTGCCAGGGCGTGCGTGGGGCGGTTTTGGCGGGTAGGTTGCTAAAACATTTAAAACCATATCTTATGTTTTCGGTCCTGCCAATACAGCGACATCCTGGTGGGGTTTCTGTCGATTGTTTGCCGTATTTACCCGAGTCTTGACCGCTTTAGAGTCAGTCTTTCTTCAGGTTTTGATTGAAAGATATGAAAATAAATTTTTAATTGCGGCCTGTCCGGCGATGGCCATAATGGCCCGCAGCATCACCCGCCATGGGTGTGACTCACGCACGTGTACCAAGCCAGGGAGGTATTCGGCTTAGCCGCCTATGAACGAGTTGAAGAACGTCCGACCTGCCAATTTCATGCGCCTGCGCCAGGAAGGGCGTACGGAGGAAGTGGCGCGTCGTTTGATCGAGCTGGTCGAACTCGGGTTGTTCAGTGAGGGCGAGCAACTGCCCAGCGAGAGTGACTTGGCCACCCAGTTCGGGGTCGCGACCGTCACGCTGCGCGACGCCCTGGCGAGCTTGCGCGAACGTGGCGTGATCGAGACTCGCCGGGGACGCAATGGTGGCAGCTTCGTCTGTGCACCGCCTGCTACCAAGGACGAGGCGTTGTTCGCTCAGCTCAAGGCCATGAGTGCGCTGGAGTTGCGCGACCTGTGCGATGAGCATGTGGCGATTTCCGGCGCTGCCGCAAGGCTGGCCGCGCAGCGCTCGTCGGCCCAGCACCATGCCCGCCTGGAGGTCTATATCGACGCGCTGCGCCAGGCATCGTCGCGTCAGGAGCAGCGTCGCGCCGACGCGCGCTTCCACCTTGAAGTGGCCGTTGCCGCGCAATCGGTGCGCCTGACCCATGCAGAAATGAACCTGCAGGCCGAACTGGGAGAGTTGTTGTGGCTATCTCCCGATGGCCCTCTCGCTGTCGAAGGCCTGGTGCTGGAACATCGAGCGATCGCCGACGCCATCGTCGCTACTGATGCGAACCTGGCCGGCGCGCTGGCGGAAGCGCATGTGACGCGGGGAATCAAACGCCTGATCAATCTGCGTTTGCAGCTGCTCAGCGCAGAGATCTGAATGGCACGGCACTTGCTCGGGATTTCGCCGGTAATGCGTTGCGACGTGGCGGCAAGCGCGACATGAACTCATCCGAAACTGAATAACAAGAGCCAGACGAGGTCCAGGCTATGTCCCGAGATGTGCAGGTGGATCAGCTCAGCGAGTGTGCAGTTCACATCAATGCTTCGATCGGTAACCTGTTTGCACAGTTGAATCTGCTGGCCGAGGACGTAGTCGCGATCTGGAAGCAATTGCAGGCTGAGGGTCGCAAGCCCACTACCCGGGATCTCTGTGCCTTGCGTCCGGCGATTCAGGCCCGCTTGCAGCAGGAGCGCAGCTGCATTCACGGCACCGGAGTGGTGCTGGAACCGGGCGAGCTGGCTGATCAGGAGATGCACCTGGAGTGGTGGTGCAGAGCTCCGGCGGGCAAGGTCACGCCCATGCTGCTCAACCTCAATCGACGCAGCGAGAGCTTCTACAACTATCAGGGCATGCCTTGGTTTTCCCGGCCTCGGGAGACAGGCCAGCCCTGGGTCGAGGGGCCGTTCGTCGATCTCTATGGCGCCGACCAGTACATCATGGCCTTCTCCGTACCTATCCACGTCGACGGTCGATTCGTGGGGGTGGCGGCTGCGGACATCGCCCTGCACGAGTTCGAGCGAGTACTGCTCGCCGGGCTGATGCGCACGGACAAGGAAGCGCTGATCGTAAACGCCGAAGGCCGAGTAGTGGCCTGCAACACTGCTAACTGGCTGGTGGGCGATATGGCCAGGCAAGTGTTTGCGCGTGACGACAACCGTTCACGGGTCCTGCCGTTAGCGAAGTCATCCGCGCAGTGGTCGTTGATCGAGAGGCCCATCAGCCGCTACATCGAGGGCGCCGCCTGAGGCGGGACCTCCCAGCACGCTCGCGAGCACTGACCTAGAGCACACTGTGGTTGCCTGATGGCTCTACACACACGCAATTGCGCCCCGACTGCTTGGCGCGATACAGGCCCCGGTCAGCGCGGCCGATCAGGCTGTCGAGGGCGTCTTCCGGGTGCATGTCGGCCAGGCCGATGCTGGTGGTCACGTGGAGGTTCACGCCCTTGAACGGGTAGCGCTGGGCGGCTACTTCGAGGCGAACCTTCTCCGCCAACTGGTGGGCCGTGGCGCTACCGGTGTCCTTGAGCAGAATGATGAATTCCTCGCCGCCCCAGCGACAGATGATGTCCGCTTGGCGAAGGCTGTCGCGCAGGTTCTGGGCGAAGCCCTGCAGCACCTGGTCGCCGGCCTGGTGGCCGTAGGTATCGTTGAGCATCTTGAAGTGGTCGAGGTCCAGCAGCAGGGCTGCCAGGGGTTTGCGCTCGCGCCGGGCCTCCTGCAGCGCCTGGCCGGCGAGTAGCTCGAAGCCGCGCCGGTTGGGAAGCCCGGTCAGGCTGTCGGTGGTGGCCAGGGCGGCGATGCTGCGCTGGTAGCGGCGCATCAGGCGGATTACCAGCACCAGGATGATGCTGGTCACGATCAGGCAGATCAGCAGGTTGAGGTAGAGGGTGTTGCGCAGGCCGGTGAGCAGGCCGTCTTCGTGCTTGTCGACGAACAGGTACCAATCCAGTTCGGGAATGTAACGCACGTTCAGGTAATGGTCGCGACCACGTTCGTGATACGCGAACTTGCCGGTCTGCGGTCGCCCCAGCCGGGCCTGCAGTTCCTCAAGCCCCGGTACGTCGGCCAGCGACTGACCGACCCGCGCGCCCAGAGGACCACCATCGGCACCGGTCAGGACGATGCGTCCGGTGGTATCGACGAAATAGACACTGCGGTCGTAGCGGCGCTGGTATTCGTCTATCAGCTTGATCACCGCGTCCACCGTCAGGCCGACGCCGGTGGCGCCAAGGAACTTGCCGTCGTAATCGAACACCTTGTAGTTGATGAAGATGGTCAGCCGGTCCTGGTTGGCCATGTCCACGTCGACATTGATCTCGTACGGCTCCTTCATGTCCCGTACACGGAAGTACCAGATGTCACGCGGCTCCTTAGGGTTCACCTGCTTGAGCACGCCCTTGGTCTGGTAGTAGGTGAGGGTTCGGTCGGAAATGAAGAAGGAGGTGAAGGCACCATAGTGCTCCTGCACTTCACGCAGGTAGCGGGTCATGGGCTCGACATTCTTCTCGCCTTGCATCACCCAGTCACGCACGAAGGTATCGCGGCTCATCATCGAGGAAATCAGGATAGGCCGGACCAGGTCCTTCTGGATTTCCGAATAGACGTTGTCCGAGGTGAGCGGCAACTCGGTGTTGACGATGCTGCTGCGAATGGACTTGAGCGATGCCTGGTAGCTGACCAGCGAGGTGGCCAGGAATCCGCCGCCGAGCAGCAGTACCAGGGCGAGAACCAACAGGCGGTGGCGTTGCTTCGTGACTTCGGGAAACGGCATCGGACTACTTGACCTCAGGCTAGTGGCGCAATGCTAGCGTTCGTCGACGAGATCGTCACGGACGGGTACTTGACGCCAGGCTATCGGCGTCTTCAGGTGTTGCTTGACGACCGCCACGCGGAAACTCCGGGGCCGAATCAATCCAGGGTTCCAGGCGCTGACCGATGCTGAGCCAGAGCCGGAAGCGCGGAGGTACGGCGCCGTTAGGGTCGCGCACTAACTCCTCGTCCAGCGGCTTGCGCCAGGCATGGGGCACGTTGATCTCGGAGATACGCAGGCTGCTGATCTGGCCGGTGAGGCGTCCGTCGCGAACCCATGCACTGACGTTGCCGGGCACGATGGCGTAGCGGCTGCGATCGGGGTAGCGGCCCCGCAGGGCCTCGCGGTCCAGTCCCGCATCCACCGCGAACAGGCGGCTTTCGCGTCTCTCTTCCTGTTCAACATAGTCGCGGGCCGCGCGTTCGGCGTCCTCTCGACGCTTGTCTGCGGGCGCTGCGCGCAGCTCGCTCTCGGCGGTCTGCTGTCGCTGCAGGGCGCGCTCAAGCTCGGCCTTGCGTGCAGGGCCATCGAGCTCGAGCACCACCAGCACCCCGCGATTGCGGTTGTCGAAGCGCATCTGTTCGCGGTCGCCAACCGTGAAGCCAAGTTTCAGCAGCGCGGACTCATCGAGCAGCAGGCGCTCGTAGCGGTCGTCACCCTTCGGGTCGCTGGGGCGTCGCCAGTCCAGGCGTAGGGCCAGGCCGCTGTTCTCGCGCATGGTCCAGTCGAGGGAGCGGCGCAGTTCGCGTTCGGAAAGCAGCAGGCGGCTGTCCGGCTCGCCGCCGCGATTGATCCACACGCCACCCAGGGTAATGGCATTGGTGAGTCCGATCAGCGCCAGGCCGCCCAGCAATGCGGTACGCATTTTCATGCTCGCTGGTCTCCCTTGTGGGCTCGGCGCAGGCGGCCGAGCACCAGTAGAAGCAGCACGGCGACGAGCCCCACGACGAGGAAGAACAGGTACTTCGGCATCACCTCCCACCACCAGTCGAACAGTTTGATGAAGAGGAAGAGCACGAAGAACAGCACGCCGGTGTGCATCACTTCCGGCCAGTCGCGGCGGTTGCCGAGCCAGATAGCCAGCGCGGCGCCAACGAAGCCGACGAGCTGGTAAAGGCTTTCCACAGCATCGCGGGACCAGGGCAGGTAACTGCCGTACGCCCAGTTGGCCAATATCAGCACCGGCACGAACAGGCCGAGCATGCCCATGACCCGGTAGATCGCCGCGAAGCCACTGTAGCGCGCCTGGGAGAAGAGCTGCGGTAGCAGGAAAATCAGCAGTCCAGCGGGCAGCAGGTGTTCCGGACGTTCAGTGCAGTCCAGCCAGTAGAGGCCGCTCCAGCTTGTCAGCCGGGTGGCGATCAGGGCCATGATGCAGCCGAGGCCCGCACCGAGCAGTAGACGAACCTCGCAAGCGTAGGCCAGCAGCAGGGCGTAGGCGGCCCAGGGCAGCAAGGCCTTGTCGCTGGGCGTGATGTTGAAGATCTGACCCAGCATGACCACGTTCAATACGAAGCAGGCGAACGCCAGGACCGCCGTCAATTTGGTGAAGTAAGAGGTCTGGTCACGCTGGCGCAGCAGCAGGGTCAGTAGAAGGCTGCCCAGGGAAAAGCCGACGAGGATGCCTACCTGGGCGGTTTCCGGGAACAGCCCCCAGAACTGGTAGAAGAAGAACAGCAGGCTGGCCGCCAGCGCCAGAGCGCCCAGCAGGGACGCGATGCGCATGCCGAGGGACAGGCGCCGGGCCTGGGCGTCCGGATCTATGTCGAACGTGTCGCGGTAGTTCGCCAGCAACTGGCGATGGTGTTCGCCGAGGCGGTCGATCTGTTCGGGGGAGAGCAGCAGCACCTGCTCATCGTGCAGGCGTTCGACTTCCCGGCAGAAGGCCTGGATATCGTCGGCGCGGTGTTGTGCCTGGTCGCGGCTGAGCGGCGGCATTGCGGGTCCTTTTGCGTGCGGTGCCGCTTGAACTCTAGGTGTGCGGATGGGGGCCGGCAATGAGCACTGCATATATCTGTAGGGGCGAATGAATTCGCCCCTACAGATAAAACATCCCGGTGGCCTCAGGCCTCCTCCATCACCACCACCCGTTGCCCGGCGCGTACCGGCGAACCCGGCTGCACCCGCACTTCACGCACCACGCCGTCGCGGGGAGCGATGAGGGGGATTTCCATCTTCATGGATTCGAGGATCACCAGGATGTCCCCGGCCTTCACGCTGGCGCCTTCTTCCACCTGCACCTGCCAGAGGTTGCCGGCGATATGACTTTCCACCGCGTGCTGGCCGGCGCTCAATGGGGTGTCTTCACCCAGGTCGGCGGCGATCTCCTCGCTGTCGAAATGGGCCTGCCCGGAAGCGATCCAGCGCTCCCGCTCGGCATTGAAGGCAGCCTGCTGCTGGCTGCGGAAGGCGGCGATGCCCTCGGCCTCGCGTGCGAGGAACGCCTGATAGTCGGCCAGGCAAAGCTCGCTCTCCTCGATGCGCAGTGGATAGCGGCCGAGGGGGAAGTCGCGGCGAATCTTCAGCAGTTCTTCGGCTGAGACGGGGTAGAAGCGGATCTGGTCGAAGAATCGCAGCAGCCAGGGCTTGCCATCGAAGGCTTCGACGTCGCGGTAGCGGTTCCACATCTGCAGGGTGCGGCCGACGAACTGGTAGCCGCCGGGGCCTTCCATGCCATAGACGCACATGTAGGCGCCGCCGATACCCACCGAGTTCTCGGCGGTCCAGGTGCGCGCCGGGTTGTACTTGGTGGTCACCAGGCGGTGGCGCGGGTCCAGCGGCGTGGCCACCGGGGCACCGAGGTAGACGTCGCCCAGGCCCATCACCAGGTAACTGGCATCGAACACGGTGCGCTGCACTTCATCCAGGTTCGGCAGGTCGTTGATGCGGCGGATGAACTCCAGGTTGCTCGGGCACCAGGGCGCATCCTTGCGCACGGTGGTCATGTACTTCTCGATGGCCAGTTGGCAGGCCGGGTCGTCCCAGGAAAGCGGCAAATGGACGATGCGCGACGGCACTTTCAGGTCGCCGGCGGCACAGACGCCATCCCAGAGTCCGGCGATGGTCTGCAGCAGCGTATCCAGGGGCAGCGTTTCCGGCTGGTAGTGGACCTGCAGGGAACGGATTCCCGGTGTCAGGTCGATCACGCCATCCAGGGTACGGGCCTCCAGTGCCTGCATCAGCGCATGGGCGCGGAAGCGCAGCACCAGGTCCAGCTCCGGCGCGCCGATCTCCAGCAGCAGGTGGGTGTCACCGGAGAGACGGGCGACCAGACGTTTGTCGGACTGGCCGAGGTCGAGCACGATCGGTGAGCTTGTAGGAGCGAGCTTGCTCGCGAATTCGACGCTGGGATGTTCGCGAGCAAGCTCGCTCCTACGCAGCAGTGTCCGAGCCAGTTCACGTGCCTGCGCGATGCTCACCGCCACGAACCTTACCTTGTCCCCGGCCTTCAACTGCCCGAGCTGCCAGAGGTCCGCTTCGATAATCGTCACCGGGCAGACGAAGCCGCCCAGGCTGGGGCCGTCCGGGCCAAGGATCACTGGCATGTCGCCGGTGAAATCCACCGCGCCGATGGCATAGGGATTGTCGTGAATGTTGGAAGGATGCAGGCCGGCTTCGCCGCCGCTCTCGCGCACCCATTCGGGCTTCGGCCCGATCAGGCGCACGCCGGTGCGGCTGGAGTTGAAGTGCACTTCCCAGTCGGTGGCGAAGAAGGTGTCGATGTAGGCCGGGGTGAAGTACTCCGGGGCTCCGTGGGGGCCGTAGATCACCCGCAGCGTGCGCACCTCGGGCAGTTCAGTGTGCAGTTCCAGCGTCTGGCCAGCGCTGTGGTCAGCTAGCTGCGGGAGGTGCAGGACATCGCCGGCACGCAGGGCGCGGCCGCCGTGGCCGCCGAACTGGCCGAGGGTGAAGGTGCTTTTGCTGCCGAGATAATCCGGCACTTGCAGGCCACCGCGTACGCAGAGGTAGCTGCGCGCCCCGGCTCCGGCGATCGTGCCAAGCGCAAGGGTGGCGCCGGCTGGCACGAACAAGGCGGTGTCCATCGGCTGCGGCTGGCCGTCGAGGGTCAGCGGAATCGGCGCGCCGGTGACTGCCACCACGGCGTCGGTATTGAAGCGCAGGGTTGGGCCGCTCATGGTGACTTCCAGCCCGGCCTCGCCCTCGGCGTTACCCAGAAGACGATTGCCCAGGCGCAAGGCGCGACTGTCCATGGGGCCGGACGGCGGCACACCTACCGCCCAGTAACCGAGTCGGCCGGGGTAGTCCTGCACCGTGGTCTGGGTGCCGGCGCCGAGCACTTCGAAGGTGTTCGCGCGATAGCTGAGCCCGTCCAGGCAACGGGTCCAGGGCGAGCCGCTGGCAAAGGGCGCATCAGCCAGGATCTGCCGCAGGAAACTGCGGTTGGATTCCACGCCGTAGAGCGTAGTGTCGGCCAGCGCCTGGTCCAGCTCGTTGCTGGCTTGCTCTCGGCTCGGCGCCCAGCTGATGAGCTTGGCGATCATCGGGTCGAAGTAGGGGGGGATTTCGCAACCCGCCTCCACCCAGGTGTCGATGCGCAGGCGCTTGCCATCGGCCTTGGGGAAGGCGACTGCGGTGAGCAGACCGGGGCAGGGCTGGAAATCGCGGCCAGGGTCTTCGGCATAGAGCCGAGCCTGGATGGCATGCCCGCTCGGGGCGAGGCTCGCCACTAGGTCGGCCAGGGGCGGCAGGGTGCCGGCGGCCAGCTCGATCATCCAGCGAACCAGGTCGACGCCCCAGACCTGTTCGGTGACACCGTGTTCCACCTGCAGGCGGGTGTTCACTTCGAGGAAGTAGAAGCGCTCGGCCTCGCTGTCGTAGACGAACTCCACGGTACCGGCACTGCGGTAGCTAACCGCCTTGGCCAGCTTGATAGCGGCGGCGCATAGCTCGTCAGCCATGCCGGCGGGCAGGTTGGGTGCGGGGGTTTCTTCCAGCACCTTCTGGTTGCGACGTTGCACCGAGCAGTCGCGCACGCCCAGGGCGATAACCTCGCCGCGGCCGTCGCCGAATACCTGTACTTCCAGATGGCGTGCGCGCTGGATGTACTTCTCGATGAACACGCCGGAGTCGCTGAAGTTGTTCTGCCCGAGTCGCTTCACGGCCTCGAAGGCCTCGCTCAACTCTGTGGCCGAGCGGCATACGCGCATGCCGATGCCTCCGCCGCCGGCCGTGCTTTTCAGCATCACCGGGTAACCCACCTGTTCGCCGGCGGCGAGGGCCGCGGTGAGGTCTTCCAGCAGTTCGGTGCCTTCGAGCATCGGCACGTCGTGCTGTTTGGCCAGGGCGCGGGCCGTGTGCTTGAGGCCGAACACGCGCAGCTGCTCAGGCGTCGGGCCGACGAAGGCGATGCCGGCGGCCTCGCAGGCTTCGGCGAAGGCGGCGTTTTCGGAGAGGAAGCCGTAGCCGGGGTGGATGGCCTGGGCACCACTGCTGCGTGCGGCCGCGAGGATCTTGTCGACCACCAGATAGGTGTTGGCGGCCGGACCGTCGCCCAGGCTGATCGCCTGGTCTGCCTGCTGGATATGCAGGCTGGCGGCGTCGGCTTCGGAATACACGGCCACGCCACGGACGTCGAGCTGGCGCAGGGTACGCAGGATGCGGCAGGCGATGGCACCGCGGTTGGCGATCAGGAGTTTGTCGAACATTGCAGAACCCTCGAAAGGGGTGACGGGCCGTCCCGTCTTATTCGTCTGCACCACGGTCGTCCGTGGCTGGAATTTCGGTGTCGTCCGTAGGAGCGAGCTCTACTCGCGAAAGGCTTCGCCAGCAGAGCTGGCTCCTACTGGTCCGGCTTCGAAGTGGGGGAATTCAGGCACTGCCCCGACCGGCTCTGGCAGATCAGGAACAGCCAGGCGCGCAGGCGTTTCAGTCCCATACCAGCACCTCGGCGGGAGTGGGGTTGTAGGCGTTGCAGGGGTTGTTCAGCTGAGGGCAGTTGGAGATCAGCACGATGATGTCCATGTGCGCCTTGAGCTCGACGTACTTGCCAGCGGCGGAGATGCCGTCCTCGAAGGTCAGGCCGCCTTCCGGGGTGACCGGTACGTTCATGAAGAAGTTGATGTTGGCGCTGATGTCGCGCTTGGTGAGGCGGCCGTCGTGCAGGCTGGCGCGCAGGAAGTTATCGCGGCAGCTGTGCATGTAGCGCTTGTCCAGGGCGTAGCGCACGGTGTTGCTTTCCTGGGCGCAGGCGCCGCCGAGGGTGTCGTGGCGGCCGCAGGTGTCGGCGGTGAGAGTCAGCATCGGGTTGCCGAGGTTGGAATAGAGCACGCTGCCGGCGCTGAGGTAGACGCGGTTCTGCCTACGAAGGGTGCGCTGCACGTCGTAACGCTCGCGTGGGTTGCGTGCGCTGTAGAAGAGGGTGTCCACCGCCTGGTTGCCTTCCAGGTCCAGCAGGCGAACGGTCTGACCGGCCTTCACTTCGGTCATGAAGGGTTCGCCGGCGGCAATGACGGCGCGGTACACGGCAGCTTCGGAATGTTTTTCGCTGTGGGTCAGGTGCATGTCGGTGGCCCTCAGATGTACAGGCGTTCGGTGTTGTGGAAGCCGCGACCGTTCTCCGGGCGCGAGGTGCGGCAGAGCAGGGTGATGCCGTCGCTTTGTACTTGCTGCCAGGTGAGTTGCACCGGCTTGGGTGCGTATTCCGGAGCAGGGTCCATGGGGTGCTGCAGGGCGGTGAGCACCACCAGCGTGTCCATGGGCGCGTAGAGCTCGATGTAGTCACCGGCCTTGGAGTTGCCCGGCTGGAAGTGGAAGCAGCCGTCGCTGTCCACGGTGACCTTGCTGAACAGATTCAGGCACATCAGCAGGTCCTGCAGGTTCAGGTCCCACTTGC
This sequence comes from Pseudomonas sp. BN606, assembly GCF_029873115.1. Lineage (NCBI taxonomy): Bacteria > Pseudomonadati > Pseudomonadota > Gammaproteobacteria > Pseudomonadales > Pseudomonadaceae > Pseudomonas > Pseudomonas sp. BN606. Next base: position 14,324 of record NZ_SSOF01000071.1, on the reverse strand, counting down.
CCATCTCCACCAGCAGGTTATCCACACCGTTACGGAAGAAGCCGTTGCGCAACTCCTGGTAACGCCCGGCACCGTACTTTTCCTTCACTTCATCCGCGTTGAGCACGCCGCCGAAGCTGTCGTGCCAGCCGCAGGTGTCAGCGGTGATGGCGGCCAGTACCCGACCCATGTCGGAGTAGAGGCAGTGGCCGGCGGTGAGCTTGGCGGTGTGTTGGCACTTGAGGCTGTCTGGCAGGTTGAGGCGCTCGCTCTTCTCGGAGGCGTTGAGCAGCAACAGGCTGACGTTGGCGCCGCCTTCGATATCGGTGATGCGTAGTTGCTGGCCACGCTTGAGTACGAAGGAGGTGTGGCCGCCACCGGGGACGGTTTCTTCATAGAGGGTCGGGCTCAGGGCCAGGGATGCGGTCATGGGCAGGCTCCTTGTCAGTGGGCGATGGCGGGCTGCAGGGCGGAGGTGACTCGCTCCGGCAGGGCCTCGACCGCCGCACGGGCGGCACGGCGGTCGCTGTTAAGGGGAATGTCGTAGGTCACGCGCGCGCCGAAGGCGTAGGGGGCGTGTGGGTCCTGGCGCACCTTGTCGAAAACCAGCAACCGGGTGCCCAGGCTGAAGCCTTCAGAGAGGTCGTGGGTGACCATGAATACGGTCAGCCGGGTTTCGTTCCAGAGTCCGAGCAACAGCTCGTGCATGTCCTTGCGGATGCCTGGGTCGAGGGCGCCGAAGGGCTCGTCCAGCAGCAGCACGCGGGGTTTCATGATCAGCGCCTGTGCTATGGCCAGGCGTTGTTGCATGCCGCCGGAAAGTTGGCTGGGGTACTTGTCCAAGGCATGACTCAGACCGACCTTGGCGAGGATCGCGGCGGCCTCCTCGCGGGCGGCGCGCTTGGCGCCGCCGAACAGCCGGCCGAGCAGGGGCGAGCGAGGCAGTTCCAGGCCGAGGGCGACGTTGTCCAGCACACTCAGGTGGGGGAACACCGAATAGCGCTGGAACACAACGCCGCGGCTGGCATCGGGCTCGGCGGCCAGCGGTTTACCGTCGAGCAGGATGCTGCCGCGGCTGGGCGTTTCCTGGCCCAGCAGCATGCGCAGGAAGGTGGATTTGCCGCAGCCGGAAGCGCCGACCAAGGTGCAGAACTCGCCTTCATTCACCGACAGGTCGAGGTTCTCCAGCACGACCTGGTCGTCGTACTCCTGCCAGACATTGCGGACGCTGATGAAACTCATGCCTTGGCTCCTTCGTACCAGGGGAAGGCCAGCCGGGTCAGCTGGCGCAGGCCCAGGTCCATCAGCCAGGCGAGGAAGGTGATCCACACCACGTAGGGGAGGATCACGTCCATGGCCAGGTAGCGGCGGACCAGGAAAATGCGGTAGCCCAGGCCATCGGTGGAGGCGATGGCTTCGGCGGCAATCAGGAACAGCCAGGCCGAGCCCAGCACCAGGCGCAGGGAGATGAGCAGGCGCGGCATCAGTTGCGGCAGCACCACCCGCAGGATCAGCGTCCAGGTGTTGGCACCGAGCGTCTGTGCCTTGATCAGCAGTTCACGGGGGATTTCCCGCGCGCGCTGCTCCAGGTCGCGGGCGATGCAGGGGGCCACGCCGATGACGATCAGCATCACCTTGGACAGCTCGCCCAGGCCGAAGACGATGAACAGGATCGGCAGGATCGCCAGTGGCGGAATCATCGACAGCACCGTCAACAGGGGCGACAAGGGGGCACCGAACAGCGGCAGGGTGCCGGCGGCGATGCCCAGTGCCAGGCCCAGCAGCGCGGCGATGGACAGCCCCAGCGCCAGGCGTTTCAGGCTTGAGGCGGAGTCCTTCCAGAACAGGTAGTCGCCGCTGCGCTTGTCTTCGGTGAACGCCAGGCGTTCCACGGCGTCGGCCATCTGTGCCGCGCTGGGGAGCAGCTTGTCGTTGGGATTCTCCGTGAGCCGGGCCGCCGAGCCTGTGAAGTAGGCGAACAGCAGCAGGGCGAACGGCAGCAGGACCAGGATCAGGCGTCCGGCGCGGTCCGGTTGGCGGTTGATCAGGCGCATGGCGGTTACTCGGTTCGGAGAGGCGGCGTAGGTTGGTCCGGGGTACGAGGTCCAACATTGCGGTGTTGGTCTTCGCTCAGCGCCAACCTACGGACGAGGACCGGAGGTCAGAGCTTGCCGTCGGCAGCCATCTGCACGTAGGTCGGGTCGAAGCGCAGTTTCACGTTGCCCTTGTCACCGGTGACCACGCCCTTGGCGAAGCTCATGCCGACGGCGCTGGCATCCTTGGCGCCTTCGCCCAGCAGGCCGTGGTGGAAACTGAAACTGGCCACCTTGTCCATGGTGGCCGGCAGTTTCGGGCTGGTGACGAAGGCCAGCGCATCGGCCGGGGTGTGGAACAGGCGGGTGGCGTCCAGTTGCGCCTGGTAACCGGCAAGGTCGGTACCGGAGGCCTTGGCCATGTGCTCCAGGGCAGCGGCACTTTCTGCATTACCGGCCTTCATCAGGGCGACGATCTCGAACCAGGCGCCGGTGAGTGCCTTGCCCAGGGCCGGGTTGTCCTTCAGGGTCTCGGTGTTCACCACCATCATGTCCATGATCTCGCCGGGCACCTTGCTGGAGTCGAACACCAGGCTGGTGTCAGGCTTGGCCTTGATGTCGGCGAGCATTGGGTTCCAGGTGGTCACGGCCTGGACCTCGGCGGTGTCGAAGGCGGCGGCGATGTCGGCGTCGGAGGTGTTCACCACTTGCACGTCTTTCTCGGAAAGGTCGGCGCGCTCCAGGGCGCGGGCCAGCAGGTAGTGGGACACGGACAATTCCACCAGGTTGATGGGCATGTCCTTGAGGTCGGCCAGGGTCTTGCCTTCGCCCTTCACCACGACGCCATCGTTGCCGTTGGAGAAGTCGCCGACGATCAGCGCGGTGCTATCCACGCCACCAGCGGCGGGAATGGTCAGGGCATCCATGTTGGTCATGGTGCAGCCGTCGAACTGGCCAGCTGTGTACTGGTTGATGGATTCGACGTAGTCGTTGAGCTGGGTGACCTTGATTTCGATGCCGTACTTCTTCGCCCACTTGTCGACGATGCCTTTGGTGGCGCCGTACTCCCAGGGCATCCAGCCGGCGTAGATGGTCCAGCAGACGTTGAAGCTGTCTTTCTGGGCGGCGGAGGTGTTGAAGCTGAGGGCGGCGGCGAGACCGGCAACGGCGAGGGCGAACAGACGAGACTTGCGCATGGAGGACCTCCAGTTCGGTTTAGGGCGGGCGGAGCTGCGCGGCACTTCCCTGTAAAGGGGCGCGTTCTCCCGGGCTTTTGTCCCGCCGTGTAACCTCGCTGGAGGTCGCCAGCTCTCGGACCAGTCATCCGCTTTCGCGGACCGGAACCCTAGCCAGCCATTGCATATTGTGGTGCCGCGAACCCGGTCGCCCGAGTAGCTCCTGCACGACATTGCCAAAGCGAAGGGCGTGCCAAGATTGCGCAACGCGTCTGGCACGGGGCTTATGGGAATTCGCGTGTCGTTCCAGGCCAGGCGGGGTGCCCGCTGATGGGGCGTGCGGCGTCAACTTGGTGCGCGGCAACAACTGGTAAAGGATTTTTCCGACAGGCAGCGCAGGCTGTTCTGTAGGACCGGTTGTCCAACGCAGTGGGAGCAATCCCAGGCGCCGACATCTGTCTGCGTCGCCCCTCGCGGTCGAAGGAGGCCGCCATGTCCTACCGATCATTCTTCCTTGCCGTACTGACCCTGACCCTGGGCGGCTGTGCCGTCTATGACTACGACAACGACTACTACGGTCGCCGCTACTACGGCGACGACGACTACCGTGTGCACCGTTACTACCACGACTCACCAAGGACGACATACCGCATCGTCGATCAGCGTTACGACGATGGTTACTACGAGCGCCGCTATTACGACCGCCGCAACTACGATGGCCGCAAGTACGACGGCCGCAAGGACTACTACAAGTCCGACAAGCACCGTTACGACAAGCGCTATTACGACGACCGCAAGTACCGTAACGACCGGCGCTACTACCAGCAGCCCCGGGACAATTTCCAGGAACGTCGTCACGACTACACCCCGCGGCTGCAGACCTGGGGCCGCAATGACCGCCAGCCGGGCTATCGTCCGCCGACCAATCATCAGAACGACTATCGGCGGAACAATTACCGCCAGCAGTACCGGGTGCAGCCGGGCTACGAAGCACGCCCGCACAACAATCCCCGCTACAACAACCGCGGTAACTGGTCGATGGAGAACCGGCGCTAGCCGGAAGGAAAGCGGCTGTCCTCTTCCAGCAAGAGATCACGCATTGCCCGCGCAGCCGGAGACAGGCTGCGCGCGGCATGACTGACCACGCCGTAGGCCGATAGGGTCCTGGTGCTGGCAAGGGGCTCCAGCACGGCCAGTCGACCAGCCATCACGTCTTCGGCGACCACATCCCAAGGCGCCATGCTGACCACGTCGCTGTCGGCGACTACCGCCTTCAGCACCATGAAGTTGTCGCACTCGATGCCCAGCGGTTTTTCGTTGCCCGCGAGCTCGCCGATTGCCCGCGCCACTTCCATCGGCAGTTGCGTACCGGCCAGTGCATAGCGGGCCAGGTCGGTCAGCCGCACCTGATCCTGCTCGAGCAGTGGATGGTCGGGGCGGCAGAAAAGGGTGCCGGGATGGCGGCGCAGGGGAATGATGTCCAGCAGGGGATCGCCGTCGAACTCGCGGATGTCGGCGACGAACATCTCGATGGCGTCATCCAGCAGTTGGCGGCGCAAGCGGTGCCAGTTTTCCAGGCTGAGCTGCACTCGCACCCCCGGATGCTGGCTGGCGAACCGTCCCAGGGCGCGTGGCACGAGGCGTGCGGCGGGGTAGGGGCCTGCACCCAGATGCAACTCGCCGCTGTCGAGGTTTTCCAGTTGGGCCACGGCGCTGTGCAGCGCACGGCTGCCGTCCAGCAGTCTTCGGGCATGCTCCAGCACCAATCGGCCATGGGCGGTCAGGCTGATCTGCCTTGGCCCTCGGTCCAGCAGGCTGCATCCCAGGTTCGCCTCCAGTGCCTGGATGCTACGGCTGAGTGCTGGCTGGCTGAGATTGACCGCTTCTGCCGCACGGGCGAAATGGCCGTATTCGGCAAGGGCAACGAAATGGCGAAGCTGTCGAAGGTCGTTCATGCGCGCTGTGCATCAATTATTGAAGAAGAATGCATTGGAATTATTAGCAGGCCCCTGCCAGCCTGTCTCGGCCTATAACAACAATCCCCGAGCGAACCATGCGCATCTCCACCCGATTCAGCGGCCTGCTCCTGGCTGCCGCACTGCCCCTGGGCGCCGACGCTGCACTGCCGGAAGAGTCCATTCAGCCCAGCATCAACGCCGAGCTGGCCGAGCACACCAGGCACTTCAACGAGAAGGTCTACAAGATCGCCGACAACGTGTACTCGGCGGTGGGCTGGAACCTGGCCAACAGCGTGATGATCGATGCTCCCGAAGGCCTGATCATCGTCGACACGGGCGAGTCGGCCGAGCAGTCGCGCAAGGTCCTGGCGGAGTTCCGCAAGATCAGCGAAAAGCCCATCAAGGCCATCGTCTATACCCACTTCCATCCCGACCACATCAACGGTGTGAAAGGCTTCGTCAGTGAAGAGCAGGTGAAGAGTGGTGAGGTGCAGATCTATGCCCAGGAAACCCTGCTGGAGAACGTGGTCACCCAGGGTGCGCTGGTCGGCCCCATTCTCGGTATGCGCTCGGGTTACAGCTTCGGTGCCGCTCTGCCGGACAGCGACAAGAAGGATATGAACGCCGGGCTCGGCCCGCTGGCACATGAGGGCAAATCCACCTTCATCGCGCCCACCATCACCTTCAAGGACAAGCTCGACACCACCATCGCCGGACTGCCGGTGCAGTTCCTCCACGTACCCAGCGAAGCACCGGACGAAATCGTGCTGTTCCTGCCGCAGAACCGCGTGCTGATCAGCGCCGAGGTGACGCAGGGACCGACCCTGCCGAACATCCATACCCTGCGTGGTACCAAGTTCCGCGATCCGGTGGTGTGGGTGAACAGCCTCGACAAACTGCGCGCCTACCAGGCCGACTTCATGGTTCCGCTGCACGGCCAGCCGGTGTCCGGCAAGGACAAGGTGGAAGAGGTGCTGCGTATGACCCGCGACGCCATCGCCTATGTCCATGACCAGACCGTGCGCTGGATGAACAAGGGCCTGACGCCCGACGAGCTGGTGGAGAAGGTCAAGCTGCCGCCTTACCTGGCGGGCTACACGCCCTACCTACGCGAGTACTACGGCACCGTGAAGCACAGCGTGCGGCAGATCTATCAGGGCTACCTGGGCTGGTTCCAAGGCGACCCGGTGGACCTCGACCCGATTCCACCGGTGGAGAAGTCCAAGCGCCTGGTCGCCCTGATGGGTGGCCGCGAGAAGGTATTGATGGCGGCTGGCGAGGCCTATCTCAAGGGTGACTACCAATGGGCCGCCGAGCTGGCGAGCCACGCGATCCACATCGATCACGACGACCAACTGGCCCGCGAGATCAAGGCGCGCAGCTTCCGTCGCATGGGTTACGCCAGCATGAACATCAACTGGCGCAACTGGTACCTGATGAGCGCCATGGAACTGGAAGGCAAACTGGACGGCGACGCTGCACTTCAATTGTCCCAGGGCATGCGCAACGCCTTCCTGTCCGACGACATGCTGAAGAACCTGCCGGCGCGCATCTTCCTGCAGAACTGGGTGACCCGAATCGATCCGGAAAAGAGCGCCGACGTGAACCTGACCCTGGGCTTCGTGTTCCCCGACATCAAGGAAGAGTGGGCGCTGGAAGTGCGCCGTGGCGTAGCCGAGTTGCACAAAGGCATCCCCGAAGGCACCACGCTCAAGCTGACCTTCGACAAGACCTATCTCGATACCGTCATCAGCGGCCAGAACAGCCTGCTCAAAGGGGCCGTACTGGGGGATGTGAAGGTGGATGGCAACCTGATGGACATCAAGACCTTCCTCGGTTGCTTCGACTTCGAGGAAGCCCCCATCGCCCTCACTGTGCGTTGAGTGACCGCGCCAACCGAAAGTGCGGAGAGCCGCAAGGCACCAGGCGGCACACTGGCCGCCTGGTCCGCAAACTTCGGAGGCACCATGCACCTGTCATCCTTCCTCAAGGGCGCCCTGGCCATGTTCTGGCTGGTGGCGCTGCTCAATGTGATCTATCCCTTTGGCGAACCCTTGCACCGGCCATTGCTGCTGGCGGCGGGTCTGGTGCTGTTGGCCCATGTAGGCGAGGCGGCGCTGTTCAATCGCAAGCTGAAGGCACGTCCCTTCCCTTGGCTGGAACGGCTGCAGGTTCTGCTGTTCGGCTTCCTGCATCTGCGCGGTCTGCGCTGAATCCACCGACGAGGTTCGACAGGTAGGGTGCGCTGTGCGCACCCTACGCGCTGTCGTCTGCTGTGTGGCGGCAGAATGCCATTGTTTTTTTCAGGGCCAGCCCGCACCATTCGCGCCGTGTTCCATGGGGCCCCGATGGCCTCCTAGACGGGATGGTGGATGTTCCAAGGTTGCGTTCAGGCCTGGCGTACGCGCAGGGGGTGGCGGATGCCGGCCCTGGTCGCGGCGTTGCTGCCAGCGCTGCTGGCTGGAGCGTTGCGGGCGGACTGGGATTTCACCCTGATCAGCCAGCGTGCCGAATCCCTCTATGGCCCCCTCGGCCCCGGCAAGCAACGGATAGACGACTGGCAGGCCATGCTCGGGCGCCTCTCCGGCGTCGACGAAAAGAAGCAACTGGAAGAAGTGAACCGCTTCTTCAACGCCAAGCTGCGCTTTCGTGATGACCGCGAACTCTGGGGTGAAACCGATTACTGGGCGACGCCCGTGCAAGCCTTGCGTATAGGTGCCGGCGATTGCGAAGACTTCGCCATCGCCAAGTACTTCAGCCTGCGTCAACTCGGTGTGCCCAGCGAGAAGTTGCGTATCACCTACGTCAAGGCCCTGCGGCTGAACCAGGCGCACATGGTGCTGACCTATTACGCCACGCCCGATGCCATGCCGCTGGTGCTGGACAACCTGGTGGGCGTCATTCGTCCCGCCAGTCAACGCGCCGACTTGTTGCCGGTCTACGCCTTCAACGCCGAAGGCCTCTGGCTTGCCGGCAAAGGCAGCGGCAAGCAGGTGGGCGACGCCAAGCGCCTTTCGCGCTGGCAGGAATTGCTCAAGAAGATGAAGGCCGAAGGCTTCCCCGTAGAACCGGCCCGATAGGAGTCGAGATGTCTCTGTTCAAACAGTTGTTGATCGCCATCTGCCTGTTCCTGGTCGTCGCCTTCAGCGGCAGCTTCATGGTCGGCCTGGAGAGTTCGAGAGAGCAGTACGTCAACCAATTGCGCTCTCACGCCCAGGATGCGGCGACTGCCCTCGGCCTGTCGCTGACCCCGCATATAGACGACCCGGCGATGGTCGAACTGATGGTCAGCTCCATCTTCGACAGTGGCTATTACGAGAGCATCCGGGTGATTGACCTGGAAAGCGGCAAGGTCCTGGTGGAGCGTACCGGCGTGCCCGATGCCGTGGGCGCCCAGGTGCCGCAGTGGTTCGTCGACCTGATCGGCCTGCGCTCGGCTGGTGGCGACGCCATCGTCAGCCGTGGCTGGCAGCAGGCCGCACGGGTGGAAGTGCAGAGCCACCCTCTGTTCGCGCTGTCCCGGCTCTGGCAGAGCGCATTGGGCAGCCTCGGCTGGTTACTGGTTTGCGGGCTGGTCAGTGCCGGCCTCGGCGCCTTCCTCCTGCGCCGCCAGCTCAAACCGCTGGATTACATGGTCGAACAGTCCCACGCCATTTCGCGCCGCGAGTTCCTCAGCCTGCCGGAGCTTCCGCGCACCCCTGAGTTGCGTCGCGTGGTACAGGCGATGAACCAGATGGTGGAGAAGCTCAAGGCACTGTTTCAGGAACAGGCCGAACGCAGCGAGCGCCTGCGCGACGAGGCCTACCGCGACAACCTCACCGGCCTGGCCAACCGCCGCTATTTCGAGATGCAGTTGCAGGCGCGCCTTAGCGCCGAGGACCACGCCAGTGCGGGTTACCTGTTCCTGTTGCGGGTGCATGACCTGGCCGGCCTGAACCAGCGTCTGGGTGGCCAGCGCACCGACCAGTTGCTGTTGGCGGTGGCCGAGCTGTTGACCCAGGTGGCGGCGGGGCAGGGCGCCGGCCGGTTGGTTGCGCGCAGTCGGGGCGGCGATTTCGCCCTGCTGTTGCCCGGTCTGGTGGCGGAAGAAGCCGAGCAGCTGGCGCAACGCCTGGATGCCGGGCTGGCCAATCTGGTGACCACGGGCTCGGCCGATGCGTTGCCCGTTGCCCATATGGGACTGGTGCCGTTCAACCCGGGTGAAGCGCTGTCCGACCTGCTGCGCCTGGCCGACGAAGCCCTGGCCAAGGCGGAAAGCCAGACCGACCGGACCTGGGCGACGCTGACTCAGGGCGAAGCGCCCAGCGTGGGTGATGAACGCCACGCCTGGCACCAGATGCTGGATCACGCCCTCAGCCAGCGGCAGCTGCAGCTCTATTTCCAACCAGTGGTGGACAGTCGTGATCGTGCGCGGGTGTTGCATTACAAGGTGTTGTCACGCCTGCGCGACGAGCACGGTGGGAACATTCCGGCCGGACGTTTCCTGCCCTGGCTGCAGCGCTTCGGCTGGATGGCGCGCCTCGATCTGCTGATGCTGGAGCTGGTGCTGCAGCAGATGGCCAGCCATGGCGAAACCCTGGCGCTCAACCTTTCCGGCGCATTGCTGCGCGAGCCACAGGCGCTGGACAAGGCCTTCGAGCTGCTGCGCAAGCACGCCCAACTGGGGCCGCGCCTGGTGCTGGAGCTGGGAGAGGATCAGCTGCCCGAGCAGGCCACGCTGGAGCAACTCACCCGACGCCTGCGCGAGCTGGGCTTCAGCCTCAGCCTGCAGCACTTCGGCGGCCGCTTCAGCATGATCGGCAACCTGGCCCGCCTGGGTCTGGCCTACCTGAAAGTGGACGGCAGCTACATTCGGGCCATCGACCTGGAAGCCGACAAGCGTCTGTTCATCGAGGCCATGCAGCGTGCAGCGCATAGCATCGACCTGCCGTTGATTGCCGAGCGCGTGGAAACCGAAGGGGAACTGGAGGTGTTGCGGGCGATGGGTATCCAGGGCGTGCAGGGTCAACTGTTCGGTGCGCCGGCGCCCTGGCGTTGACGGTGGGTTGAGTTCAGGAGGATGTTCGTCGGGTCGAATTCGAGCCTGGGGCGCTGCGTCCCCAGGACGTCATCTACAACCAGAATGCTCCGAGTGCCAGGATGAACCTGGCGTTTCCGTAGGAGCGAGCTTGCTCGCGAAAGGCCGGACTCAGGAGCTTCGCGAGCAAGACCGCTCCTACAAGAACGGTGCTGCGTGGAGCGTGCGGGGATTTCGCGAATGAATTCGCTCCCACGAAGAGCGGGTAGTCGTGCGGTCCGGCTCAGATCAGTCCGGAGCCCAGCTCGTCGTCTTCTTCGACGATCAGCCGAGAAATGCCGCCAAGGGCCTCACGCGCCTGGTTCCGGCTGAGCAGCTTGGATTGTGCGGCTGGTGGCAGGTCGGTGATGCGGATCACGCCCTTGGCCATCAGCACTGTGATCAGGTCGTCGAGTACCCGGATCATGTCCAGGTCGCTCTGTTTCAGCTGCAGCAGGCTGCTTTGCATTGCCAGGTTGGCGTACCAGGCCTGGATCTCCTGGTCGTCGGCCGGCAGGCTGCCGGTCATCTCATCGAATGCCGCGGCCTCGACGCGAACCAGGCTTCCTTCTTCGTCGCGCTGGATATAGAGCATGGCGAGTCTCCCTTCAGGAATGCCGCGAGCATGAGGGCAGATGCCCCCGGTCCGCAACCACCTGGGTGGCTGCGGACCGGAGAACATCAGTTCTGGTCCACCTTGATGGTCGGATCAGCACCCGCGATCAGGGAGTTGATGGACGAACCACTGAGCTGGGCTGCGGCGCCCTCGAGGGTGATGGACAGGTCGGCGTGGCTGGCGACAGTGCCTCCGGCGTCGTTCAGATGGCCGTCCTTGCTGACCAGCAGTGTGGCGTTGCCGGTGCCGGCATCGACGATCAGCTTGAGGAAGTTGTCGATGGTGGCGCTGGTTTCCCCTTGCAGCAGATCGCTGAGGTTGAGCTTGTCGCCCTCGCTCATCTTGAAGTCCTTCACCACATCCAGGTCCGGACTGCCTGTGCTGCCCGCGTCGCCGGCCTTCCAGACGAAGGTGTCGGCGCCCGCACCGCCCCACAGGGTGTCACTGCCCTTGCCGCCGGTGAGGGTATCGTCGCCGACGCCGCCAATCAGATTGTTAGCTCCGGCGCCGCCCCCCAGGGCAGTCCCAGCAGAGCCTGCCTGGACGGTGTTGTCCGAGTCGAAGGTGATCTGTAGGGGGTGGCTGGCTGTGCTGTCATGGTCTCCGTCCGTTGCCTTGACGCCCAGCGTAATCCGCTGGTCGTAGGCGTCGGTCTGTCCGGTGAGAGAGTCGATGATCAGCTTGTACGAGGTGCCGGAGCCCGCACCGAATTTGATGGTGCTGAACTCGAACTGGCCACTGTTGAGCTTGCTGGCGTCAATCGTGAAGGTGGTTGTGCCACTGGACACACCATTCAGCGTGCCAGCGCCAACGAGGGTGCCGGACGCGTTATAGGCCGACCAGGTGAGGGACTCGTTGTTGCCTAACTTGTCGGTGGTCAGTGTGACAGACGTCAAGTCAGTCGTCTGATTGGTGCTCTTGTCGATGAAAGTGAAGCTGAGCAGGTCACCCGTATCGATCGATTGGCCGCTACCGACCCCGAAACTGTTGTTGCTGGTGTTCACCGTGTCAGCTACGCCGTTGACCGTAGCCGAGGCTTGAAGCGAGAACCTGCTATTGGTGCCCAAGTCGTAGAGACCCGAATTTCCGCCCGAGAGATTGAAGTTGCTGAGTATCGAGGAGGGCGAGTCCAGATCGACGAAGTTGGTGACCTTGTATTGGCCACTGATTGGGTCTGCAGTAATCCTGAATACCTCTGTTCCATTGGTCGCCACGGCGCTCACGGAATTGGTCCCAGTAACGTAATGCAGCTTGCTGCCCTGGTAAGTCAGATAGCTGGAAGTACTGATCTCGTTACCGTTCTTGTCCATAGTGGTACTGAGGATGTATCCGCTGCTGTCGACGGATACACCGGTGGTTGTGCTGAATTGAATCGATGCGCCATTGGCGTCGGCGCCAATCGACAGATTGAGTTCACCAATGGCTGTGGCACTGGACGAGTCGAGAAGGATGCTTTGCATTGGGGGCGCCATGACTGGCGCATCGTCTTCGACGTCGATCTGCAAGGTTCCGCTGGACGAACTCACGCCGTCGCTGGCAGCCACCGCCACTGTAAAACCACGCACATCCTCCGCATTCGCCACCGCATGATCCAGCTGGCCGAGCAATGTAACGGTATAGGCGCCCGAGCTGGTGATACTGATGGTCATGATCGTCTGGCCACCAGCTGTAGCACTCAACATAGACGTACCACTGCCGGACCACACAAGGGGAACCCCATTCGAGGTCAGGGCAATGGTTGGCGCCGTCAGCGTTACATTCAAACTTGGCCCGTCGATGTCGCTGATAGCGAAGGTGCCGTTCACGACCAGTGCATTGGTTGAGTCAGTCGGTGACCCAGTAGTGTCCGGCAAGCCGCTGGACAGCCCCTCTTCAGATACGGTTGCGGTTCCGCTAGTGGTACCGAATACCGGTGCATCGTTCGTCGTGTTGACGGTTATGGTGCCGGTAGCCGGAGTGGCATCTGTCAGGCTGTTGTTGTCGGTAGCGGTGTACTGGAAGGTGTTGGTGCCGTTCCAGTCAGCATTGGGTTTGAAGTAAATGGTTGCACCGTTGCCGGTGGCCGCGATGACGCTGGCGAGGGTCAGCGGGTTGGTGGCGGCGGCATCGCTGTAGAAGGTGCCGTTGGCCGGCAGCGAGTTCAGCTTGAAGCTGGCGACGGTGCCGTCGACGTCCGAACCGCTGAGGTTGACGGCGATGACGGTGTCTTCATTGCCCGTGGCGCTGGTGATGCTGGTTTCCGGTGCATCGTTCACCGGATTGACGGTGATGGTGCCATTTGCCGGAGTAGCATCCTCCAGGCTGTTGTTGTCGGTAGCGGTGTACTGGAAGGTGTTGGTGCCGTTCCAGTGTGCGTTGGGTTTGAAGTAAATGGTTGCACCGTTGCCGGTGGCTGCGATGACGCTGGCGATGGTCAGCGGGATGGTCGCAGCGGCATCGCTGTAGAAGGTGCCGTTGGCCGGCAGCGAGGTCAGCTTGAAGCTGGCGACGGTGCCGTCGACGTCGGAACCGCTGAGGTTGACGGCGATGACGGTGTCTTCATTACCGGTCGCAGTGACGGCGTTGGTTTCTGGCGCGTCGTTTACCGGAGTCACGGTGATATCCAGCGTGGAGCTGCTGCCGGTATTGGTGACGTAGGTGACCTGCGGTACCGAGCCGTTCCAGTTCTGCGCCGGGGTGAAGGTGTAGTCACCGTTGCTGCCAAGGGTGAAGGTGCCCACGTTGGCGATGGTGGCGGACTGGCCAGCGGTGAAGCTGCCGGTGACGCCCGCGACGCTGAAGCTGGCGACAGTGAGGGTGTTGTCCACATCGCTGTCATTACCCAGCACGTTGCCGGTGGCCGGATTGTCCTCGGCCACGGTGTTGGTGTCGGGCACCATGACCGACGCGTCGTCCACCGGCGTCACGGTGATATCCAGAGTCGAGCTGCTGCCGGTATTGGTGACGTAGGTAAGCTGCGGCACCGAACCGTTCCAGTTCTGCGCCGGGGTGAAGATGTAGTCACCGTTGCTGCCAAGGGTGAAGGTACCGACGTTGACGATGATGGCGGACTGGCCAGCAGTGAAGCTGCCGGTGACGCCCGCGACGCTGAAGCTGGCGACAGTCAGGACGTTGTCCACATCGCTGTCGTTACCCAGCACGTTGCCGGTGGCCGGGTTGTCTTCGGCCACGCTGTTGGTGTCGGGCGTCAGGACCGAGGCGTCGTTCACCGGAATGACGTTGCCGAAGCTCAGTTCGGCGGTATCGGTGGCGGTACCGTCGGTGACGGTATAGGTCGCGGTCGGTACCGGGCCGTTGTAGTTCAGTGCCGGGGTGAAGGTGAAGCTGCCGTTGGCGTTGATCACCAAGGTGCCGACACCGGTAAGAGTGGCAGTCTGGCCAGCCAGGTAGGTACTGCCCCCGACCTCGAACTGGGTGACTGTCAGGGTGTCGTTGTCGATATCGCTGTCGTTGGTCAGGACATTGCCGGTGGCCGGGGTGTCCTCGGTTACCGCGATCGGACCGTCG
>NZ_SSOF01000070.1:0-180057 GCF_029873115.1 Pseudomonas sp. BN606 | reverse complement strand
GGCGAGCCGCTGGTGCGCCAGGACCTGGAAGAGTTGATCCACGCCGCGCGGGAGCTGGGCTACTACACCAACCTGATCACCTCCGGCATCGGCCTCACTGAGGCGCGCATTGCCGCCTTCAAGGACGCCGGGCTGGACCATATCCAGGTCAGCTTCCAGGCCGCCGACGAGGAGGTGAACAACCTCTTGGCCGGCTCGCGCAAGGCCTTTACGCAGAAGCTGGCGATGGCCCGCGCGGTGAAGGCGCAGGGCTACCCGATGGTGCTGAACTTCGTCACCCACCGGCACAACATCGACAGCATCGAGCGGATCATCGAACTGTGCCTGGAGCTGGAGGCGGACTTCGTCGAACTCGCCACCTGCCAGTTCTACGGCTGGGCCGAGCTGAACCGCGCCGGGTTGCTGCCGACCCGCGCCCAGCTGGAACGGGCCGAGCGCATCACCAACGAATACCGGGACAAGCTCGCCGCCGAGAAGCATCCGTGCAAGCTGATCTTCGTCACCCCGGACTACTACGAGGAACGCCCCAAGGCCTGCATGAACGGCTGGGGCAGCCTGTTCCTCGACATCACCCCGGATGGCACCGCGCTGCCGTGCCACAGCGCCCGCCAGTTGCCGGTGCAGTTCCCGAATGTGCGCGAGCACTCGCTGCGGCATATCTGGTACGAGTCCTTCGGTTTCAACCGTTTCCGTGGCTACGACTGGATGCCCGAGCCGTGCCGCTCCTGCGACGAGAAGGAAAAGGACTTCGGCGGTTGCCGCTGCCAGGCCTTCCTGCTCACCGGCGACGCCAGCAACGCCGACCCGGTCTGCGCCAAGTCGGCACACCACGGCCAGATACTGGCGGCCCGGGAAGAAGCGGAGCATGCCGCCAAGCCGCCGGAACAACTGACCTATCGCAACGAGAAGAATGCCCGGCTCATCGCGACGAGCCGCTGAGATCATGAACAGCCGACTCGCCGCCCCCGGACCCAGCCCCTTGCGCACCCGCCTGGACAATGGCCTGGAACTGGTCCTGCTCCATCAGCCTGGCCTAGGCAGGGCCGCTGCGGCCCTGCGGATACATGCGGGCAGCCATGATGCTCCCCAGGCCTTTCCCGGCCTGGCGCACTTCCTCGAACACCTGGTCTTCCTCGGCAGTGCCAGCTTCCCCTTGGGACAGGGCCTGATTCCATTCGTCCTGGCCCAGGGCGGCGACGTCAACGCGACCACCCGCGAACGTCATACCGACTTTTTCTTCGAGCTGCCGCGCAGCGCCTTCGACGGCGGCTTGGCGCGCCTATGCGACATGATCGCCGCGCCATCGTTAGCGCTGCAGAGCCAGGAAAGGGAGCGCGAGGTGCTGCATGCCGAGTTCCTCGCCTGGACACACGCCGACGGGCGTAGCGCCCTGCCACTGGCGGCCAGTCTGCCGCGGAACCATCCTTGCGCCCGCTTCCATGCCGGCAATCGCTACAGCCTGCCGATTCGCCAGCCGGCCTTCCAGGCAGCACTGCACGAACACCACCGCCAGTTCTATCGAACCGGCCAGAAGACCCTGGTGCTGGCGGGCCCGCAGCCGCTCCATGAACTGCACTGGCTGGCGCAGCGCCATGCAGCACAGCTCGGCAGCGCCCCGCTGCTGAGACGAGCGTCTCCGCCCGCCCTCTTCCCCCTTCGGAACGGCCTTGCGCCCGCGCCCTCCGATTCCGAGCTGAGCCTGGCCTTCGTCCTCGACAGCCTGCCGCGAGACGCCGAACTGACCCTCGACTTCATCGCCTTCTGGCTGGCCCACGAGGGGCCTGGCAGCTGGTTCGGCCATCTCCGCGACGCAGGGATCGCAGAGCGGCTGAACATCAAGCTGTCCAAGGTCGGAGAACGGCAGGCCATCCTGCAACTCGACCTGCAACTGGCGTGCCCGCCATCTGCCGATCAGCCGGATGCCATCGCCCTGCTGTTCAGCTGGCTGGAGTTCTTTGCCGGCGTGCAGGACAAGGACGCCTTGCATGACGAGTACGCTCGCGTGCAACTGCGCCAGCTGGAAACCATGCGGCCATTGGCACTGGCCCGACACTGGTTGTGCAACGACCGGCAATGGCCCGGATCAGGCCGAAAAATGCTTGCCGCCCTCCCCGCCGTGCTGGCCCAACTGCAGCCTGCGCAGCTGGTGCATCTGCGCGGCGGCCATCCACGCGCGGCCAGCTCGCCCGCGCCCCAACATTGGCAACTCCCGCCCACAAACCGCTTCCTGGGCGAGGAGCGATGGCCTGACGTTGCACCCGACCAACCACCTCACCCTGGGGGTCTGCAACTTGCCCCCGAACCACCCAGCCCCAGTGGCCAGGGCGCCCTCTTCCTGCGTTGGCGCGCAGCCTCGGCCAGACCCACGCAGCACCGTTTGTTTGCCATGTTGCGCACGAAGCTGGCCGCTATGATTGATGAAGCGCGGCAAGCCGGTCTGGAAATCCGCCTGACCCATCTGCAAACGGATTGGGAGATTGCATTCATTGGAATCGCTCGCGTGATTCCATCAGCACTGCAGGCGGTACTCGAACAACTCGAGGTCATGCCGACGCCGCCGTCCGTATCGTCCCGCGCGAGGCAATCCAGCGGCATCCTCATCCAGCAAATGTTCTACCGCCTGGATCAGGGCGCAGAGGCGGATTGCGAGCCATTTTCCGCTGAAGCGCTGGAGTCCGCCTGGGATGACTTCTGGCGATCGGCCAACTGGGATGGCCTCGCATTCGGGCTGGATGCCCGGACCCAGGCTCAGGTAGTCGCTCAGACCCGTGCGCTACCCGGCCGGGCATTCGGTCCCCTGCCTTCGAATGGACGAAACCCCGCCGAACTGCCCTGGACTCGATTCGAAACGGCCGACCCGCAACACGCACTCCTGCTGTTCTGTGCCCAACCCGGTGAGGACACGCTCACCGAGGCCATCTGGCGTGCACTTGCGCAGCTGATCGAGCCCGCCTTCTTTCAGCGCATGCGCACCGAGCTGCAACTGGGCTATGGCGTCCTGTCAGGCTATCGACGCGTCGGTGGACGGCCCGGCATCCTCTTCGGGCTCCAGTCGCCTTCTACCCCACCAGAGGAGTTGCGCCGATTCATCGAGCAATTTCTCGCAGACTTTCCAGGGTTCTTGTCAAAGCTGAAGCCACTGACGCTGCGAAATGGCATTGCCCAACTCGGTACGCAATTCGACGATCCTCGCCAGGCCGCCGAACAGCAATGGCAAGCCTGCAAAAGCGGCCAGGCGCTCGGCCTGCAACATCTGCGCGATGCCATGTCGCTGTTGAGCACAACCGATCTGCTGCACGGGCTGGAGGATCTGCGGCAAGCCAGGAACGAGTGGATCTGCATGGCAAGCAGCAAGCCGGTTGAGGGCGTCCCTTCGCGCGGCTGAATCGAATTTCTGTATGGCGAATTTCGTTTGGATCTGCACCTATCACGCACCTTGTCACCGCCTTAGCATCGACCACTCCGAACGGTTCCAGGCGATGAAAGAGATGCTCGATGACATCGACTTTTCAGGTTTTAAGGTGCGTCGGCTGGAGCCGGATGACCTTCCGATGATCTGCCGGCATCGCGAAACCATGTTCCTCGAGGCAGGCGGAGTTCCTTCGGAGTTGCGGGTGATGACCGAGCACTTCCGCCCCTGGTTACATCAGCGCCTGGTCGATGGCCGTTACTATGGTTTTGCATTGATGGACGGTGGACAGCCCGTGGCGGCGATAGGCCTCATGAGCATCGACTGGCCACCCCACCCGGCCCATCCGAACCTGGACCAGCGCGGCTATGTGCTGAATGTGTTCGTCGAACCTGCCTATCGGCGCCGCGGCCTGGCTTCGTCCCTGATGAAGTTGGCGGAAGCGGAGTTCGCCCAGCGCGGATTGAGCTTCGCCGTGCTGCACGCGACCGATGCAGGCAAGCCGGTCTATGAAGAGCTGGGCTGGGCCGCCACCACTGAAATGGCCAAGGCCATCGGCTGACTCGTCTGCTCGAACGCAACGTTCCTGCCTACTCCTCAAGGCGCCCCGTCGAATCACGATCATGCTCGTAGCGCCTTGCGAGCGGGAACGGCGGCAACCAGGACTCGCGACGCACAACCCAGCTTTCGTAGGTCGGCATCAGTTGGTCTGGAGCATCCAGGGCGCCGAGGTTCACTTCGATTTCGTCTGCGGTACGGGCGAAAACGGACGAGCCGCAGCGGGGACAGAAAAATCGACCAGCGTAGTCTTGAGTTTCGCCCTCGATCGTCACGGCATACTGAGGAAACACCGCGCAGGCGTTGAAAAGAGCCCCGTGATGCTTGCGGCAGTCGAGGCAGTGACAAAGGCCAACCCGGTACGGGCGCCCCGACGCCACGATTCGGACGTTGCCGCAGAGGCAGCCGCCGGTGAATCGGTCCATGCTGCGTCTCCTCTGAAATCAGGCGGAGGTCGTCACGAGCCGATGAGGGCCTGCTCGCCGGGCTTCACGTTACCCCGTCCTTACAGGGTCCTGGGCAGGCAGATTGCCGACAATTGCCTGAATCTCGAACAGGAGCTGCTCGACCGTCCTATCAAGCGCGCCCGGTCCACGGAGGTCGGCCAGCTGTACGCCCGTTATGCGTATCGACTCGTGCGACTTGATTCGCCGCAGGCGGATCTCGATGACCTGGCCCAGGCCGAACTCGCACAGGACCTCGAAGCCGGGAAGGACTGAATCCACTTGATCTTGAAGTCGTTGTTGAAGCAGGCGCTTCATGGTGCCTCCGGTGTTATCCAGCGGCCTGACAAAACGGATACTTAGACAACGTAGTAATGGACAGCCGTTCCCGTAAATTTCGGACCGTTCGTCTGCCTGAGTACCAGGGCACGCCATTCATCGATACCTCATCCCGGATTCTGGTTGCTGGTTCATATTTGACATCCGCAATATCTGAGTTGCACCCCAGCAGGAGGCCGCCATGAACCGACGAGACTTCCCCGGGCATGCTGCCTGGACCGAAACCCGCCTCAACGGTGATCACGTCCCGGCATTCATCGCCATCAAGCTGCATCACCCCGATATCGAACCCCAACTCCACCAGGTATATTACCGCACTCACTTCAAGCGCAGATCCGATGGGGCACTGGCTGCCCAGGATGCGCTCAGCAAGCTGCTGCACATCGATGAATATGGGTGCCCGGTGTTCAGTTCACCCGACTGCTGACCTGCCCTCTCGGCGATCGCTGATCACCTTCCGGGTCGAGGAGAACCCACGATGAACATCACCAGCGAAAATCGGGGCATTGAAGTGCTTTTCGAAGAATTGATGCCGGGATTTCACTGCATCGTGACACGGCAGGAGGATGGGGCGATCAACCTCCAGTTCGAGAGCCTCGCCAGCCACAAGATGATAGTGCTGCCGGCCGTAGACCCAACGCTCTGGGATACGCCCGAAAAGCTGCGCAACTTGTGCGAACAGATCGCGGAGGAATTTGCGATTTTTTGCGAAGAGTCATTGCCAGCCAATGCCGTTAGGCCACCGAGTCAGTTCACAGAAGCCGTGCGGGAGAAGCTGTACGCGGTTCTGAATTCGTTACGAGGACACGCATGAGGAGGTATCGCCGTGAATGCAGCCGCTGCATCCGTGGCCCTGCGCGGCGGGGTTGGACGTGAGAAACCATCAACCATGGTCCGCATGGGTTTCGTACCTCAACCCATCCTGCGGATCTGAGCCGAGATTGCCTGTGGAGGCGATGTTAATCGCCAGTCAGGCTGCAGCATCATTCCTTGACGTTCATGCACTCCCGCGCCCAGGCGATGTAGTCGTCGGGGCAGGTGTACCGGGTTACCAATTCCGAGGCATTGAGGCCGTTGCCGATTGGGATGCCACGCTGTTCGCGCAGGCTGTCGTAGGTGGCTTTGACCGCTGCGAAGTAGGCACCGTGACCGTCCACCACGATGCGCACACCCAGCTCGGCCAGTCGGCTGTCGTCGCGCAGTTCCGGGTTGCCGTAGGTGACCAGCATCAGCGGCACGCGCAGGTCTTCGGCGATGGCCTCGAGATGAGCGAAGTCCTTCACACCGACCAGGCAAATGCCATCGGCGCCGGCGCCCTGGTAAGCGCGGGTGCGGTGGATGACGTCGGCCAACGGCTGCACGCCGGCGTGAGTGCGGGCGATGATCGCCAGCGCGCGGTCGTCGCGGACTTCCTGGGCTGCGCGCAGCTTGCCGATTCCCTCTTCGACGCTGATCAGGTCATAGGACTTGCGGCCGAATTGTGCCGGCAACAGGGTGTCTTCGAGGGTCAGCGCGGCGACGCCGGCGCGCTCCAGTTCAATCACCGTACGCATCGCGTTGAGCGCGTTGCCATAGCCGTGGTCGGCGTCGGCGATAACTGGCAGGCGGGCCACCCTGCCGATGCGAGTGGCCTGCTCGGCGAACTCACTGAGGGTGATCAGGGCGATGTCCGGTGCGGCGAGCACCTGCAGGGATGCGACCGAACCGCCAAGGATGCCGACCTCGAAACCGAGGTCCGCGGCGATGCGTGCCGACAAGGGATCGAACACCGATGCGGTGTGGTAACAGGCTGGACTGGCAAGCAGGGCACGGAAGGCGTTGCGCAGCTCATGGTGACAGGCTTTCTGCATGGTCTTATCCCTTGAGTCGTTGTCTGGTCTTTGCCGTTCATGATTGCAAGACCTGTACCCGACGCTCGTGGTGCGTCTATTTCGGGAACCTGGTGGGAATTCCCGGCGATGGAGTGGGGAAAGAACGCCACTACCCGAACAGAAGATGGCGGAAACCCGCCAGGAGGCATGTCCGGGAGACGGGAGCAAGGAGCACGTCTTGCACCGCAAGGGGGCGATCACGGCTTCCCTGCCGTGATCGCTGGCCAGGTCACTTGATGAAGCGCACCTGGCTGTTGATCTTCTCGATGACAGCGCCCTTGCGCTCGTTGAAGCGCGCCTTGTTCTGCTCGAACAGGTTGTTGCCCTTGGTATCGATGGAGATGATCAGCGGGCCGAACTCGCGAACCCGGTTCACCCAGAGGGTTTCCGGCATGCCCAGGTCCTGCCACTCCGCGCGTTCGATCTCCTCCACCTTGGTCGCGGCAAGAACCGCGCAACCGCCGGGGAATACCGCATGCACAGCCTTGTTCTCCAGGCAGCCGGCGGTGGTTTCCGGGCCCATGCCGCCCTTGCCGATGATCAGCTTGACGCCGGTTTCCTCGATGAACTGACGTTCGAACTTCTCCATGCGCATGCTGGTGGTCGGTCCGATGGACACCATTTCGAAACTGCCGTCGTCCTTCTTGCGGACGATGGGACCGGCGTGGAAGATCGCCCCGCCGCGCAAGTCGACCGGCAGTTCGCGCTTGAGCTCGATCAGTCGGCGGTGCGCCACGTCGCGGCAGGTCACCAGTTGGCCGGTCAGGTAGACCACGTCGCCGACGTTGAGGGCCGCGAGGTCTTCATCCTTGATCGGGGTCGAGAGGACTTTTTTCACAGTACTACTCCTTCGTGGGAGAGGATGTCGTAGGACAGGTCGGCATTGATGCGGATCTTGCCGCGACGGTGCGCCCAGCAACCGGTGGAGACGGCCACGCCAATGGTCGACGGGTGACGCGCCGAGGATTCGATGTTGACGCCCATTACGCTGCTGTTGCCGGTCAACCCCTGCGGACCAATGCCGATCTCGTTGAGGCCCTCCTCGAGGAGCCTTTCCATCATCGCGGCGTTCGCGTTCGGGTGGGAGGAGTCCACCGGACGCAGGATGGCCCGCTTGGACAGGCGCGCCGCGGTTTCCACCGAAGTGGACACGCCGACGCCGACCAGTAGCGGCGGGCAGGCGTTCACGCCGCGCGAGGTGATCACGTCGAAGACGAACTCGGTCACCCCTTCGTAGCCCTGTCCGGGCATCAGCACCTTGGCCGAACCCGGCAAGGTGCAGCCGCCGCCGGCCATGTAGACGTCGATCAGCGCATAGTCGGCGTCGGGGATGATTTCCCAGTCCAGCCACGGGATCTTCGAACCGGTGTTGGTGCCGGTGTTCTTCTCGTCGAAGGTCTCCACGGCGTTGTGCCGCAGCGGTCCCTTCTTGGTGGCTTCCAGGGTCGCGTTCTGCAGGATGTTTTCGAGTTCACCCAACAGCGGGAACCGGGCGCCGGCGGCAATGAAGTACTGGATGACACCAGTATCCTGGCAGCTCGGGCGGTCGAGCTTGTCCGCGTAGTCCTGGTTCTCGGCCATCGAATCGTAGATCTCGATGGCCAGGGAATTGGTCTCCGCGGCGCGCAATTTTGCGGTCTTTTCCTTGACGTCCTTCGGCAGGCGCTTGCCGATATAGGCGGTGAACTTTGCCATCACGTCGGTAAGCGATTGAACGGCTGATTCGTTATCCATCTTCTTATTCCTCACTGCATCACAAGGCGGGTCTTTGGGTGTTCTGTTGGCGGGTCCGCTGAGTCAGGCGCCGCTGGCGGTCGTGGCCGGCTTTACGGCGTGGCTCGGCAGCGATGATTGCTGCGCCTGGCTCTGTTCCGGCAGTTCGCTGCCGCTCAGCACCTGATCCATTCGGGATTTGTCGAGGGCACCGACCCACTTGGCGATGGCCATGGTTCCAACCGCATTTCCGATGGTGTTGGTGATGGCGCGCGCCTCGGACATGAAGCGGTCGACACCGAGCAGCAGCACCATGCCGGCGACCGGGATGTTGTCCATCGAGGCCAGGGTGGCGGCCAGGGTGATGAAGCCGGAGCCAGTGACGCCCGCCGAGCCTTTCGAGGTGAGCAGCAGCACGCCGAGCACGATCAACTGGTCGGTCAGGGTCAACGGTGTGTTGGTGGCCTGGGCAATGAAGATGGCCGCCATGGTGTAGTAGATGCACTGGCCGTCGGGGTTGAAGGTCAGCCCGGAGGGAATCACCAGCCCCACCACCGGCTTGGAGACGCCGACGCTCTCCAACTTGTTCATCAGTTGTGGCACGACCGATTCCGAGGAACTGGTGCCCAGCACGGTGAACAGTTCTTCCTTGAGGTACTTGAGGAACTTCCAGAGGCTGAAGCCGGACAAGCGGGCGATGAAGCCGAGGACGAAGACCACGAACAGGAAGCAGGTCAGGTACATGGTCGCCATCAGCTTGCCGAGCGAAACGATCGAGCCAAGACCATACTTGCCGACGGTGAAGGCCATCGCGCCGCAGGCAGCCAGCGGTGCAACGCGCATGACCATGCCGACGATGTAGAACATGCCGTGGGAGAAGGCTTCCAGTACATCCACCACTGGCTTGCCGCGCGGTCCCAGGTGAGCCAGGGCGATGCCGAACAGGGTCGAGAACAGCAGGATCTGCAGGATTTCGTTCTTGGCGAATGCGTCGGTGACGCTGGCGGGAATGATGTGCAGCAGGAAGTCGGTGAAGCTGCCGGAGCTACTCGCCGCGGTGGCTGTGTAGGTAGAGATGCTCTTGATGTCGAGGGTGGCCGGGTCGACGTTCATGCCCTGGCCGGGCTGCACGAAGTTGACTACCACCAGGCCCAGCACCAGGGCGAAGGTCGAGAGGACTTCGAAGTAGATCAGCGAGCGCATGCCGACCCGGCCGAGCTCCTTCATGTTCTCCATCTTGGCGATGCCGAGCACCACCGTGGCGAAGATGATTGGCGCGAAGACCATCTTGATCAGCTTGATGAAGGCATCGCCGATAGGCTTCAGATCGGCACCGAACTGGGGCCAGATCGCACCGAGCAAGATGCCGATGGTCACGCCGATCAGAACCTGGACATAGAGCTTTCCTAGGTATCGCTTGGCCATGGTTTTCTCCGAATTATTGTTGTGAGTCGGATGTAGTTGGCGCCCGGGCGGCCGCATCAGGCTGTGGCTGGCAAATGACCCAGATTTCATGTGGGTAATTCACGAAAGCAAAGTTAATGGTTTTCCTGAAGTCGCGTAATACAATGAAAGTTATTTCATTGTTTCCTTCAGGTTAATTATGAATCAGGTATCGGAGCTGGCCTTCTTCACCCAACTGGTCAGGGCGGGCAGCCTTGCAGCCACTGCGCGGGAGCTCAATCTGACGCCGCCGGCGGTTTCCAAGCGGCTTGCGCAACTCGAGCAGCGCCTTGGCGTGCGCCTGCTCAATCGCACCACGCGCAGCATCAGCCTCACCGCCGAGGGCGAGCTCTATCTGATCAACGCGCAACGGATCCTTGGCGAGATCGAGGAAATGGAGAGTCAGGTGTCGAGCAGCCGGGCCGAGCCCAAGGGGCTGCTGCGCGTCAATGCGCCGCTGGGCTTCGGCCGCACCCATGTCGGCCCGGCGATCTCTTCGTTCGTCAGGCGCTATCCGGAAGTCGAGGTACAGCTGCACCTGACCGACCGGCCGATCAACCTGCCGGACGATGCCATCGACGTCGCCATCCGCTTCGGTGAGTTGCCCGACTCCCGGCTGATCGCCCGCAAGATCGCCGCGAACCGCCGCAGGTTGTGTGCTGCACCGGCCTACCTCGAGGCCTTCGGTCGTCCCGAAACACCCAAGGACCTGGTGCAGCACAACTGCATCGTGCTACGTCAGAACGATGCGGCCTTCGGCATCTGGCGCCTGAGCTTGGGCAAGCAGACGGAGTCGATAAAGGTACGCGGCGGCCTCAGCACCAACGATGGCGAGGTGGCGCTGAACTGGGCGCTGGATGGTCACGGCATTCTCATGCGCGCCGAGTGGAACCTCGCCAGTCACCTGCGCGCCGGCCGCCTGGTGGAAGTGTTGGGGGACTATGAAACACCGCCTGCAGACATCTACGCGGTCTATCTCGAACGCCTCAACCTGTCGGCAAAGGTGTCCTTCTTCGTCGAGCACCTGCGCGACTTCTTCCGGCGCAACGCGGACGGGCCCGGCGATAGCCTTGCAGCGTGGCAGTGAGCATCCGGTGGCTGGCGATGGAGGTCAGAGGGTTGTTGCCGAGGGGCAACTGCCTTGCCCTTGGCGAATGAGTTCACCCCTACAGGGGAGACCTGTCCAGTCCGGGCTGAGATCAAATTCCCTCACCCCAGCCCTCTCCCCGAGGGAGAGGGGGGTTGGCCGCGCGCGTGGGGGTGAAACTTGCGCGGCGCTTGGGGCTTCATCTTCAATCCAAAGCGGCTGGCGCTCGGTCGCGGAGCGCGGCAAGCGGGTCATGCGCCACGCCGACCTGCCGCTCGCTCAGCAGTGCCTTCCACAGCGACACGCACAAGCCCACCATCACCGCCAGGAATGGCGCGGCGAAAATGATGGCGGCGGTCTGCAACGCTACCAGGCCGCCCATCACCAGCAGCACCGAGGCCGCCGCACTGGCCAGCGTGCCCCATAGCACCACCAGCCAGCCTGGCGGCTGCAGGCTGCCGCGGGCACACAGCATGCCCATGACAATGGAACCCGCGTCGGCTCCCGAGATGAAGAACACGCCGACCAGCACAATGGCCGCAAACGAAGTCAGCGTGGCAGCGGGATACTGGGACAGCAACGTGAAGAGCGCCACTGCCGGTCCCTGGTCATTCACCGCTGCGGCAATGCCACCCGCGCCTGCCAGCTCCGAGTAGAGGGCCGCGCCGCCCATGATCGCGAACCAGACCATGGTGACGCCGCTGGGAATGAAGATGACGCCGATGACGAACTCGCGAATGGTGCGGCCTCGCGAAATTCGCGCAATGAAGGTACCGACGAAGGGAGCCCAGGAGATCCACCAGGCCCAGTAGAAGATGGTCCAGCCAGCGAGCCACTTGCCATCGCTGAAAGCCGCGGTACGGAACGACATCGGCACCAGTTCGCGGAGGTATTCGCCTATCGATGCGACCAGGGTGTTCATGATGAATACGCTGGGGCCAACCGCCGCCAGGAACAGCAACAACAACACCGCGACCACCATGTTGACGTTGCTCAGGAACTGCACCCCCTTGCCCACGCCGGACACTGCGGAAAGGATGAAGAGCACCGTCATCACCGCAATGATCGCCAATGCAATGCTGTTCGATTCGCCGGTGTGCCAGAGGTAGTTCAGGCCGCTGTTGATCTGCTGCGCGCCCAGGCCGAGCGAGGTGGCAGTGCCGAAAAGAGTGGCCAGAACCGCCAGCACGTCGATCGACTTGCCCAATGGCCCGCGCACACCTGCCTCGCCGATCAAAGGCGTAAAGGCGCTGGAGATCAGGTTCGGCAGTCCCTTGCGGAACGAGAAGTAAGCCATCACCAGGCCGACGATGGCGTAGATCGCCCAGGGATGGAACGCCCAATGGAAGTAGGCGTAACCCATTGCGACCTTGGCCGCTTCCCTGGAGTGCGGCTGCGCCAGGTCGTTGGGCAGCGTCGAAAAGTGTGTGATCGGCTCGGCCACGCCCCAGAACATGAGGCCGATCCCCATGCCGACGCTGAACATCATCGCGATCCACGACGACGTGCTGAACTCGGGCTGTTCGTCGTCCTTGCCCAGTCTGATTCGGCCGAAGCGGCTGAAAGCCAGGAACAGCGCGAAACCCAGGAAGAACGCCGTGGAGAGGACGAAGCTCCAGCCGAACCAGTCGATGATGGTGTTCAGCAGCGCCTGCGACGCCGTCGCCATGGCCGTGGGCGCGAGCGCCCCCCAGGTGACCAACGAGGCTGAAATCGCCGCAGCCCCCCAGAAAACGACCTTGTCGACGGGTGATCCAGGTGTCTTGTGCATGGGCCTCCTCAAGCTTTGAATGCCTTTCTTCTTGTAAGGTTTTGAACCTGCCGTGGCGGGCAATGATCACTGCCCCGCGATGGTCGCGCGACAGGTGAAAGGCGACTTGCGCGAGGACGATGCCCGCCGATCCAAATGCGACAGCGCTAATGCCTGATAGGTCTTTTTGCGTAGAACCGTGAAAGCAAAATAATGGCGTTTGCAGGCTGGCTGGGGATCAGGTGGACGGAAAGAGTGCCATCCATCGTACAGGCTGTACTGCCGGGACTTCAGGGCCGATAGCCCTGCGCCAGCAACCAGCCTTGCACCATCCGCCGTTGGGATTCGGGCAAGGTGGCCAGTGCGCGATCCAGGTCCCCTCGCCGGAGGGCATTGATGATGGGCGCGAGTTCGACACCTTGCAGGTACCAGATGCCCAGGGGCTGGTCGGCGGTGACCACTACTTCGGCTTCGTCGATCAGATCGCCGTGGATCACCGGGGCGCGCGCTACCCTCACCTGACTGAAATCGGCTGCTGCATGCATGGGTTCGGCATCCGGCCAGATGCGGCGGTCGCGCCAGAAGGGCTGGTCGGGCCAGCGCTGTTCCAGGGCGTAGAAGTCCCGACCGGTGCGGGCGAAACGCAGGAAGAGGTGTTCCACCCGGCGCTGGTGGAACCGCCGGGCAAGGTCGGTGCGCTCCGGGCGTTGCAGCATGGTATTGATCACCGCCGGCGCCTGCAGGGCGGAAGACAGAGACTGGAAGATGCCGTTGCCGGAGAGCGGGTCCACTGCCATGGCGGCGTCCCCAACCCTCAGCCAGTTCGCGCCGCTGGCTTCATGAAAGAGAATGGCGGTGCTGCTGCGGGCGTGCAGGCTGGCGGGGTGCAACGCACTTTCGCCAAACAGCTCGCGCACCAGTGCCGATTCGGCACGACGCTGAGCGCAGTAATCGGGTAGTTGGTCCTTGGGCGGCAGGTCACGGGCGTCCAGGGTGATCTGCCAGTAGCAGCGCCCATCCTCCAGGCGCGCCATCCAGGCCCAGCCATCGCGCAGGCTTTCCACCGCCGAACCCGGGCGACCGGGTGATTCCTGCCACTGGTTCAGCAGGCTCAGGGTTTCCGGCCCGCGCAGACGCCCCCCGGCCAGGGGCGCCTGGCGACCACGGGCTTCAACGAGGAAGTCGGCGCGCAGTGGTACGCCCGCTTCGATCTGGATCAGGTGACCGTCATCGGTGCTTTCCACTTTCAACACGCGAGCTTCCAGTACTTCGATACCGGCCTCGCGCAGGTCTTCGCGGATGGCCGCATCGAAGCGAGGGCGATCCAGCAGGGATTCCTGGTTGATGGATTGGCCGTCGCCATTCCACAGCACCCGACGGGGCGAAGGGGCCGCAGCACAGGCGAGTGCCTGTTGCAGGCCAGCCTGACGCAGGCCGTCCAGCACGCGCTGGGAGACGCCTTCAACTGCTGCAAAGCGCCGCCATTCACTGATCACACGCACGCCATAGCCGAGTCGCTTCAACCCCAATGCGACCGCTGCGCCGGCAGGGCCCGCGCCGAGCACGACGATTTCAGACATGACCACGACGCTCCGGCCCTTCGTAGGTGGCGCCTTCGCGCAGCCACTCCAGTAGCGACTCACGACTGGCGCCAGGACGGGCTTGCAGGTAGCCGGCGATGACTCCGCTCAGTGCCGCGCAGCCGACACTGGAGCCGGCCAAGCCGTTGGCCGCCGCCACATGAGCACCGAAGTCGGCCTGGGGGCTGTTCAGCCAGGACCATTGCCCCGGCGCGCAGCGGGCGTCACCGGTCACGCGGATCACGCCCGGATAAGCGGCCGGGTACACCGGATCGCCCTGGGCGGGGCTTGAGGCGCAGAGCAGGATGCCGGCGGCATGGGCGAGCACACAGGCTTCGCGCAGCACCGGGCGGTCGTTGCGCAGACCAAGGCTCATGTTCACCAGCGCGACGTCCTGGTCGATCAGCCAATGCAAGGCGGCGGCAATCTGCAAGGGGCTGGTCTGCCAGCGCTCAGCGAAGACCTGGGCGACACAGAGGCGGACCGGGCCGCACTGGCTCGTCAGGGTGTCCAGCACCACGCTGCCGTGGCCAAGGGCGTCGGGCTGGGTGTCGCCTTCCTTCAATTCCCCGCCTTCCAGCCAGAAACGGCGCGACTGAGCGACGAGCCCGCCCTGTTCCAGCGCAAAGCCGCTGTCGATGATGCCGATGGCGAGTTCAATGGCCATGAGTCACCTGCTCGGGTTCCAGGCCGTGCAGTTGGCCGTGCTCCATACGAAAGGCGATATCGGCCTGAGCCAGGGTGGAAGGCCGGTGGCTGATGAGGATGCGCGTGCGTCCGGCAAAGAGCTGGTCGATGGCGGCGATCACCTCACGCTCGGTGGCTTCGTCCACCGCCGAGGTCGCTTCGTCCAGCACCAGGATCAGCGGGTCCTGCAGCAACGCGCGGGCGATGGCGATGCGCTGTTTCTGGCCGCCGGAGAGCTGCTGGCCGCGCTCGCCCAGCGGACTGTCCAGGCCCAATGGCAGGGACTCGATCAGGCTATCGAGGCGAGCCAGCCGCGCCACCTGTTCCAGGGCTTCGCGGCTGGCGTCCGGGGCACTGTAGGAAAGGTTCTCGGCCAGCGTGCCACGAAACAGGACGATGTCCTGGCTGACGACGGCAATGCGCCGGCGCAGGGCGAAGAGGTCAAGCTCGCGCAAGTCGGCGCCATCCAGCAGGACGCGCCCCTGGTCCGGGTCGTAGAAGCGTTGCAGCAGGTCGATGAGGGTCGACTTGCCGACGCCGGAAGCGCCGCTCACGGCCACCTTGAGCCCCGCGGGGATCACCGCGTCCAAGCCGTTCAGCACGTTACCTGCACGCTGTTCATGGGCGAAGTGCACGCCCTCCAGGCGCAGCTCCCCCCTACCCTCCGGCATGGGTTTCGGTGCTTTGGGCTGGCGTACCGGCACAGGTTCCTGTTGCAGTTCCATCACCCGACCAAGGCTGACGGTCATGCGCTGCAGGGCGACATACAGCCCCAGCAAGCTCTGCACCGGCCCGACGGCCATGCCGAGATAGGTGGAAAAGGCGATCAGCGCGCCCAGTTGCCAGGTGCCCTGGATCACCCAGTAGCCGCCTATAAGGAATGCGCAGGCGCGGGACAGCGAGGTGAGCGTGCCGGGCACGGCGTGAGTGAAGAACTCAGTGACCTGCACCCGCAGCAACTGGCTCATATAGCCCTGGCCCAGACCTTCCAGACGACCGGATTCGCGCTTTTGCTGGCCCGCGGCCTGGATGAACTTCATCGCCGGCAGGGTTTCCACCAGGAAGGAGGACACGTCTGCCGAGCGCTCGCGCAGGCTGCGCACTTCCCGTTCCACCTTGCGCCGCATCCAGCGCAGCCAGAGCACTTCGATGGGGATCAACAGCGCCAGCAGCAACGACAGCTGCCAGGACAGCAGCAACATGAGCGCCACTGCGCCGATCAGGCCAATGACGCTGGAGACGGCGGAGAACAGTGAATCCACGGCGAAACGCTGGATCTCCGCTACATCGCCATCCAGTCGGGAAAGGATGTCGCCGATGCGCTTGCGCCCATAGAAGGCGGGCGAAAGCTGCTGGAGGTGGCGATAAAGGTCATCTCGCAGGGCAAAAAGGATGCGTCCGGAAAGCCGCGTGTGCAGGTAGCGGTTGATGCCGGACAGCACCGTGCCGAGGATGCCGACGGCGATCATCGCCACGGCCACCTGCACCAGCATGCCGAAGTCCTTGGCCAACAAGCCGTCGTCGATCAGGGTCTTGGTCAGCCAGGGCTGGGCCAGCACCAGCAGGGATGCGGCCAGGGACAGGCCCAGCAACACCAGGATGGCGCGCAATTGCGGGCGCACGAAGCCATAGAGCCAGGCCAGGGCACGGCGCAACAGGTCAGGGTCGCTGGTTTCCACCAGTTTGAGGAAGAGGCGGGTCATGGAATGCCGGAATGTCGGTTGGCTGTAGTGGGAGCGAATTCATTCGCGATTCGGGTGACAGGTTCGCGGCTGATGCCATGGACCGCTGCGCGGTCCTTCGCGAATGAATTCGCTCCTACAGGAAATGTCATCCGCGCAGCTGCTTCAACTTGCGATACAGGGTCGCGCGGCTGATGCCGAGAGAATCGGCGGCGGCCGAGACATTGCCCTGGTGGCGGTCCAGCGCGCCACGGATCAGCTCCAGCTCGTTCTCGCGGATGCTGCCGGGCTGGCGGCAACTGGCGGTCAGTTCGTCCAGCAGGCTGTCGGTGAGGTGGTCGAGGCCGAGGACCTTCTCGCCCTCCTCGCGCATGGCCAGGGCCGAGCGCAGGACCATTTCCAGCTGGCGAATATTGCCTGGCCAGTCGTAACCGGCGAGCAGCTCGGTGAGGTCCTTGTCGAGGCTGACGTTGGTGGCGCCGAACTTGTGCAGCACGCCGCTGATCATTCCCGCCAGGTCGTCGCGCTCGCGCAGGGCCGGCAGGCGCAGGCTGACGCCGTTGATGCGGTAGTAGAGGTCTTCGCGGAAGTGTTTTTCCTGCACCAGGCGCTTGAGGTCGCGGTGGGTCGCGCAGATCACCGCGACGTCGATGTCCTGCTCTTCGCCGGCACCGAGCGGCGCCACCTTGCGCTCTTGCAGCACACGCAGAAGGCGCGCCTGCAGGCTCAGCGGCATGTCGCCGATCTCATCGAGGAACAGGGTGCCGCCATGGGCCTGCATCAGTCGGCCGACCATGCCGCCACGGCGCGAACCGGTGAAGGCGCCTTCACGGTAGCCAAAGAGCTCGGATTCGATCAGCCCCTCGGGGATGGCGGCGCAGTTCACCGCCACGAAGGGTTTGTCGGCGCGCGGGCCAGACTGGTGCAGCGCGCGGGCGACCACTTCCTTGCCGGTGCCGGTTTCACCCAGTAGCAGCACCGGCAGCTCGTTGGCCAGCCCCTGGCGGGCCATACGCAGGGCACGGGCGAAGCGGCTGTCGCGGCCAGCCAGTTCTTCGAGTATCTGGGCCTTCTGCGCGGACGGCGCCTTGGCTGTGGGTGCAGGACCACTCAGGTTGGTGTGGCGAGGCACCTGCAAGGCACGGAAGAAGAACTCGCCCTTGGCGGTCTGCACGCTGCTCACGCCACCCTGCAGCAGGCGCGCGATGAACTGCGGCGAGCGCTCGCCGATGAGGTCACTGGAACGACGCCCCACCAGGGATTCACGGCGTACTTGCAAGAGGTCGCAGGCACGTTCGTTGGCAGCCAGCACTTCGCCGTCGAGGCTCAGCGCCAACAGGCCGTGCCAGGCGCTGCCGAGGTACTGCGGACGGTTGTGGAAGGCCAGCACCAGATGGTCGGGGTAGCAGAGGCCGAACATCCGGCTCTCGATGTTGCCCGCCGCCAGCATCAGGGTGGAGAGGTTGTCCTGGGGCTGCGCCATGACACCTTCACGGGTCAGGTCGAGCACACCCACCACACGCCCCTGGGGATCGCGCAGGGGTACCGAGGTACAGGAAAACGGGCTGAGTCGATCGAGGTAATGCTCGCCGCAGTTGATCAGCGTCGGGCGCCCTTCGACCACCGCGGTGCCGATGGCGTTGGTGCCGCGCAAGGATTCGCTCCAGCAGCTGCCGGGCTTGAGGTCACGCAGGCCGAAAGTCTTGAGGAATTCGGTCTGGCCCTCGATGGCCAGGACGTTGGCCTGGGCGTCGCCGAGGATGATCAGCCCACCCTTGCCCTGTTGGCTGACCAGGTATTCCAGCTCCGGGGTGGCGGCGTCGATCAGCAGGCGGTTGCTGTCCAGCAGCAATTGCAGGTCGTGGCCCTGTTCCAGGCCCACCTGATCGCCTTCCAGACAATTGAGGCCATGGCCCAGGCTGCGCCGCCAGGAGGCGTCGATTTCGTCACGCAGCACGCCTTGGGGCAGTTCACCCTCGCTGGCCAGTTTCAGTCGAGCCTGCCGCGACTCGTGCAGTGGATCGGCAGCGGTTTTTATTCGAATGTCTTGCGCCATCTCTCGCTCCAGCGTGCGCCCCGGCATGGTCCGGCGGTCAGTCGCACGCCTTGAATGTCTACACCCCCGGCCCGCGTCCGTAAAGAGCGGCGCCACTCCCCTGCAAGGAGCAAGTATCAAGCCATTCCGGCGGTCGTCTGCCATTGCGGTGCGCAGTTGACAGTCAGGTTGGCACAGGTTTACGTTAACGTAAAGGTAAACACCACGAGCCCTGACAATGCCCACCACTTACAGCATCTCCGACCTGGCCCGCGAACTGGACGTCACCACCCGCGCCATCCGCTTCTATGAGGAGCAAGGCATGCTCAGCCCCGAGCGCCGAGGCCAGGAACGCATCTACAGCCCGAAGGACCTGGTGGCGCTGAAGCTCATCCTGCGCGGCAAGCGCATCGGTTTCTCCCTTGCCGAATGCAAGGAGCTGATCGACCTCTACGACCCCAGCAGCGGCAACCGCAAGCAGCTGCAAACCTTCATGGACAAGATCGCCGCGCGCCGCGCGCAACTTGAACAGCAACTGCTGGATATCCAGCAGATGCAGCTGGAACTGGATACGGCCGAGGAACGCTGCCTGGCGGCCATGGCTGAAACCGAACGCAAACAGGGCGTCAACGCCTGACCCCTCCCCCACTCACCGACAATGACAAGCACAGGTGTAACGATGAGCTATCCCACTCTCAACTTCGGTCTCGGCGAGACCATCGACATGCTGCGCGACTCCGTCTATCAGTTCGCTCAAGCCGAGTTGGCCCCGCGTGCCGCTCAGATCGACCGCGATAACGAGTTCCCCATGGACATGTGGCGCAAGTTCGGCGACATGGGCCTGCTGGGCATGACCGTGGAAGAGGAGTACGGCGGCACCAACATGGGCTACCTGGCTCACGTTGTAGCCATGGAAGAGATCAGCCGCGCGTCCGCCTCGGTCGGCCTGTCCTACGGTGCCCACTCCAACCTCTGCCTCAACCAGATCCGCAAGAACGGCACTCACGAGCAGAAACTCAAGTATCTGCCCAAGCTGTGCTCCGGCGAACACGTCGGCGCGCTGGCCATGAGCGAACCCAACGCCGGCTCGGACGTAGTGTCGATGAAGCTGCGCGCCGAAAAGAAAGGCGACCGCTATGTGCTCAACGGCAACAAGATGTGGATCACCAACGGCCCGGACGCCAGCACCTACGTGATCTACGCCAAGACCGACGTCAACGCTGGTTCTCGCGGTATGACCGCTTTCATCGTCGAGCGCGACTTCAAGGGCTTCTCCCGCCACCAGAAGCTGGACAAGCTGGGCATGCGCGGCTCCAACACCTGTGAGCTGGTGTTCGAAGACGTTGAGGTGCCGGAGGAAAACATCCTCGGCGCGGAAGGCCGTGGCGTGGCAGTGCTGATGAGCGGCCTGGACTACGAGCGTACCGTGCTCTCGGGCGGCCCGACCGGGATCATGACCGCCTGCATGGATGTGGTGCTGCCCTACGTGCACGAGCGCCAACAGTTCAAGCAGTCCATCGGCGAGTTCCAGCTGGTGCAGGGCAAGCTGGCCGACATGTACGCCGGCATGAACGCCTCCAAGTCCTACCTGTACAACGTGGCCAAGGCCTGCGACCGCGGCGAGGAATCGCGCAAGGACGCAGCCGCGGTGATCCTCTACACCGCAGAGATGGCCACCAAGATGGCCCTGGACACCATCCAGCTGCTCGGTGGCAATGGCTATACCAACGAGTACCCGGCTGGCCGCCTGCTGCGCGACGCCAAGCTCTACGAGATCGGCGCCGGCACCAGCGAAATCCGCCGCATGCTGATCGGCCGCGAGCTGTTCAACGAAACCCGCTGATCGCCACACCGCACTCCTGTAGGAGAACAAGGCTTCGCCAGCAAGCTGGCTCCTACAGGAAAGCGCCGGCACAGACACTCGACGGAGCGCGCCAGATGGCCATCCTGCACACCCAGATCAATACCCGTTCCCCGGAGTTCGCCCGCAACAGCGCGGCGATGCTCGAACAGGTCGGTGCCCTGCACACCCTGCTCGGCCGCATCCATGAAGGCGGCGGCGCCAAGGCCCAGGAACGCCATACCTCGCGCGGCAAACTGCTGCCCCGCGAGCGCATCAACCGCCTGCTGGACGCGGGCTCGCCCTTCCTGGAGATCGGCCAGCTGGCCGCCCATGAGGTCTATGGCGAAGACGTACCCGCCGCAGGCGTCGTGGCCGGCATCGGCCGCGTGGAAGGCGTGGAATGCATGATCGTGGCCAACGACGCCACGGTAAAAGGCGGCTCCTACTACCCGCTGACCGTGAAGAAACACCTGCGCGCCCAGACCATCGCCCAGCAGAACCGCCTGCCGTGCATCTACCTCGTGGACTCCGGCGGCGCCAACCTGCCGCGCCAGGAAGACGTGTTCCCCGACCGCGAACACTTCGGCCGCATCTTCTTCAACCAGGCCAACATGAGCGCCATGGGCATTCCGCAGATCGCGGTGGTCATGGGCTCCTGCACCGCCGGCGGCGCCTACGTGCCGGCGATGTCCGACGAAACCATCATGGTGCGCAACCAGGCCACCATCTTCCTGGCTGGTCCGCCGCTGGTGAAGGCCGCCACCGGTGAAGTGGTGACCGCCGAGGAACTGGGCGGCGCCGACGTGCACTGCAAAGTGTCCGGCGTGGCCGACCACTACGCCGAGAGCGACGAGCACGCCCTGGCGCTCGCCCGTCGCAGCATCGCCAACCTCAACTGGCGCAAGGCCGGCGAAGTGAACCTGCGCGCCCCGCTCGCCCCGCGTTACGCCAGTGACGAGCTGTACGGCGTGATCCCGGCTGACGCCAAGCAACCCTTCGACGTACGAGAAGTCATCGCCCGCCTCGTGGACGATTCCGAGTTCGATGAGTTCAAGGCGCTGTTCGGCACCACCCTGGTCTGCGGCTTCGCTCACCTGCACGGCTACCCCATCGCCATCCTCGCCAACAACGGCATTCTCTTCGCCGAGGCCGCGCAGAAAGGCGCGCACTTCATCGAGCTGGCCTGCCAGCGTGGCATCCCGCTGCTGTTCCTGCAGAACATCACCGGCTTCATGGTGGGCAAGAAGTACGAAGAAGGCGGCATCGCCAAGCACGGTGCCAAGCTGGTGACGGCAGTGGCCTGCGCCAAGGTGCCGAAGTTCACCGTGATCATCGGCGGCAGCTTCGGCGCCGGTAACTACGGCATGTGCGGCCGCGCCTATGACCCGCGCTTCCTGTGGATGTGGCCCAACGCGCGCATCGGCGTGATGGGCGCCGAGCAGGCCGCCGGTGTGCTCACCCAGGTCAAGCGCGAACAGAGCGAACGTGCCGGCCACAGCCTGAGCGCCGAGGACGAAGCGCGCATCAAGCAGCCGATCCTCGAGCAGTACGAGCGCCAGGCGCATTCGTACTACTCCAGCGCGCGGCTGTGGGACGACGGTGTGATCGATCCGGCGCAGACCCGCGACGTGCTCGGCCTGGCCCTCTCCGCCAGCCTCAACGCCCCGATCGAGCGGACCACCTTCGGCGTGTTCCGCATGTAACTCCTGCTTGCGAGCGGTGGAGCCGTCGTAGGAGCCAGCTTGCTGGCGAACCCGGGAACCACCGCTGATCGCGAGCAAGTTCGCTCCTACAGGAGAGCACGATGACCGACTTCACCACGCTGCAACTGGACTTCGCCGACAACGGCGTCGCCACCCTCTGGCTCAACCGCCCGGAGAAGAACAACGCCTTCAACGCCGGGATGATCCGCGAACTGATCCTCGCCCTGGACGCCATCAAGGACCAGGGCAAGGTGCGCTTCCTGATCCTGCGCGGCCGTGGCCGGCATTTCTCCGCCGGTGCGGACCTGGCCTGGATGCAGGAATCCGCCCAGCTCGACTACAACGCCAACCTCGACGATTCCCGCGAACTGGCCGAGCTGATGTACAACCTCTACCACCTCAAGGTGCCCACCCTGGCCGTGGTGCAAGGCGCCGCCTTTGGGGGCGCTCTGGGCCTGATCAGTTGCTGCGATATGGCCATCGGTGCGGTGGACGCGCAGTTCTCCCTGTCGGAAGTGCGTATCGGCCTTGCGCCGGCAGTGATCAGCCCCTTCGTGGTCCAGGCCATCGGTGAACGCGCTGCGCGCCGCTATGCCCTGACCGCCGAGCGCTTCAGCGGCGAACGTGCCCGCGAACTCGGCCTGCTCGCCGAGTGCTATCCGGCCGAGGAGCTGGATCAGGCGCTGGAGGCCTGGACCGCCAATCTGCTGCAGAACAGCCCGCAGGCCATGAGCGCCACCAAGGATCTGCTGCGCGAAGTCGGTAGTGGCGTTCTCAGCCCCAACCTGCGCCGCTACACCGAAAGCGCCATCGCCCGCATCCGTGTAAGCCCCGAAGGTCAGGAGGGCCTGCGCGCCTTCCTGGAAAAACGCAAACCGTCCTGGCAGGAGCAATAACAATGATCACCACCCTGCTGATCGCCAACCGCGGTGAGATTGCCTGCCGCGTCATGCGCACTGCCAAGGCGCTGGGTATCCGAACCGTCGCCGTGCACAGCGCCATCGACCGCAACGCCCGCCATGTGCGCGAAGCCGATATCGCCGTCGACCTGGGTGGCGCCAAGCCAGCGGAAAGCTACCTGCTGGTGGACAAGCTGATCGCCGCCGCCAAGGCCAGCGGCGCACAGGCCATCCACCCCGGCTACGGTTTCCTCTCGGAGAACGCCGGTTTCGCCCGCGCCATCGCTGATGCCGGGCTGATCTTCCTTGGCCCGCCGGCCACCGCCATCGACGCCATGGGCAGCAAGTCCGCCGCCAAAGCGCTGATGGAAGCCGCCGGCGTACCGCTGGTGCCCGGCTACCACGGCGAAGCCCAGGACCTGGAAACCTTCCGCACCGCCGCCGAACGCATCGGCTACCCGGTGCTGCTGAAAGCCGCCGCGGGTGGCGGCGGTAAGGGCATGAAGGTGGTCGAGCGTGAAAGCGAACTGGCCGAAGCGCTGGCCTCCGCCCAGCGTGAAGCCCAGTCCGCCTTTGGCGACTCGCGCATGTTGGTGGAGAAGTACGTCCTCAAGCCGCGCCACGTGGAAATCCAGGTGTTCGCCGACAGCCATGGCAACTGCCTGTACCTGAACGAGCGCGATTGCTCCATCCAGCGCCGTCACCAGAAAGTCGTGGAAGAAGCGCCCGCGCCCGGCCTCTCGCCGGAAATCCGCAAGGCCATGGGTGAGTCCGCCGTGCGCGCCGCCCAGGCCATCGGTTACGTGGGTGCGGGCACCGTGGAATTCCTGCTGGATGAGCGCGGCGACTTCTTCTTCATGGAGATGAACACCCGCCTGCAAGTGGAGCACCCGGTTACCGAAGCCATCACCGGCCTGGACCTGGTGGCCTGGCAGATTCGCGTTGCTCGTGGTGAAGCGCTGCCCATCACCCAGGAACAGGTGCCACTGATCGGGCACGCCATCGAAGTGCGCCTCTATGCCGAAGACCCGGACCAGGACTTCCTGCCCGCCAGCGGCCGCCTCGCCCTCTACCGCGAAGCCAACGCCGGCCCAGGCCGTCGTGTGGACAGCGGTGTGGCCGAAGGCGACGAGGTATCGCCCTTCTACGACCCGATGCTGGCCAAGCTGATCGCCTGGGGCGAGAACCGCGAAGAAGCCCGTCAACGCCTGCTGGCGATGCTCGACGAAACCGCCGTGGGCGGCTTCAAGACCAACCTGGCCTTCCTGCGTCGCGTACTGGCCCACCCGGCCTTCGCCGACGCGAAACTGGACACCGGCTTCATCGCCCGTTACCAGGAGCAGCTGCTTCCCGCCCCGATTGCCCTGCCCCCGGCCTTCTGGCAGGTGGCTGGCGAAGCCTTCCGCCAGGGCGAAGCCGAGCGCGTGCGCGGCGACGACCCGCACTCGCCCTGGAGCCGCAACAGCGGCTGGCGCGCTGGCCTGCCGAGCGAAACCGACCTGCACCTGACCTGCGGCGACGAGCGCCAGGTCATACGTCTGCGCGGTGCGGCCGCCAGCCCGATCCAGCTCAAGGGCGAACAGATCACCCTGGAGCAGGACGGCCTGCGCCGCCAGCACCTGGCGATCCGTCGCGGTGAAAACCTCTACCTGGAATGGAACGGCGAACTGCGCAGCGTCACCCGCGTCGACCCCATCGAGGAAGTGGAAGCCAGCCACGCCCATCACGGCGGGCTGACGGCGCCCATGAACGGCAGTATCGTGCGCGTCCTGGTGGAGGCCGGTCAGAAAGTCGAGGCCGGTACCGCCCTGGTGGTGCTCGAAGCCATGAAGATGGAACACAGCATCCGCGCGCCCCACGACGGCGTGGTCAAGGCGCTGTATTGCACCGAGGGCGAGCTGGTCAACGAAGGCACCGCGCTGGTGGAGCTGGAGGAGGCCTGACGCCTTGTCCGGCGCGCACGGCGCACCCTACCTGGGAGATCCCGGATGTAGGGTGCGCCGTGCGCACCAATGCATTTAGGTCGTAGGTTGGTGCCGGGCTTGCAAAGCCGGACACCCTGACTCGAGAGATGACGCAATGACTATTCCCAGCAAGGCTCGCCTGGTCGAAGTCGGCCCGCGCGATGGCCTCCAGAACGAGAAACAACCCATCAGCGTCGCCGATAAGGTGCGCCTGGTGGACGATCTCACCGCCGCCGGCCTCGGCTATGTCGAAGTCGGCAGTTTCGTATCGCCCAAGTGGGTGCCGCAGATGGCAGGTTCCGCCGAAGTCTTCGCGCAGATTCAGCGCAAGGCCGGCGTGACCTACGCGGCTCTGGCGCCGAACCTGAAAGGCTTCGAAGCCGCGGTGGAAGCTGGAGTGAAGGAAGTGGCGGTGTTCGCCGCCGCATCCGAGTCCTTCTCGCAGAAGAACATCAACTGCTCGATCGCCGAGAGCCTGGAACGTTTCCTGCCGGTGATGGAAGCGGCCAAGGCCAATGGCATCAGCGTGCGTGGCTACGTGTCCTGCGTGCTGGGCTGTCCCTATGACGGTGAGGTGCCCGCCGAGCAGGTGGCCGCCGTCGCCGCCGAGCTCTACGCCATGGGCTGCTACGAAGTTTCCCTGGGCGACACCATCGGCACCGGCACCGCCGGCGCAACCCGCCACCTGATCAACGTGGTGGGTACCCGCGTGCCGCGCGACAGGCTCGCCGGTCACTTCCACGACACCTTCGGCCAGGCCGTGGCGAACATTCATGCCAGCCTGTTGGAAGGCATCGCCGTGTTCGACAGCTCGGTCGCGGGGCTGGGCGGTTGCCCCTATGCCAAGGGCGCTACCGGCAACGTCGCCACCGAGGACGTGCTCTACCTGCTCAATGGCATGGGCATCGAGACCGGCATCGACATGGGCAGGCTGGTGGACGCCGGCCAACGCATCTGCGCAGTGCTCGGCAAGGAAAATGGCTCGCGGGTGGCGCGAGCCATTCTGGCGAAGAGGGGCTGATAGCGGTTCGCCCCTCCGCTACAGGGGCGAATTCATTCGCCAAGGAGTGCGTAGCGCTCCGGCTACGGTTTCAATCTGAAGGTCTTGTTGGGTGAAAGGCATGCCCCCTCACCCCAACCCTCTCCCTTAGGGAGAGGGGGCTGTCCGTGCGACCGTTCAGGATTGCGCGACGTGATCGGGTGAGGGATGCCTTCCCTCCTTACCCTCAGGGCATGACCGGCGGCACATACGTCAGCGTCGTACCCAGCGCCCACAGCAGCACCATCACCAGCGGGATGTGCACCAGCAACTGGACGAAGGAGAAGCCGATCAGATCGCGCGCCTTCAGGCCCAGAACGCCCAGCAGAGGCAGCATGTAGAACGGGTTGATCAGGTTCGGCAGCGCCTCGGCGGCGTTGTAGATCTGCACCGACCAGCCCAGGTGGTATTGCAGCTCATTGGCCACCTGCATCACATAGGGCGCCTCGATGATCCACTTGCCGCCACCGGATGGGATGAAGAAGCCCAGTACGGCCGAATACACCCCCATCAGCAGCGCATAGGTGTCGTGGTTGGCGATCTGCACGAAGAAGGTGGAGATGTGGTGTGCCAGGGTCTGACCGTCACTGCCGTTCACGGTAGTCATGATGGCGGCGATGGAGCCGTACAGCGGGAACTGGATCAGCACGCCGGTGGTGGTGGGCACAGCGCGGGCCACGGCATCCAGGAAGCTGCGCGGGCGCCAGTGCAGCAAAGCGCCAGCCATGATGAACAGCAGGTTGTAGGTGTTCAGGCCGGAGATGGCGGTGATCGCCGGCTTGCTGGCGAACTCCTGGGCCAGCCAGCCACCCGCCAGAGCCACCAGCAGGATGATCAGCAATGGGCTGTGTTCCAGCCATTCGCCCGGACGGGTCGGCTTGACCTGCGGCGGTGCGGTGAAGCTTGGGTCAATGCCGCAGGCCTTGGCGTCACGGGCGCTGGCGGCACTGGGTGCGGTCATGTAGGCAATGATCAGCGACACGACGACCAGCGCCAGCAGCATCACGCCCGACTGCCAGAGGAAGATGGTTTCGGTGAAGGGGATCACGCCAGTGATGGCGAGGATCGACGGCGGTAAGCTGGCCGGGTTGGCCTGCAGCTGCGCGGCCGAGGACGAAAGCCCCAGTGCCCACACGGCGCCCAGGCCCAGGTAGGCGGCGGCACCGGCGGCTCGGTAGTCCATCTTGAGCTCTTCACGGCGGGCCAGCGCGCGTACCAGCAGGCCTCCGAACACCAGGGAGAGGCCCCAGTTCAACAGTGACGCGACCATGGAGATCAGCGCCACCCAGCACACGGCAGAACGGCCGTTCTTCGGCACGCGTGCCAACAGGTCGATCAGGCGCGAGGCCGGGCCGGAGCTGGCGACCACGTAGCCACCGATGACCACGAAGGCCATTTGCATGGTGAAGGGAATCAGGCTCCAGAATCCGTCGCCGAAGGCCTTGGCGGCCTGGCTGGCCGGGGCACCCATGCCCAAGGCAGCGACGGTAACCAGCAGTACGGCAACTGCGGCGAAGACCCAGGAGTCGGGGAACCAGCGTTCCGCCCAGGCGGAGCAACGCATGGCAAAGCGTGCTGAGCGGCTTTCTTGAAGTTGTGTGGCCATCGGGTACCTCGGGAGTGTTGTTTTTATCGGCAATCGCCCAGCCGCAATTGCAGCCGGGCGCCGGGACAGTGGTCTTGGTCGAATCCGAGGGTCTTTGCCCTCTTTCTGTCTGAAACGACGACGCCACGCCCTATTGGGGCATGGCGAGGTCTGGTGCCCGTGACCGTTCGGCCTTGGGCTCGTGCGTGATGGCCTTGCGAGGACCAGGTGGGCCCGGTCCGTTGGAACTTTCTAGTTATAGGTGAAGCAGCCGTAGGTTGGTCCGAGCCTGCGAGGCCCAACGATTGGGCCCGCCTAACTCAGCGCCAACCTACGAGGGTGAAGCTACCGGAGGGTGGATCACGCTTCATCGATCCACCATCGGAGTCCGGACGTAGCGCCTAGGGTGGAAATCAAAAGCGATTTCCACCCTACATGACCCGCAGCGCGGGTCGAATGTGTTGCGGCTTAGCGCTCGATGGCCAGGGACACGCCCATGCCACCGCCGATGCAGAGGGTGGCAAGACCCTTCTTCGCGTCGCGCTTGATCATTTCGTGCAGCAGGCTCACCAGTACGCGGCAGCCGGAAGCGCCGATGGGGTGACCCAGGGCGATGGCGCCGCCGTTGACGTTGACCTTGGCCATGTCCCAACCCAGCTCCTTGCCGACCGACAGCGACTGCGCGGCGAAGGCTTCGTTGGCTTCGATCAGGTCCAGGTCAGCGAGGTTCCAGCCGGCCTTGTCCAGGCAACGACGGGTAGCGGTCACCGGGCCGATGCCCATGATGGCCGGGTCGACGCCGGAGTTGGCGTAGGCCTTGATCCGCGCCAGCACCGGCAGCCCCAGGGACTCGGCCTTGTTGGCGCTCATCAGCACCACAGCGGCAGCGCCATCGTTGAGGGTGGAGGCATTGCCGGCAGTGACGCTGCCGTCCTTCTTGAAGGCTGGCTTCAGCTTGGCCAGGGACTCGGCGGTGGTGCCGGCACGCGGGCCTTCGTCGGTGTCGAAGGCGACAGGGTCGCCCTTCTTCTGCGGAATCAGGATGGGGGTGATCTCATCCTTGAAACGCCCGGCCTCGATGGCGGCGGCGGCCTTCTGCTGGGAAGCGGCGGCGAAAGCGTCCTGCTGCTCGCGGGTCAGGCCGTACTTCTCCACCAGGTTTTCGGCGGTAACGCCCATGTGATAGCCGTTGAAGGCGTCGGTCAGGCCGTCATGGATCATGCTGTCCAGGGCCTTGGCGTGGCCCATGCGCATGCCGGTGCGGGCTGCCGGAAGGATGTAGGGCGCCAGACTCATGCTTTCCTGGCCGCCGGCGATGATCACTTCGGCATCACCGCAGCGAATCGCCTGGATGCCCAAGTGCAGGGCCTTGAGGCCAGAGCCGCAGAGCTTGTTCAGGCTCATGGCCGGTACTTCGACGGGCAGGCCGGCGAGGATGGCGGCCTGGCGCGCCGGGTTCTGGCCGGCACCGGCGGTGAGTACCTGGCCGAGGATCACTTCATCGACCTGCTCGCCTTTCAAACCGGTCTGGGCCAGCAGCTGACGGATTACGGCAGCACCCAGTTCATGGGCGGGAATGTTGGCCAGGGCACCCTGGAAGCTGCCAATGGCGGTACGGGTGGCGGCAACGATTACGACGTCTTGCATGGAGGACTCCATTTGATACGCAGGAGCGAGCTTGCTCGCGAATCGAAGCGATCTTCGCGAGCAAGCTCGCTCCTGCAAATACATTAAAAAAACCGCGCCGGAGGAGCGCCATGCGTGGTGGCCTCCTCCAGAGCGGCAGAGCAATCAGAACGTCATTTCGACCACGTCGTCCGGGACGATCAGGCGGCCGGCGGTTTTCTCGGCGATCTCGGCGATGCTCACACCCGGTGCGGTTTCACGCAGGATGAAAGCGCCATTCTCGATCTCCAGGTAAGCCAGGTCGGTCAGCACCTTGCGGATGCAGCCGGCGCCGGTCAGCGGCAGCGAGCAGCTCTCCAGCAGCTTGGACTCACCCTCCTTGGACGCATGGGTCATGGTGACGATGATGTTGTCGGCACCGGCCACCAGGTCCATGGCGCCGCCCATACCCTTGACCAGCTTGCCCGGGATCATCCAGGAGGCGATGTTGCCCTGCACGTCCACTTCGAACGCACCGAGCACGGTGAGGTCCACGTGACCGCCACGGATCATCGCGAAGGACTCGGCGGAGGAGAAGATAGAAGCACCCTTCACCGCGGTTACGGTCTGCTTGCCGGCGTTGATCATGTCGGC
Source organism: Pseudomonas sp. BN606 (assembly GCF_029873115.1). Taxonomy (NCBI): domain Bacteria; kingdom Pseudomonadati; phylum Pseudomonadota; class Gammaproteobacteria; order Pseudomonadales; family Pseudomonadaceae; genus Pseudomonas; species Pseudomonas sp. BN606. The sequence continues at coordinate 150,168 of NZ_SSOF01000070.1, read as the reverse complement.
GTCGACTTCAGCGTCGGTAGGGAACGCGCCCATGCCCAGCAGGCCGTTCTCGGACTGCAGCATCACTTCCATGCCTTCGGGCACGTAGTTGGCGACCAGGGTCGGGATGCCGATCCCCAGGTTCACGTAGTAGCCGTCTTTCAGTTCGCGGGCCACGCGCTGGGCCATCTGTTCGCGGGTCAGTGCCATGTCGGTTTCCTCGAATTCTTTTTGTCGTGGTCAGGATCAGGAGCGAACGGTGCGCTTTTCGATGCGCTTCTCGAAGCTGCCCTGGATGATGCGATCGACATAGATGCCGGGAGTGTGGATGTGTGCCGGATCCAGTTCGCCCGGCTCGACGATTTCTTCCACCTCGACCACGGTGATACGGCCGGCGGTGGCCGCCAGCGGGTTGAAGTTCTGCGCGGTGTGGCGATAGATCACGTTACCGAAGTGATCGGCCTTCCAGCCTTTGACGATGGCGAAGTCGCCGGTAATCGACGGCTCGAGGATGAACTTGCGACCGTTGAACTCACGCACTTCCTTGCCTTCGGCAACCGGGGTGCCGTAGCCGGTGGCGGTGAAGAAGGCCGGGATGCCGGCACCACCTGCGCGCATCTTCTCGGCGAGGGTGCCTTGGGGAGTCAGTTCGACTTCCAGTTCGCCGCTGAGCAGCTGCTTTTCGAACAGGGCGTTCTCGCCCACGTAGGAGGCAATCATCTTGCGAATCTGGCGGTCTTCGAGCAGTACGCCCAGGCCGAATCCATCGATACCGCAGTTGTTGGAAACCACGGTGAGGCCCTTGACGCCACGACGGCGGATCTCGGCGATCAGGTTCTCGGGAATGCCACAGATGCCGAAACCACCGGCCAGGACGGTCATGTTGTCGGTCAGCCCGTCCAGGGCTTCCTCGTAGCTGTAAACGCGCTTGTCGAGTCCACTCATGCTCATGTGCCTCTTGTCTTTATTGGTCGCGACGGAGTGCCGCCGGTGAGTGGGCCAGAGCTTCTCCTGACAAGACTGATTTGTTAAGTTTGTTTTTCCTAACGATTAATAAGCAAACCAAATCAATGACCATCAAACAGCTGCGTGCCTTCCTTGCCGTGGCGCAGAGCCTGAGCTTCGCTCAGGCCTGCGAGCGGCTACACCTGTCGCAGCCGGCCCTTAGCCTGGCGATCAAGAACCTGGAGGATTCCCTAGGCGGCCAGTTACTGGTGCGTACCACCCGTAGCGTGGCCCTGACCCCCGAAGGCGAAACCCTGCTGCCCATCGCCCGGCGCCTGTTGGCGGATTGGGACAACGCCGAGGAACTGCTGCGTCAGCACTTCACCCTGCAACTGGGCAAGGTCTCTATCGCCGCGATGCCTTCGTTCGCCGGCAACCTGCTGCCGGCCGCACTGAAGGCCTTCCGCGACCAGCATCCCAAGGTCAACGTGGCAGTCCACGACGTGATCAACGAGCAAGTACTGGAAATGGTGCGCAACCGTCGGGTGGAAATGGGCATCGCCTTCGAACCGGATTCCCTCGACGGCCTCGACTTCACGCCCTTCTACACCGACCGCTTCGTCGCCGTGGTGCCGGGAGACTGCGAGCTGGCCCAGCGCGCCGACATCGGCTGGGCGGAACTGCTGCAAGGCAACTTCATCACCCTGCAGCGCCCGTCAGCGGTGCGGCTGATGCTGGAGGAGGTGCTCGCCCCGCAGTACGGACGTCTGCCGGTGGCCTTCGAGAGCCATCAGTTGGTGACAGTGGGCCGGATGGTCGCCCAAGGTCTGGGCGTGAGCGCCGTGCCCAGCCTGTGCATTCGGCAGATGGAAGAACTGGGCGCCCGTTGCATTGCCCTGCACAGTCCGCAGGTCGAGCGCCGGGTAGGGCTGCTGCGCTTGGCCGAGCACAAGCTCTCCACCGCAGCCCAGGCACTCAGCGACGTGCTGCTGCACGCGCCCGACTGGAGCCGCCTCGACCTGACCCGCCCCTGAGCCAGGGCCTATGCTGAATAGCAACCGGTCGACCCTGATCACTCGATGAGGATGCGCAGATGGATCAGCCACTGTGGACCCCAAGCCCGGTGCGGATCGCCGCTACGCGCATGGACGCCTTCCGCCGCAAGGTGTGCCAGCGCCACGGCCTGGACCTGCCCGACTACCCTGCCCTGCACGCGTGGAGCCTGGACCGCCGCGAAGCCTTCTGGCAGGCACTGATGGAGTTCTTCGACATCCGATTCTCCACGCCACCCGACACGGTGCTGGAGGAAGGCCCAGCCATGCCCAGTGCCCGCTGGTTCCCCGGCGCGACTCTGAACTTCGCCGAGCACCTGCTGCGACGCCGCGACAACCACCCTGCCCTGGTGGCCATTGGCGAGGACGGCAGCCGCGTGCAACTGACCTACAACGAACTGGTCGCACACGTCGCGGGCCTGCAGCAGAGCCTGAAGGCCATGGGCGTGGGAGTCGGTGACAGGGTCGCAGTCTTCATGCCCAATACCTGGCAGGCCGTGGTGGGCATGCTCGCCGCCACCAGCCTGGGTGCTACCTGGTCCTCTTGTTCGCCGGACTTCGGCACCCATGGTGTGATCGACCGCTTCGGCCAGATCGAGCCGAAGGTGCTGATCGCCGCCGCCGGGTACCGCTATGCGGGCAAGAACCTGGACCTGACCGACAAGCTGAATGAAGTCCTCGAGCGCATGCCCTGGCTGGAGCAGTTGGTGGTGGTGCCCTATTCCCGAGCCGAGACCCGCCCGACGGACTTCACCACACGCGCACGAGTCGCCCTGTGGAACGACTTCTACCAGCCCGGTGGCGAGCCCGCGTTCACCCCCGTCCCCTTCGACCAGCCGCTGTACATCCTCTATTCCAGCGGCACTACCGGGGTACCCAAGTGCATCGTCCACGGTGTCGGCGGCACCCTGCTGCAGCACGTCAAGGAGCACGGCCTGCATTGCGATCTGACGACATCGGACACCCTGTTCTACTTCACCACCTGCGGTTGGATGATGTGGAACTGGCTGGTGTCGGGCCTCGCCCTGGGCGCCACTCTGGTGCTCTATGACGGCTCGCCGTTCCACCCCGCGCCGGAACGCCTGATGGACCTGATCGATGCCGAGGGCATCAGCATCTTCGGCGCCAGCGCCAAGTACCTGGCCGCGCTGGAGAAAGCCGGTGTCAAGCCGCGCCAGAGCCACCGCCTGGAACGGCTCAAGGCGTTGCTCTCCACCGGATCGCCGCTGTCCCACGAGAGCTTCGAGTACGTCTACCGCGACATCAAGGGCGAGCTCTGCCTGTCCTCCATTTCTGGCGGAACGGACATCGTGTCCTGCTTCGCCCTGGGCAATCCGGTACTGCCGGTATGGCGCGGCGAACTGCAATGCAAGGGCCTGGGGATGGACGTGCAGGTGTGGAACGAAGATGGCAAGCGTGTGTTCGGCGAGAAAGGCGAACTGGTCTGTGCGCGGCACTTCCCGTCGATGCCGGTGGGTTTCTGGAACGACGTGGACGGCGCGAAGTTCAAGGCCGCCTACTTCGACACCTTCCCCGGCGTCTGGGCGCATGGCGACTATGCCGAGGAAACCCCGCGCGGTGGCCTGGTGATCCACGGGCGCTCCGACGCCGTGCTCAACCCTGGCGGCGTGCGCATCGGCACCGCGGAGATCTATCGCCAGGTGGAGAAAATAGAGGACGTGCTGGAGTCCATCGCCATTGGACAGGACTGGGAAAATGACGTGCGCGTGGTGCTCTTCGTGCGCCTGCGTGACGGCGTGCCGCTGGACGATGCCCTGCGCGAACGCATCCGCCAGGTGATCCGCGCCAACACCAGCCCGCGCCATGTGCCGGCAAAGATCATCGCCGTGGCCGACATCCCCCGCACCCTGAGCGGCAAGATCGTGGAACTGGCGGTACGCAACGTGGTGCATGGCCGACCGGTGAAGAACACCGATGCCCTGGCCAATCCGCAGGCGCTGGAGTTGTACCGTGACCTGCCGGAGCTCCGAATCTGAAGGCCGAACACCCGTAGGGGCGAATTCATTCGCCACCCGGGCCGAAGGTCCAACCTCTGGCCCTGGGAGCAGTTGCTCCGCCCTTGGCGATTGAAATCGGCCCTACAGAAGCATTCATCGCGCCTACAGGTAGGGCCGAATCACACCCAGGGCCCGCTCCATGTACGCCTCCTTCTCGCCCACCGGCGCCACATAGTGCAGCGCCGTGGCGCAGGCATCCTCGCCCGCCAGCTTGGCGATCACCCAGGCCGCCAGATAGGGCGCGGACAGGCAGCCGCCGGCGGTGGCCAGGTTGCCACTGGCGAAGAACGGCTGGTCGAGTACCTGCACACCGGCGTCGATCACCCAGGGCTTGGTGGTGAGGTCGGTGCAGGCCGGCAGGCTGCCCAGCAGACCGAGCCTGGCCATCAGCAGGGCTCCGGAGCATTGCGAGCCGATCAGTTGACGCTGCGGGTCCAGCTGCAGGCGGTCGAGGATGCTGCGGTCCTTGGCGATGTCGCGCGTCAGGATGCCGCTACCGAACAGCACCACATCGGCACTGTTGGCGAACTCCAGCGGCTGCTGGGCCTGAACCCGCACGCCGTTCATCGAAGTGACCCACTCGCTGGGGGACGTAATTTCCGCCTTCCAGCCCTCCCCGCGCATGCGGTTGAGCAGGCCAGCGGCAACAAAGGAGTCCAGTTCGTTGAAACCTTCGAACGTCAGAACGGCGATACGCATCACGGCCTCCCGGATTGGTTTGGTGCGTGGGGCGAATCTATGCGCGTCGGGGCGCAGTCGCTATGTACAGACGCAATTAAATTTGGCCGTACAGGCTGGGCGCTATTGGGCTGGAATCGGTCGTGATTCTGCCTGTGGGGGCGATTTCAATCGCCATGTCTGCGTTAGCTGTTGCCAGGAGCCTTGTAGGAGCTAGCTTGCTAGCGAAAAGGGGCCATTCGCTGGCAAGCCAGCTCCTACGGACAATGCAGCTACTTGCAACACTTAAGCTGCCCCAGGGTGTCCATGGCCGAACCTTCTAACGAGGCGCTGGCTCCTCCGGCCCATCCTCCTCCAGGTCTTCCAGCTTCAGCTCCAGCCCCCAGCTGGCGGCATCCTGGGTGGCGCTCGGAGCAGCAACTGGCGCCGGGGCGGGGGCTGTCGGTGCTGGGGCTGCAGCAGGACCATCGCGATAGAGCTTGAGCTTCAGGCGCAGGTTGTTCGCCGAATCGGCGTTCTTGATCGCTTCGTCTTCGGGAATGGCGCCCTCCACTACCAGGTCGAACAGCGCCTGGTCGAAGGTCTGCATGCCCAGGCCACGGGACTTCTCCATGATCTCCTTGATGGAGTGGAATTCGCCGCGCTTGATGAGGTCGCTGATGGTGGAGGTACCCAGTAACACTTCCACCGCCGCGCGGCGCTTGCCGTCCTGTGTGCGCACCAGGCGCTGGGAAACGAAAGCCTTGAGGTTGTTGCCCAGGTCGTTGAGCAACTGCGGGCGACGTTCTTCGGGGAAGAAGTTGATGATACGGTCCAGCGCCTGGTTGGCGTTGTTGGCATGCAGCGTGGAGATCGCAAGGTGACCGGTATCGGCGAAGGCCAGCGCATGCTCCATGGTCTCGCGGTCACGGATCTCGCCGATCAGAATCACGTCCGGCGCCTGGCGCAGTGTGTTCTTCAGCGCGGCGTGGAAGCTGCGGGTGTCCACCCCCACCTCGCGCTGGTTGATGATGGATTTCTTGTGCCGGTGCACGTATTCCACCGGGTCTTCGATGGTGATGATGTGGCCGCCGGTGTTGCGGTTGCGGTAGTCGATCAGCGCCGCCAGGGAGGTGGACTTGCCGGAGCCAGTGCCACCGACGAAGAGCACCAGGCCGCGCTTCTCCATCACCATCTTGAGCAGCACTTCGGGCAGCTTGAGGTCTTCGAAGCGCGGGATATCCAGCTTGATGTTCCGCGCGACGATGGATACCTCGTTGCGCTGGCGGAAGATATTGATCCGGAAGCGGCCGATGTTCGGCAGCGAGATGGCCAGGTTCATCTCCAGTTCGCGGTCGAACTCGGCCCGTTGCTCGGGGTCCATGATCGATTCGGCGATCCTGGCCACGTCACCGGCCTTCAGGGGCTCATTGCTGAGCGGCCGCAACAGGCCGTTGAACTTGGCACAGGGCGGCGCGCCCGTGGACAGGTAGAGGTCGGAACCATCCTGGCTGGCCAGGATTTTCAGCATCGCGGAGAGGTCCATGGGGGTGCTCGTCCAATCAGGTGTGAAGGCATCCGCGTCGCGGATCACAGGACAGCAACTGTATGGCGACCGCCCGTGCTGGCACAATGAACCGTTCCACAGTCCAAGAGGAATTCCCATGGCCAAGGCCCTTGCCCGCCATATTCTGGTCAAGACCGAGGCGGAAGCCGAACAGCTGAAGAAACGCCTGGATAAAGGCGAAGACTTCGCCACCCTGGCCAAGAAGCACTCCATCTGCCCTTCCGCCAAGCGCGGCGGCGACCTGGGCGAGGTACGCCCCGGCCAGATGGTGCGAGTGATCGATCAGGTGATCTTCAAGAAACCCGTGCGCGTCATCCACGGCCCGGTGAAGAGCCAGTTCGGCTATCACCTGGTGCAGGTTTTCTTCAGGGAGTGAGGGAATGCGGGGAGATGGGCACCGTCCGTGGCGCAGTGCCCATCCTAGGGATTGGATATGACGCTCTGGTTACTGGCTCATTTAAGGGTTTCGCTGGCACAGGAACGCGAGATATCGGTCAGGACCGTCAGCTCTTCATTGGTAGGTTTGCGCCCTTCGGTCACCCCCACCAGCTGCTGGGTGGTGAATGCCTCCTGCATCATGCTGTTGGAGCACTTGCAGTAGGCTACCGCCTTGTCCTGCGGGACCTGACGGGCCGCGCTGACAACGCACTCCTGGGTGAACTTCTCGCCGCCACCTTGCGGCCACTCCCCCGCCACTGCCGCCAGGGCGACGGTTTGCAAGGCCAGAGCGCCAAACAACAGAGTCTTTTTCACATGCCATCTCCTGCTGGTCCTGAAGGCACATTCTTGCCGCAACGAACGCCTTGCAAGCAATAGCTGAAAACGACAGCACACCCGTATCACCCTTCCATGCCCTCACTCTTTTCCGGGTTCGGCAACCAATGCGGTGCCTCCACCCGCTCCTGCAAGCGGACCGCGAACGCCAGCGCCGAAGCCCGGTCGCGGAACGGCACTTTCATGCCAAGGGCCTCCACCAGCCACTCGAGCCTGTCGCCCCGAATGACCTGCTGGATCGAGATTTCCATGGATGCTCCGGTTGATCCAAACCACGGCCGCGAGGCGGGAGAAAAAGCCCAGCTGTTCGTGCTGGGCTGCACCATTGACGGTGGGTCGATGCACTGACGCATCGAGAAGTGCCGTGGAAGCCGCTCCAAGCTAACGGCAGCGGATGACTGTTTTACGACAGCCGCAGATTGGCGCTGGCCAGCGAAGCCCGACGTATCGGCGTCAGGCTAACGACCCCGTTGGTCGAGCTGGATCGACAATCGATCCCCGTGATGGCAGCGGAAACGCTACAATCGCGCCTTTTTTGCGCTACGTGCGCCCTAAGCTCAGGATTCCACCGTGATCTCCACCGCAAATATCACCATGCAGTTCGGCCCCAAGCCGCTGTTCGAGAACGTTTCCGTCAAGTTCGGCAACGGCAACCGCTACGGCCTGATCGGCGCCAACGGCTGCGGCAAGTCGACCTTCATGAAAATCCTCGGCAGTGATCTGGAGCCGTCTGGCGGCCAGGTGATGCTTGAGCCCAACGTACGCCTCGGCAAGCTGCGCCAGGATCAATTCGCGTACGAAGAATTCAGCGTGATCGACACCGTGATCATGGGCCATGCGGAGCTGTGGCGGGTCAAGGCCGAGCGTGACCGCATCTATTCGCTGCCGGAAATGAGCGAAGAAGACGGCATGGCCGTAGCCGAGCTGGAGACCGAGTTCGCCGAGATGGACGGCTACACCGCCGAATCCCGCGCCGGCGAGCTCCTGCTCGGCCTGGGCATCCCGCTCAGCCAGCACTTCGGCCCGATGAGCGAGGTCGCCCCCGGCTGGAAGCTCCGCGTACTGCTGGCCCAGGCGCTGTTCTCGGACCCGGATGTACTGCTGCTGGACGAGCCGACCAACCACCTGGACATCAACACCATCCGCTGGCTGGAAAACATCCTCACGGCGCGTAACAGCACCATGATCATCATTTCCCACGACCGCCACTTCCTGAACAGCGTGTGCACCCACATGGCGGACCTGGACTACGGCGAGCTGCGCCTGTTCCCGGGCAACTACGACGAATACATGACCGCCGCGACCCAGTCGCGCGAGCAGCTCCTGGCCGACAACGCCAAGAAGAAGGCGCAGATCGCCGAGCTGCAGACCTTCGTCAGCCGTTTCTCCGCCAACGCCTCGAAAGCCAAGCAGGCCACCTCGCGCGCCAAACAGATCGACAAGATCCAACTGGCCGAGGTCAAACCCTCCAGCCGTGTCAGCCCGTTCATCCGCTTCGACCAGCACAAGAAGCTGCACCGCCAGGCGGTAACGGTAGAAAAGCTGGCCAAGGGCTTCGAGGGCAAGCAACTGTTCAAGGGCCTGGACCTGCAGATCGAGGCCGGTGAGCGCGTCGCCATCATCGGCCCCAACGGCATCGGCAAGACCACCCTGCTGCGCACCCTGGTCGGTGAGATGACCCCGGACTCCGGCAGCGTGAAATGGACCGAAAGCGCGGACCTCGGCTACTACGCCCAGGATCATGCCCATGACTTCGAAGACGACATCACCCTGTTCGACTGGATGGGTCAGTGGACCCAGGGTGGCGAGCAGCTGGTGCGCGGCACCCTCGGCCGCATGCTGTTCTCCAACGACGAAATCCTCAAGTCGGTGAAAGTCATCTCCGGTGGCGAGCAGGGCCGCATGCTGTTCGGCAAGCTGATCCTGAAGAAGCCCAACGTGCTGGTGATGGACGAACCCACCAACCACCTGGACATGGAATCCATCGAGGCGTTGAACCTGGCGCTCGAGAACTATCCGGGCACCCTGATCTTCGTCAGCCACGACCGCGAGTTCGTCGGCTCCCTGGCCACCCGCATCATCGAGCTGAACGAGAACGGCGTGACCGACTTCAGCGGCACCTACGATGACTACCTGCGTAGCCAGGGTGTGATTGTCTGATTCCTGACGGGGTGAAGGCTGGAACTGTAGGGGCGAATTCATTCGCCAACCGGAACGCAGGTTCGGCCTTCAATGCCCCAGGGGGCAGCTTCGCTGCCCTTGGCGAATGAATTCGCCCCTACCAGGAATCGCTCACTCGCTGCAAACGACAAAGCCCCGCAAATGCGGGGCTTTGTGTTTTACGGACAGCGCATCAGGCGGTGGCGAACAGCTCGCCGATTTGCTGCTGGGCGGCGCTGAAGGCGTTGGCACGAGGCTCTTCGCCGTAGGCCAGGCCTTCGGCGCGGACGATCTCGATGTCGGTCACGCCGAGGAAATTCAGCACCAGCTTCAGGTAATCCTCGTGGGCCTGGCCAGAGGCCTGGCCGGCGTGGATGCCGCCAGCGGTGGAAACGATCACCACCTTCTTGCCGCCTGCCAGGCCTTCCGGGCCGTTCTCGGTGTAGTGGAAAGTCTTGCCGGCGACGGCGATGCGGTCGATCCAGGCTTTCAGCTGGGTTGGGATGGTGAAGTTGTACATCGGCGCGCCGATGACGATGGCGTCGGCCGCGAGGAATTCGTTCAGGGTGGCTTCACCCAGCTCGGCTTCGTGCTTCTGCGCGGCGTCACGCAGTTCGGCTGGGGTACCGCCGGCGACCAGGCTCAGGGCGGACAGGTGGCTGATGGCATCGCTGGCCAGGTCGCGGTACGTGACCTGGGCGTCCGGCTCGGCGGCTTCCCAGGCAGCGACCACGTCGCGGCTCAGTTGGCGGGAGGCGGAGGCGTCGCCGAGGATGCTGGAATCGAGGTGCAGGAGTTTCATGGATGGTTACCCTCAGTTGCGCGACCGGCGACGGCCGATCGGAATGGAGGTAATCCTATCCATGTCGATAAACGCTGATTAGTCAGCAATTTTGTGATTAAGCGTCCCATCCATGAGACGAATAGAGTCGTAGGGTGGGTCGGGCAGCGGCCGATGGGTCTCGCTGCACCCGGCACCAACCTACAAGGTCAAAACGACTCAGACGCCGCCCAGATAATCCATCTTGCCCACGTCAACGCCGTTGTGGCGGAGGATGGCGTAAGTGGTCGTGATGTGGAAATAGAAGTTCGGCAGCGCAAAGCCGAGCAAGTAGTCACGGCCGCTGAAGCTGATGTCGCCAGTGCGCATCTTCAGGACCACGGTGCGATCTTCGCTGCCTTCGAGCTTGGCGGCGTCGATACCCTTGATGAACTCCTGGGTCTTGGCAATGCGCGACTGCAGTTCCTCGAAGGTGGTTTCAGTGTCGGCCCAGCTCGGCACTTCGACACCGGCCAGGCGCGCGGCGCAGCCCTTGGCCATGTCGCTGGCGATCTGCACCTGGCGGGCCAGGGCATACATGTCCGGCGCCAGGCGCGATTCGATGAACACCTTGGGCTCGATGCCGCGTGCCTGGGCGTTGGCTTCGGCCTTCTTGAGGATGTTGGACAAGTTGCCGAGCATGCGCGCCAGGACCGGGATGGACGCCTCGTACATGGACAAGGACATAGTGATCGCTCCGTTTTCGGGTGGATTGGGAGGCTCAGGTATAGCGCCTGGCCGGCTGCCCGGCAACGAGCATGCAGACGCCGTGACCGGGTCGAACCCCGGCAGTCCGGTCTATAGGCCGTCGAAATGATCGTGCTGCCAGCGAAAACGATGGCTGAAATCCTGGCTCCGGTGCCATAGTTTGTACCCCACACGGAACAATCCACCCATGCAGGACCTTAACGACCTCTTCTATTTCGCCAAGGTGGTGGAGCATGGCGGCTTTTCCGCTGCCGCGCGCTTGCTCGGGGTGCCGAAATCACGCCTCTCCCGGCGTATCGCTGAGCTGGAAGCCCGCCTGGACGCCCGCCTTTTGCAGCGCACCACCCGCAAGATGGCTCTGACCGATGTCGGCGAGCGTTTCCTGCGCCATTGCCAGGCGATGCTGCTGGAGGCGGAGCAGGCCGAGGAAGTAGTCGCCAGCCTAACCGTCGAACCCAGGGGCCGTCTGCGCGTCTCCTGCCCGATTGAACTGGCGCATTCGATGCTGAAGCAGATGATCACCGACTTCCTGCGCCAGTACCCCCTGGTACAACTGGACATGGTCCTCACCAACCGCCGCGTGGACCTGCGTGAGGAAGGCGTGGACGTCGCTCTGCGAGTCCGCGAGGAAGGCGACGAGGACCCGACCCTGATCGCTCGCGTGCTGCGTCCGGCGCAGGCATTTCTGGTGGCCGCTCCCAGCCTGGTTGAAGGCCGGAACATCCTCGTACCCGACGACCTCCAGCTTCTGCCGGCCCTGGGCGGCCTGGAAGCCGACCGGCGCATTCACCACTATCTGCGGGACGCCCAGGGCAATCGTCGCGAGGTGGTGCTGGAGGCGCGGCTGGGTATCGAGGATTTCGATGTGCGCAAGCACGCAGTGCTGGCCGGTCTGGGCTTCAGCATGTTGCCGCAGATGAACTGCGAAGCCGAATTGCGCGACGGCAGCCTGGTGCGCCTGTTGCCGGACTGGCACCTGCCGGGCGGCCACCTGCAGGCGGTCTATACCCACAGACGCGGCTTGCTGCCGGCGGTCAGGGCCTGGATCGATCATCTGGAGGAGGCCTTCTCTCGTCACCAGGGAACGGTGATCTGAATCTGGTGAGCAAGACAACCATTAGCCAGCTTTCTTTGCCACCGGGACTCAGGGATGATGGGCGGCGTCCTTCTCCTTGCCGATTCCAGGTTCTGCCATGAGCACGCTACGGCCGTCCGCGTCCTCCTCCACCCTGCAGATCATCACCGTCGTTTTCTTCACCTTCATCAGTTTCTTCTGCGTCGGCCTGCCAATCGCCGTGTTGCCTGGCTATGTGCACAACGATATGGGCTACGGCTCGGTCATGGCCGGGATCGTCATCAGCGTGCAGTACCTCGCCACCCTCCTCTCCCGCCCCATGTCCGGCAGCCTGGCCGACCGGCTGGGTGCCAAGCGCGCAGTCATGTATGGCATGGCCTGCTGCGGTCTGTCGGGCGCACTGACACTGCTCTCGACCTCACTGGCACAGTTCCCCCTGTTGAGCCTGGCGCTACTGCTCGGCGGTCGCATAATGCTGGGCATCGGCCAGGGACTGGTGGGTACGGGCTCCATCAGTTGGGGCGTGGGCCTGGTAGGTGCGGAGAACATGGCACGGGTGATTTCCTTCAATGGCATCGCCTCCTACGGTGCTGTTGCCATTGGCGCCCCGCTGGGCGTAGTCCTGGTGGACCGGTTGGGCCTTTGGAGCATCGGTGGGCTGATGGCAGTGCTCTGCGCCATTGCCCTGCTGCTGGCCTGGCCCAAACGCCCTTCGCCCATCGTCCATGGCGAACGGCTGCCGTTCCGCAACGTGTTCCTGCGCATTGCCCCCAATGGCACGGCGCTGGCCCTGGGCTCTATCGGCTTCGGTACCCTGGCCACCTTCATCACCCTTTATTACGCGAGCGTGGGATGGGATGGCGCGGCCTGGTGCCTCACTGCATTCGGCTGTGCCTTCATCGGCGCACGGCTGCTGTTCGTCAACAGCATCAAGCACTTGGGCGGCTACCGGGTCGCCATCGTCTGCCTGGCCGTGGAAAGCCTCGGCCTGTTCCTGCTCTGGGCTGCGCCGACACCCTGGCTGGCCCTCGCCGGCGCGGCACTGACAGGGTTCGGCCTGTCGCTCGTCTACCCTGCCCTGGGCGTCGAAGCGGTCACGCGAATTCCGGCCGCCAGCCGCAGTTCGGCGCTGGGTGCCTACGCGGTATTCTTCGATCTGGCCCTGGGCATCGCCGGCCCTCTGATGGGCGCCATCGCAGGTGGCGCAGGCTTCGCCGTGATTTTCCTGGTGGCGGCCCTGCTGGCGTTGACCGGTATGCTGATGAGCTTCTGGCTGTTGCGCAGCGAAGCCCGAACTTGAAGGAGCAGGAACCCATGACCCCCGATCAAGTCGCCGCCTTCTGCCTGCAACTTCCCGGTGCCCGAGAAGACCTCAAATGGGGTAGCAACCGAGTGTTCTCGGTGGCCGGAAACAAGATGTTCGCCATCCTCGATTTCCTGGGCGACGGCCTCACCTTCAAAGTCGACAAGGACCTCTTCCTCGGCTACGTCGACCGCCCAGGAATCATCCCTGCGCCCTATCTGGCGCGGGCCCACTGGATTGCCATGCAGCGTCCTTACCCCATGAGTGACGGGGAACTGCGCGAGCTGATCACCCGCTCCCATCAACTGGTGGTCGCGCGCCTGCCGAAGATCCGGCAAGTAGGGCTGCTGCTGGACTGACTCCCCCTCAATGACAAGGAAAGTCGCATGCCCATTCGCCTCTTCGCGATGCTCGCCCTGATCCTCTTCGGTGGCTACACCCTCTGGGTCATGGCCATCAGCGAACAACCCCTGCTCGAATTCGGCGCGCAGTTGATGGGCCGCCCCGATACCGCCCAGGTGGTGATCGACCTCTACCTCGCCTGCGCCCTGATCGGCCTCTGGATGTACCAGGACAACCGCCGCCAGGGCCGCAGCCTGGCGTACTTGCTACCCTTCTACCTGTTGACTGCAGTGTTCGCCTCCATCGGGCCACTGCTCTATCTGGTTTTGCGCACCCCCCAGCGCCAGGAGTCATGAGCCGATGAGAACCACCGCCCTCTGGACCCACCTGTGGAACACCCGCGCCCCCACCCAGGGCCTGGAAGACTTCCGCCTGGAGGGGCGTCGGGTGGACAGCAGCATGCTGGCTTTCGACGATGACGGTGCCTGCTATCGCCTGAACTACACCCTGGAATACGACAAAGGCTGGGAGCCCCGCGTCTTCAATGCCACGGTGCGAGATGGGCGCGGCACCCGCAGCCTGGCGCTACGCCGCGACGGGCTGCACTGGTTCGATGGCAACGGCCAGAAGCTGCCGGAACTGTCGGGCAGCCTCGACCTGGACCTCTGGCCCACGCCCTTCACCAACAGTCCGAGCATCTGGCGGCTGTTCCTCAACCCTGGTGAACGCCGGGAAATCGAAGTGGTGTTCATCGAAGCGCCGCAGTTGTCGGTACGGCGCATGCGCCAGGCCTATACCCGCCTCGACCAGAACCGCTATCTCTACCAGAACCTCGACGGCAATGGCTTCGAGGCCGTGCTGACCCTGGACGAGGATGGCCTGGTAAATCGCTATCCGATGTTCTTCCAGCGGCTGTGAGACCCGTGGGGGCGAATTCATTCGCCAACCGGACCGCAGGTTCGGACGCTAAAACCCGAGAGGGCAGCTGCACTGCCCTTGGCGAATGAATTCGCCCCTACAGGCAAACGCCCCTTTGCAGGATCAAGCCGTCGCCGCCTCCAGTTTGTGGATCGGCTTCCAGCGCCGCACCTGCTGGTAGAGCGTCGGCACCACGAACAGGGTGAAGAAGGTGCCCACCAGCAGGCCACCGACTATCACCATGCCGATCTGTTGCCGGCTTTCCGCACCAGCGCCCGAGGCGATGGCGAGCGGTACCGAGCCCAGGACCATGGCGCCGGTGGTCATCAGGATCGGCCGCAGACGTTTCACCGAGGCTTCCATCACCGCTTCATGCAGGTCGACGCCCTGGCGCAGCAACTGGTTGGCGAACTCGACGATGAGAATGCCGTGCTTGGTAATCAGGCCGATGAGGGTCACCATCCCCACTTGCGAGTAGATGTTCAGCGTGCCGCCAAAGAGGGTCAGCGCCAGCAAGGCACCGGCCATGGAGAGCGGCACGCTGAAGAGGATGATCAGCGGGTCGATGAAGCTCTCGAACTGCGCCGCCAGCACCAGGTAGATGAACACCAGGGCCAGGGCGAAGATCAACGCCACGCCGGTGCTGGAATCCTTGAAGTCCCGTGAGGTGCCGGTGTAGTCGAACTGGGTGTCCGGCGGGAACACCGCGCGCGCAGCCTCCTCCAGGTAATCCAGGGCCTCACCCAGGGTGTAGCCCGAGCCGACGTTGGCCGTCACGGTCACCGCGCGAAGCTGGTTGAAGTGGTTGAGCTCGCGGGGTGCCACGGTTTCCCGCACGTCGATCAGGTTGGCCAGCTGCACCATGCTGTCGTTGCGGCCACGCACGTAGACGCGATAGAGGTCGTCCGGATTGCTGCGGTCGACGTTGGCCAGCTGCACCAGCACGTCGTACTGCTCGCCGTTCTGCTTGAAGCGGGTTACCTGGCGGCTGCCGAACAGGCTTTCCAGGCTGCGGCCAATGGCGGCGGTGTCCGTGCCCACCGCCACGGCCTGCTCGCGGTTGACCGTGACCTTGAGCTGCGGCGAGTTGAGCTTGAGGTCGCTATCCAGGCTCTCCAGGCCTGGATAGTCACGCACCCGTTCCATCAGCTCGTCGACGTATTTCTGCAAGTCGCTGTACTCCAGCGAGGAACGGATTACGAAGTTCACTGGCTGGTTGCGCGCACTCTGTCCCAGCGGCGGACGGTTGATTGGGAAGGCCCGCACGCCGGGAATGTCACGCAGCTTCGGCAGGAGCTCGTCGCGAATCTCGAACTGGCTGCGGCCACGGGAACCCCAGTCTTCCAACTTCAGGAAGGACAAGCCCTGGGCCACGGTCGGGAAGCCAACCACCACCATGTAGCGGTTGGCTTCGGGAATCGACTGGTAGGCCTCCTCCAGCAGTTTCGCGTAGCGGCTGGTGTACTCGATGGTGGCGCCGTCGGGACCATTGATCGAGCCGACTATGGTGCCGGTGTCCTCGGTGGGCGCCAGTTCGCTGCGCAGGCCGCTGAACAGGATCAGGCAGAACACCAGGATGCCCACCAGCAGCAGGATGATCAGCATCCAGGCGCGCAGGACCCGCTCCAGCAGGTGGCGATAGCTATAGGTCAGCGAATGGAGGAAAGACTCCACCAGGTTGTAGAGGCGTCCATGTTTCTGCTCGGCGTGGGGCTTGAGCAGTTGCGCGCACATCATGGGCGACAAGGTCAGCGCGACGAAGCCGGAAACCAGCACAGCCCCTGCGAGCGTCCAGGAAAATTCGGTGAAGAGCTTGCCCGAGGTGCCCTGCATGAAGCCGATGGGCGCGTACACGGCGGCCAGGGTCAGGGTCATGGCGATCACCGCGAAGGCGATTTCGCGGCTGCCCTTGTAGGCTGCCTGAACCGGCGACATGCCCTCCTCTATGTGCCGGTGGATGTTCTCCAGCACCACGATCGCGTCGTCCACCACCAGGCCGATGGCAAGCACCATGGCCAGCAGCGTCAGGGTGTTGATGGAGAAGCCCAGCAATACCATGAGGCTGAAGGCGCCGATCAGCGACACCGGGATAGTCACCAGCGGAATCAGGGTGGCGCGCAGGGATCGCAGGAACAGGAAGATGATCAGGATCACCAGCACCACCGCTTCCCAGATGGTGGTGTAGACGTTGGCGATGGACTCGCGGATGAACAGCGAGTTGTCGTTGGCGATGGTCATTTTCATGCCGTCGGGCAACAACGCCCTCAATTCCGGCAGCGCGGCATTGAGGCCATCGGAGATTTCCAGCGGGTTGGCCGTAGCTTGCTTGACCAGCCCCAGGGAGACCGCCGAGCGGCCGTTGAAGCGCACGATGCTGCGCTCGTCCGCTGCGCCGATCTCGGCGTGGCCGACATCGGCCAGGCGCAACAGATAACCGCGCTGGTCGTTGAGGATCAGGTCGTTGAATTCCTCTGGCGTACGCAGGTCGGTTTCCGACAGCACGCTGAACTCGCGCTGCACCGACTCGATGCGTCCAGCCGGGATTTCCACATTCTGCCGGCGCAGGGCGTCTTCCACGTCCTGCACTGTGAGGTCATGGGCCGCGAGCTTTTCAGGGTCCAGCCAGATACGCATGGCGAAGCGTCGGGCGCCGCGAACCTGCACCTCGGAGACGCCGGGGATGGTCTGCACGCGGTCACGGATCACCCGCTCCAGCACGTCGGTGATCTCCATCGCCGAATGCTGTTCGCTGTAGAAGGCTATCCAGATCACCGGCTGAGCGTCGGCCTCGACCTTCTGCACGATGGGCTCGTTGATCTCGTCCGGGAGCAGGCCACGCACGCGGCCCAGGCGGTCGCGCACGTCATTGGCGGCCTCGTCGGCGTTGGTGCCGAGGCGGAACTGGGCGGTGATCTGGGTGTTTTCCGAGCGGCTGATGGAGGCCACGAAATCCAGGCCTTCGATGCCGGAAAGCACGTCCTCGATGGGCTGCGCCACCTGGGATTCCATGATCTCCGGGCTGGCACCCGGGTAGATGACGTTGACCGTGACGATGGGCACGTCGATGTTGGGATATTCCCGCACCGCCAGCCGCTGGTAGGCCAGCAGCCCGAGCAGGACCAGGATCAGCGACAGGACAGTGGCGAATACTGGCCTGCGGATACACACATCGGAGAGCGTCATGCCCCACCTCGCGCTACGGTGCGGACCTCCAGTCCGGGGCTGACCTTCTGCCAGCCCGCGGTAATGACCTGCTCGTTACCCTGCAGGCCTTCGCGTACCTCGGCCTTGCCGCGCAGACGCTGGCCGATCTTGATCTGTCGCCGCTCAACCTTGCCGTCCACCACCAGGTTGACGAACAGTTGTTGCCCCACGGGCATCACCGCCTCTTCGGGAATCAGCAACGCCTGCGGACGCTCTGCGAGGATCACCGAAACCTTCACGAACTGGCCGGGTTTCAGGCGATGGTCCCGGTTGCCGACCTGGGCGCGGATCGCCTGGCTGCGTCCCACCTCATCCAGGCGCGGGTTGAGGGCGATGATCTCGCCACGGAAGCGCTCGCCTGGGTACGCATCCAGGCTGAGCTCCACCAGTTGGCCGATGCTCACCTGGCTGACCGCCTTCTGCGGCACGCGGAAATCCACCTTCAGCGGGTCCAGCACCTCCAGGTTGACCATGTCCTGGCCGGCGCTGAGGTAGTCGCCGACACTGACCTGCCGCAGGCCGAGCGTGCCGTCGTAGGGCGCGCGGATCTGGGTCTTTTCCAGGCGTGCCTGGGCCAGGGCCAGGCTGGCGCGGGCAGCTTGTTGCTGGGATTGGGATTCGTCCTGGGCCTGGGCGTTGCTGGCGCCACGGGCGAACAGCATCTTGGCCCGCTCGTAGCTCTTTTCCGCCAGGTCGAGGTTGGCCTGGGCCTGGGCCAGCTCGGCGCGGGCGATGGCGTCGTCCAGGCTGATCAGCAGTTCGCCGCCCTTGACCGCCTCACCCTCACGAAAATGCAGGCTGGCAACCCTTCCCTCGATTTCCGGACGGATCATCACCGACTCGTCGGAGCGCAGCGAACCGAAGGTCACCAACTCGTCGCGCACCAGTGCCCGTTGTGGCTCGGCCACTTCCACCAGCGGCGCCTCCTGGGCCACGGCGGACAACGAGGCAAGCGCCCCGAACAACAGCCAAACACTGCGACGGACCATCATCTGGAGCCTCTGGAGCAGAATGCATGGGGGAAGGAAGTCTGCCGACTGTATCGGCAGACTTCGATCAGTGGCATCGGGAAGATAATGCCACTCTATGTCGCATTGTTTCGCGTTATTGACGCATGCCGCGCCCGCTCACCAGTAGGCGGATACAGGCGACGTAGAGAATGGCCATTGTGATCAGCATCAGCACGATGGCGACACCGATATTGATGTCGGACACACCGAGGATGCCGTAACGGAAGGCATTGACCATGTGCAGGATCGGGTTGCCCAGGGAAACCGCCTGCCAGAACGGCGGCAGCAGGTTGATCGAATAGAACACGCCGCCGAGGTAAGTCAGCGGGGTCAGCACGAAAGTCGGGACGATCGAGATGTCGTCGAAGTTACGTGCGTAGACGGCGTTGATGAATCCGCCCAGGGAGAAGATTGTGGCGGTCAACAGCACTACCAGCGCGGTCACGCCGATGTGGTGCACCGAGAGTTTGGTGAAGAACAGCGACAGGAAGGTGACGATCAGCCCCACCGCCAGCCCGCGCAACACGCCACCGATGGTGTAGCCGAGCAGTATGGTGTGCGGCGAAACCGGCGATACCAGCAGTTCCTCCACCGAACGCTGGAACTTGCTGCCGAAGAAGCTCGACACCACGTTGCTGTAGGAGTTGGTGATGACCGACATCATGATCAGGCCGGGGACGATGTAGTCCATGTAGCTGAAGCCGCCCATGGCGCCGATCTGCTTGCCGATCAGGTTGCCGAAGATGACGAAGTACAGGGCCATGGTGATGGCCGGGGGCAGCAGCGTCTGCGGCCAGATGCGCGTGAAGCGGCGGACTTCGCGGTAGACGATGGTTTCCAGGGCGACCAGGTTGGCGCGCAGTTCCGAACTCATACGGCCACCTTCGCCAGGTTTTTCTCCACCAGGGACACGAACAGCTCCTCGAGGCGATTGGATTTGTTGCGCATGCTCAGCACATCGATGTTCAGGGCGGCCAGTTGACGGAACAGCTCGGTCAGACCCTGGGTCTTCTCCACCTGAACCTCCAGCGTGTGGTCATCCACCAGCTCAGCGGGATAGCCATTGAGCTGCGGCACCACTTCCAGGGGCTCCTTGAGGTCCAGCAGGAAGGTCTCCTTGTGCAACTTCTTCAGGAGCTCCTTCATGCTGGTGTTCTCGACGATACGACCGTGGTCGATGATGCCGATGTTGCGGCAGAGCTGCTCGGCCTCTTCCAGATAGTGCGTGGTGAGGATGATGGTGATGCCCTGCTCGTTGAGCTCGGTGAGGAAGCTCCACATGGAGCGGCGCAGCTCAATATCCACGCCTGCGGTAGGTTCGTCGAGGATCAGCAGGCGCGGCTGGTGGACCAACGCGCGGGCGATCATCAGGCGTCGCTTCATGCCGCCGGACAATTCGCGGGAGGCCGAGTTGCGCTTCTCCCACAGGCCGAGCTGGGTCAGGTACTGCTCGGCGCGCTCCTTGGCGATGTTCGCCGGAATGCCGTAATAGCCCGCCTGGGTGACGACGATGTCGAACACCTTCTCGAACTGGTTGAAGTTGAACTCCTGGGGCACCACGCCGAGGCAGCGTTTGAGCGCGTAGGGCGATTTGTCCAGGTCATTGCCGAAGACGCTGACGCTCCCGCTGGTCTTGTTCACCAGGGTGGACAGGATGCCAATAGTGGTGGACTTGCCCGCGCCGTTTGGGCCGAGCAAGGCGAAGAAATCACCTTCGGTCACGTCCAGGTCGATGCCCTTGAGGGCCTGGAAGCCATTGCCGTAGGTCTTGGTCAACTGCCGGATGGACAGGGCGGAACTCATGATGGATTCGTCTGCTTCAGAAGGAAGGAGCTAGATAAGGCTGATTGCCAGCAAATTCAACCGTAACGCGCTGCACATCAGCCTAGGTTCAAGGAGCCGGATCGGCGAGTCGGATCACGTAAGTGCCGTCATCACCGCCTTTCGATAGGCCGGCCGGGCTTTCAGGCGCTCGTACCAGGCTTCGAGGTGGGGCAGTTCCGGGCGCAGGATCGGCATCTCGAACCAGGCATAGGCGAAGCAGCCCAGGGGAATGTCACCCATCGCAAAAGTTTCACCCGATAGGTAGGGACGCTCGGCCAGGGCGCGGTCGGGAATGGCCAGCAACTGGCCGCAGCGGGTCAGCGCAGCTTCGATCACTGCGTGATTGCGTTCGGCCGGCGGAGTGCGCAGGGTGCCCCAGAACAGATCGCGGAACGGTGTGGCGAAGCTGGATGTGGCCCAGTCCATCCATTTGTCCCCCTCGGCGCGCGCCACCGGCGACTCCGGGTAGAGGCTGCCGGAGGCGTAGCGCGCGGCCAGGTAGCGGACGATGGCGTTGGACTCCCAGAGCACCAGGTCGCCATCCTCGATCATCGGCACCAGGCCGTTGGGGTTGCGCTTGCGGTACACCGGCTCATTGACCAGGCCGAAGGCGCCACCGGCATCCAGCTGTTCATAGGCGACGCCGACTTCCTCGGCACACCAGAGCGCCTTGCGCACGTTGGTGGAATTGATTCGCCCCCAGATCTTCAGCATTGCGACACTCCAGGCCGGTTGGACAGGGGCACCATTCTAGGGCGCGATTCCGGGTGACGGAATGCCGAATCCTCCAGACTTGTTCGGGACTCAAAGCCGGAAGTGGCCGGCCATCCCTTGCAACTCCTGCCCCAGCCGGGCAAGCCGGACGCTGGAGGTTGCCGTTTCATCCATGGCCACGGCCGACTGATCAGCGATATCTCGAATACTGGTTACGCTGCGATTGATCTCCTCGGCCACCGCGCTCTGCTGTTCGGCCGCTGCAGCGATCTGCTGGTTCATCTGGTGGATCAGGGTCACCGCATCGGCGATTCCGGCCAGGGCTTCTTCGGTCAGATTGGCATCCTGCACCGTCAGGTCCACCAGGTTTTCGCTCTGCTGCATGTGCTCCACCGAGCTGCGCACACCGTCGCGCAGGGTCGCGATCAGCCGCTCGATCTCGGCGGTGGACTGCTGGGTACGCCGCGCCAGCGCCCGCACTTCATCGGCCACCACGGCAAAACCACGGCCCTGCTCGCCTGCACGCGCCGCTTCGATGGCGGCGTTCAGGGCCAGCAGGTTGGTCTGCTCGGCGACACTCTTGATCACATCCAGCACGGTGCCGATGCTCTGCGTGTCCTGGCTGAGGCGCTGGATGCTGGACGTGGTTTCCTCCATGGCATGGGCCAACTGGTTGATCCGCTCGAGAGTCTGGCGCACCACCTGGCTGCCACTGCTGACACGGTTGTCCGCCGCCTCGGTGGAGCTGGCTGCAGCCTCGGCGTTGCGCGCCACCTCCTGCACGGTTGCAGCCATCTGGCTCATCGCCGTGGCCACCTGGTCGGTTTCCTCACGCTGGCCGTTTACGCCCACACGCGTCTGCTCGGTGACGCTGGAAAGCGCCTGGGCCGAAGCGGAAATCTGTGCCACCCCGCCCTGCAGGCGGCCAACCATGTCACGCAGATTGCCAGACATGCCCTGCATGGCCTCCATCAACTGGCCGATCTCGTCGCGACGCTGCACTTCGATGCTGGCGCTGAGATCGCCCTCGGCTATCTGCCGGGCCAGCCCTATGACCCGGCGCAGTGGCCGAACGATCAACAGACTGATCAGCGCCGTGGCAGCCAGGCCGATCACCAGGGCGAGGGCCGCCGCCAGCAGGATCAGCAGCGAGCTGGATTCCTGCTGGGCACGCATGTCGGCCTTCTGCAGTTCGTAGGCGCGGTCCACCGCCTGCACCACCCGCTCCGCCTGGGCGGCGAGACGGGCGTACTCCCCGCGCTGCTGCTGCAACGTGGCGGTGTAGTCCTTGAGTCGTTCGTTGAAAGAGTCGACGTTGCCGATGACCTCGGTGAGTACAGCGGCGTAACCGGGGTCCTGCATGGCGTCGCGCAGTTCGGCGGCGAGCTTTTGCGCATCCAGGGCTTCCTGGATCTGTGGTGCGCCCGCCTCTTCTGTTCCCCGACTCTGTTCCAGACGTAGGCGGGCCTGGTTGAGCGCCTGCAGGAGCAACTGGTAAACGCGACCGATCTGCCCGCCCTGGGTAACCAGATCTCCCCCCTGGGCGCCCTGGGAACTCTTCAGCAGATCGACACCATCCTCGTTAAGGCCACTCTGCAGCACGTCGAGGCTGTTGGATGCGCTGACCACCAGCCAGTTCGCCGCGTCCAGGGCCAGGCGCTGGTTGTCGGTGAGTTCCACATAACGATCGAATGCCTGGCGGTACTCGGCCATGGCCTGGGTGACTTCACCCAAGGCGTCGCGCCCTGGGCCCGACAGTTGTGCGGCCAGTGCCTCGCTCCGAGCGACTATGGCCTCGGCCTGCTGACGCAGCGTCTCGGCATGCTTGGCGTCGGAAGTAAGCGCGTAGTCCTTTTCCGTGCGCCGGATCACCAGCACATCGCTGCTGATGGCGCGCATTTCCTCCAGCAGGTGCGCCCTGCCGTCGACCGCGCGCAAGGCAGTGAAGCCGGTGGCCGCCACCACCAGGGTCAGCGCCAGAACGACGCCGAACCCCAGCATCAGCTTGTTGGCAGTACTCAGGCTCGCCAGCCTGCGTTGCAAGACAGTCCACATGCTCCTACCTCCCCACAAGGCGACAACCGCATGGACGCGATCTGCTATCCGCTTCCCCGAAACGGCGACCATAGGAGCTGGCGCATGGTGGCGACAAGCCACAATCCTGCCTTCCCGAATACCGTGCTGTTTTTGACTAACTAGAGGTCGTTTCTGGATAGCTTTCTATCCTTCCTACAGAAAACCAGGAACTGACCCAGGCCAATAAACGACGACCACAGGGGAACTAGGCTTGACTCAGGATTCGCCAAGGAGGACTCCATGACCGCTCCATCAGCTACCCATTGGCACGCCGAGACCGCCGAGGCCAGCCTGCAGCAGCTAGACAGCAGGCCAACCGGGCTGGACACGGAAGAAGCGGAACGCCGCCTGGCCAGCTACGGCCCCAACCGACTACCCGAACGGGCCGGTGCCGGCCCCCTGAAGCGATTCCTGCTGCAATTCCACAACCTGCTCATCTATGTACTGCTGGCTTCCACCCTGGTCACGCTGGCCCTGGGCGAGTGGCTGGACAGCGCGGTTATCTTCGGTGTGGTGCTGATCAATGCCGTGGTCGGTTTCATCCAGGAAGGCAAGGCCGAATCGGCCATGCGTGCGATCCAGAAGCTGTTGACCCTGGACAGCCGGGTCAAGCGCGACGGAGAGGTACGCCAGCTGCCTGCCGAAGAGCTGGTGCCGGGTGACCTGGTACTGCTGGAGGCCGGCGACCGCGTGCCGGCTGACCTGCGCCTGCTGGAAACCCGCGACTTGCGCATCGAGGAAGCGGCACTCACCGGCGAATCCGTTCCCACCGACAAGACCAGCCGCCCGGTGACCCCGGACGCCAGCCTGGGAGACCGCCACAGCATGGCCTACTCCGGCACCCTGGTCAGCGCCGGCAGCGGCGTCGGTCTGGTGGTCGCCACCGCTGGCGAGACCGAACTGGGCCGCATCAGCCACTTGCTGGGCTCGGTGGAGCAGCTGCAGACACCGCTGCTGGCGGACATGGCGCGCTTCGCCCGCCAGCTCACGCTGATCATCCTCGTGCTGGCGGCTGCCACCTTCGTCTTCGGCATATTGCTGCGCGGCTACAGCGCCGACGACATGCTGATGGCCGCCGTCGGCCTGGCCGTGGCCGCCATCCCCGAGGGCCTGCCGGCGGTGCTGACGATCATCCTGGCCCTGGGCGTGCAGCGCATGGCCCGTCGCAACTCGATCATCCGTCGCCTGCCGGCCGTGGAAAGCCTGGGGGCGGTAACCGTGGTGTGCTCCGACAAGACCGGCACCCTGACTCGCAACGAAATGACGGTGCAGCGCATCTATACCGCCGCCCGCCGTTACGAAGTATCAGGCGTGGGCTATGCGCCCGAAGGAGACGTCAGCCCCATTGTCGACCTGGCCCATGACCTGCACGAACTGGCTCGCGCCGGTTTGCTGGCCAATAGCGCCAGCCTGAGCGAGGTGGACAGCCAGTGGTGCATCACCGGCGACCCCACCGAGGCCGCACTACTCACTCTGGCTGGGAAGCTGCAGCTCGATATGGACGAAGAGGCATCGCGCCGCCCCCGAGTGGACGCCATTCCCTTCAGCTCCGAACGCCGCTACCTGGCCAGCCTCCACCGCGACGACAGCGGCCAAGGCGTGATCTATCTGGTGGGTGCGCCCGAGCGCTTGCTGGAAGTCTGCGATCGGCAATGGCGCGACGGAGCCGCCGAGACGCTGGATCCACGCATCTGGGACGACGTGCTGGGCGAAGGCGCAGCCTCTGGCCTGCGCATGATTGGTCTGGCCCGTCGCAATGCCGGAAGCGGCCAGCACGAGCTGGACCATGCCGACCTGGACAAGGGCTTCGTGCTGCTGGGGCTGGTGGGCATGATGGACCCCCCGCGAGAGGAAGCCATCCTTGCCATCGAGGAATGCCACAGCGCAGGCATCCACGTAAAGATGATCACCGGCGACCATGCAGCCACGGCCGCCGCCATCGCCGAGCGGCTTGGCCTGCCGGCAGGAAACCCGCTGACTGGTGCCGACCTGGATGACCTGACCGACGCCGAGCTCGACGCCCGCCTGAAGGAAACCAGCGTGTTCGCCCGCACCAGCCCGAGCCACAAGCTACGCCTGGTGGAGCGCTTGCAGGCGATCGGCGAGCGGGTGGCCATGACCGGCGACGGAGTCAACGACTCCCCTGCCCTCAAACGCGCCGATATCGGCATCGCCATGGGCATCAAAGGCACCGAGGCCGCCAAGGAAGCTGCCCAGATGGTACTGGCGGATGACAACTTCGCAACCATCGCCCACGCGGTGGAGGAAGGCCGCACCGTCTATGACAACCTGAAGAAATCCATTCTCTTCATACTGCCCACCAATGGTGCCCAGGCGATCGTCCTGCTGACCGCCATCCTGCTCGGCCTGACCCTGCCCATCACCCCGCTTCAGATCCTCTGGGTGAACATGATCACCGCCGTCACTCTGGCGTTGGCACTGGCCTTCGAACCAGCCGAGGATGACCTGATGGCGCGCCCACCTAGGGATCCGAAGGCACCACTGCTGTCCGGCGAGTTGCTCTGGTTGATCCTGCTGGTATCGGTACTGCTGACCGTGGCCAGCCTGGGTCTGTTCATCTACACCCAGCAACTGGGCTGGAGTATGGAGGCCAGTCGCACCCTTGCGGTGAACGCCCTGGTATTTGGCGAGATCGGCTATCTGTTCAGCAGCCGAAGGCTGAACGGCCCAGCAAGTTTCAGCTTCAGGGACAACCCCATGGTCTGGGGCATGGTCGGCCTGATGGTGTTGCTGCAACTGGCATTCACCTACGTACCGGCGCTGCAGGCGCTGTTCGGCACCAGCAGCATGGGCGTAGTGGGTTGGAGCTGGTGCCTCGGGACGGCCGTGGCGACTTGCGGGTTCGTGGAGGCCGACAAGCGGGCGCGCCACTATATCGCCAGCAGACGGGGCGGACGGATAAAATAGCGTCAAGACCCCAAGGTATGGATCACTTACGGCGGCGCTGCGGAACATCGATTCGCAGCGCCGTGTTCATTCATGGAGGGCAAACCACGCTGACCTGATGCCGATCGAACAATGGAGCCGATCAGCCGCCAGCCTGTTCGTCGAGCATACGCAATCATGTCCCGGAACAAGGCCCTCTTCGGCCTCGCACTACTGGTTTCCAGCATCGCGCTCACTGCCACAAGCCAGGCCGGCCAGGCCAGCGGAGAACTCGGAATCAGCCTCACCATCGCCAATTCCTGCCAGGTCAGCAGCAGCTTTGACCCGGCGAGCGGGCGTTATCAGGTCCGTCCCCAGAACTGCGGCGTCGATAGCCGCTACCGGCTGACCAGCGAACCTGTCGCGACCGACCGCGCGAACGTCGACCAGCAGGATGACGCCGATCAGGGGCGCACGCTGGTCACGCTCTACTGGTAGCGATGAATGTGCGGTTCAGGTCGGCCGCACCATGTTGAAGGTGTCGCGGGTGCGGGTATAGGCACTGCCCCCCAGACGCCCCACCAGATCCAGACGCTGCGGATCCACCCGGCCAGCGTCGGTCAGCACCGCGTCATCGATATGTGCCAACAGCACCTCGGCGAAAACCAGGTGGCAGTTGGGATTGCCACGCGGATAGGGCTGGATATCGGCCACCCGGCACTCGAAGGCAACCGGCGCACCGAGCACTCGCGGCGCCCGCACCCGCACGGCAGGCTCGATGGCGATGCCGCACGTTTCGAACTCGCTCACACCGTGGGGCAGCATGGCCGCACTGGCATTCATCGCTTCCGCCTGCTCGAAGGAAACCAGCTGGATCACCAGCTCGCCGGTGTCCTGCACGTTGCGCAGGGTGTCCTTGAGCTGCCCGTCGCCGCGCGTATTGATGTTCACCAGCACAGTCGCCGGATCATCGCTGATGACCTGGAAGAAACTGAACGGCGCCAGGTTGCTCACGCCATCCTTCGACAGTGTGGAAACCCACGCGATGGGACGCGGTGTGATGGTGGACGCCAGCCAGCGGTAGGCGTCCAGCGGTGCCAGCTGGGTGAAATCGAGCTGCATGAAAGAGACTCCAGCAGGGATAAAACGCCGATTATGCCCTGCCGTCGGGAGCTGCGACATAGACGCCTTGAACGCTGGCGACGGTCTCAAGTTCCGGACTCAACCACGCACCAGATAAGCCCCTCGGGGAATCCTTCCCTGCAACTTCTTGCATTTGCCGGGAGCCGGTTGTTGGCCCGCAGGGCGGCCCGGGAACCAGATCCGGCATTGACCAGGCGGCGGCATGTGTCCGCGGGGAATACGCATCTCGTCCTCGTCACCGTACGATGCGGCCTGGAGGCCACCGTCGCCGCGACTTTGCCAGTCGCCCACCTGCGAATCGGCCAAGAACTCGTCCTCCGCTGGAACCGCCATTCCTCCTGCGGCGATACCAGCCGCTTGCTGGGCCGACACCTCCTGGTCGAGGCCCACGCGAACCTCGGCCTCTTCATCCCGCTCCACTTCCACATCGGATCCAGTCGACACACCCGGCCCCATGGCTCTCTGGGCCGACTCGATCAACTGGAAATTGCGCTCACGCAGCTCGGAATCATTGCGACCACGCGCATTGGAGCGCATAGCCAGTGCGACAGCCTGCGCGTACTGCCCCTGCTGGAAGCGCACCTGCCCCAGGTAGTGCAAGGTCGTGGGATTGTTCGGCTCGATGCGCAAGGCGCGTTCCAAGGTGTCATCAGCCTGCTCCAGCTCACCGAACTCCAATTGCAGCGACGCCGCTTCCAACAGGGCGGCCGACGCACCATTGCTCGGCTGAGCTAGCCGACGTTCTGCCGAATAGGCCGGAAGCGCCGATGCCGCAAAAAGGGAGAGCATCAGGATCGACAAGAAGGGCTTGGCTTGCATCGAGGGTTTTCTCACCTGGGCTCATGGGCGGAAAGTTACGGCGAAATCCGACCTGGCCAGTGCCCTGAAGTTCCCTCTTTACAACACCGTCGAGCCCCGCGGACGGCCGAAGGCACGCCTTTCCTGATAAACTTGCCGACCATCACGCAAGATCCGACTCTGCGCCGCTCAGCCAAACATCCTTTTCCTGCATTCCCGCCCCCGAAGTCCCGCCCACTCGATGGGTACAAAGGCTCCAGAAGCATCGGGGATACCAGGTAGACGCAGCAAATCAGAAGCTCCCAAATGACCGTCCTTCAAACCGCCTAACCAGTAACCACGCGCCCTGCCCTGTCCCGCCGCTTCTCCGTGGCGCCGATGATGGGCTGCAGCGACTGAGCACTGCAGGCCTGATGAACAGCGGCCTAGAACGTTTCACCGCCCTCCCGTAGCACTGTTTTAAACATTTCCCACCATTTTTCTGCGCTGATTGATCCACTCACCCGGACAGTACGGAGGAGTTAGAGTTTGCGTAGTGCCTCCTCAATATGGTCTGTCCCGGGCTGAGTGGACAGACCATGGTGTTGCCCTGGGAGGTATAGCGCAGGGCATTGGAGATCAAGTTCGAGATGGCACGATCCAGCATCAGGACATCGCCGAGTACACTGCCTTCCCCTGAGGCTTTGAGCGACAGACCACGGTCCTCCGCCACCAGTTGGTAGTAGTCGAAAAGCTTCTCGACAATCTTCTCTAACTGGACGGGCTCATGCTGGGGAACGATCAGTCCCTTGTCTGCCTTGGCCAGGAATAGCATGTCATCGATGATGCGCGACATCCGTTTGAGGTCGTCGAGGTTCGAGTACAAGGTTTCCTCATACGCCCCGATATCGCGCCTCCTCGAAAGCACGACTTCCGTCTGAGTCATCAGGTTGCTGACCGGCGTTCGCAGCTCGTGCGCAATGTCAGCGGAGAAGTTGGACAGCCGCACGAAAGCCTCATCGAGCCGGGCCAGCATTGCGTTGAACGACGCCATCAACTGCTGCAACTCCATAGGCACCGGCTCCATGGGAATGCGCTCCTTGAGGGACTTGGCCGACATCGAAGCCGCCATTAGCGTCACCTGCCACAACGGACGCAGACCACTGCGAGCGACCACCCAGCTGAGGGCGGCACTGACCAGGGCGCTGATGACCAGCCCGATGGTGAACCAGCGTTGCAGGGTTTCGAAGAACGCCATGTGATGGGTGACGTCCAGCACCAACAACAACGTCAATGGGGCCGCCAGGCCAGGGATGTTGATCTCTGCCGTCAGGCCACGGTACATGTCTGCTTGATCCTGCCACTCCCACATGGTGGGGGCTAATCTGACGCGAAGTCCCTGGGGCACATTCAACATGTGCCGGCTCAGCAAACAAGACCCGGCCTTCGCTGTCCAGAATGATCGCCGCCAGGTCCCGGTGCGCGCCCAGCAGCGCATTCAACTGCGGCTTCAGTCCGGCCATGTTCGTGACACTGGGCAGTCCCTGGAGAATGCTTTGTGTTGACTCAAGCTTCTCCACCAGGACTTGGTAATCGAGCGACTTGAAGTGGCGTTGGCTCAGATGGTTGAAACTAAGACCGGCTACGGTCAACACGGCAGTGACAGCGAGCATGAACATCAGGCTCATCCGCGCCGTCAGGGAGAGGTGTTTCATTCTGGCTCCGGTCCATCAAGCATGTAGCCCATGCCGCGTGCGGTATGGATCAGCTTGATCGCAAAGTCATCATCGATTTTGGCTCTCAGACGGCGGACGGCCACCTCAATCACATTGGTATCACTGTCGAAGTTCATATCCCAGACCTGGGAGGCGATCAGCGATTTGGGCAGTACCTCGCCGCGCCGGCGCATCAACAGTTCGAGCAGCGAGAACTCCTTAGCCGTGAGTTCGATACGCTTCCCACCACGAACCGCCCGACGCTTCAGGAAGTCCACTTCCAGGTCGGCAATCCTGAGGATGGCCTGGGTGGGCGCGGTGGCACCGCGCCGCAGCAGGGTTCGCACCCGTGCCAGAAGCTCGGCGAAAGCGAAGGGTTTGATCAGATAGTCATCCGCGCCCAACTCAAGCCCCTTCACCCGGTCCTCGACCCCATCCCGAGCGGTCAGGAACAGTACTGGCATGTCTTTCCCGGCGGCGCGAACCAGCCGCAACACCTCCCAACCGTCCAGCCCCGGCATCATCACGTCGAGGATCAACAGGTCATAGGACTCGCTGAGGGCATGCTGCAGGGCATCGGTGCCCGCCATCACCCGGTCCACGTTGAACCCGGCCTCGCTCAGCCCCTGTTGCAGATACGTGCCAGTTTTCGGTTCGTCTTCAGCGACCAGAAGTTTCATCCGCGGTCTTTCCACAATGTCAGGTGCCCAGAGTTTGCAGGCAAACAGCTCCCCCAAGCAGAAGCTTACAAAAATGTAATTCTGGGCTCAGGCACCTGTCAGGGAGCGCTCTCTAGGGTGTAAGGATGAGCGATGAACATCTGCTCGCTCGGCTTCGATGAACGTGCAGTGAGCAGCATTGATTGGCGTCAACAGGTGAACACGGGGGGCGTCTAGGCTGAGCTAAGCGGCAGCGGACGACATTTCCACTTCAGCTTGGGAGTTGAATCATGACCGAACTCCATCGCCATGGTACCGAACCGGCAACGCCTTTCTGGCGGACTAAGGGCGGAATCGCACTAATCATGCTGGTCGTGATTGGCCTGTTTTATGTGGCTCGTGAGCACTACGGCCACCTGTCGCAGGCACTGCCTTACTTGATCCTGTTGCTCTGCCCGCTGATGCATCTCTTCGGGCGCAACCATGGCGGGCATTCTCACCAGGGCCGCGAAGACTCGACCAAGCCGGACAACAGAGGGAACTAGTCCATGCACACCGCATCGTTCCAGCACGACCATGACCACTCACCCCCCCGTGGGCAACCGGATGGAAGTCAGCACGATCCGGTGTGCGGTATGACGGTGCCACCGGACAGCCGCTACTCCGAGCTATACGAGGGACAGACATACCGTTTCTGCAGCGAAAAGTGCCTGACGAAATTCCGCGCAGCGCCTGTACGCTACCTTAGCCCCCCGCAGGACCAAGAACACTCAGGCCATCACCACTCGGCCGCCCCGCAGCCAAGCGACGCGGCGGACGCCGAATACACCTGTCCGATGCATCCCCAAATCCGTCAGCGTGGGCCGGGTAGCTGTCCCATCTGTGGCATGGCCTTAGAGCCGGTAATACCGGAGCTTGAGGAGGACGAGAACCCGGAACTCAAGGATTTCTCCCGCCGCTTCTGGTGGACATTGCCTCTGACGGTCATCGTGACTGTGTTGGCGATGACTGCCCACCAACTGCAATTGCTGCATGGCGCCACACAAAACTGGGTGGAGTTGATTCTGGCCACACCCGTGACCCTATGGGCTGGCTGGCCGTTCTTCGTGCGTGGGGTCGCATCGATTCGTAACCGCAGCCCGAACATGTGGACGCTGATCGGTTTAGGTACGGCTGCGGCCTACCTCTACAGCGTTGCTGCCACAGTGTTCCCGCAAGTATTCCCGCCGACCTTCATGCAGGATGGCCGCATCGGCGTCTATTTCGAGGCGGCGGCAGTCATCATTTCGCTGACCTTGCTCGGGCAAATGCTCGAACTCAAGGCGCGCTCACAAACCTCCGCCGCCATCAAGTCGCTCCTGGGCCTTGCCCCCAAGACCGCCCGCCGCATGGGGGCCGATGGTCAGGAGGAAGATATTCCGCTCACCCACGTGCACACGGGCGACCACCTGCGCGTTCGCCCCGGTGAGAAGGTGCCGGTCGACGGGATAGTCCTGGAGGGCGAAAGTGCCGTCGATGAATCCATGCTGACGGGCGAGCCCGTGCCGGTGATGAAGAAAGCCGGTGATGCACTCATCGGTGCCACGCTGAATACCCACGGCAGCTTGGTGATGGCGGCGCAGAAGGTCGGCGCCGAGACGGTGCTCTCGCAAATCGTGCAGATGGTCGCGCGAGCACAGCGCTCGAAAGCCCCGATGCAGCGGATGGCGGACACAGTGGCTGGCTATTTCGTGACGGGAGTGATCCTGGTCGCCCTGCTCACGTTCTTCGGCTGGGGGCTGTTCGGACCGGAGCCCGGCTGGGTCTTCGGCCTGATCAATGCGGTAGCGGTCTTGATCATTGCCTGCCCTTGCGCACTCGGCCTGGCCACCCCCATGTCGATCATGGTCGCCACCGGCAAGGCTGCCGGCAGTGGCGTGCTCTTCCGGGACGCCAGCGCGATCGAGAACCTCTGCAAGATCGACACGTTGATCGTCGACAAGACAGGCACCCTCACCGAAGGCCGGCCGGTATTTCATAGCGTGGTCGGTACCGAGCAGTTCACGCCGTCCGAAGTCCTTCACCTCGCCGCCAGCCTGGATCAGGGCAGCGAACACCCGCTGGCCCATGCAATCGTCGATCACGCACGGGCGGCGGGACACGGCTTGTCCAAGCCCGAGGCGTTTGAGTCGGGCTCAGGGATCGGTGTACGTGGCCAGGTGGACGGAAAATGGCTGCAGCTCGGCAACACGACCTTGATGGAAGAGGCTGGCCTCGACATCAGTCTGCTGCGAGACCGGGCTGAGCTGCTGCGCCTGGAGGGCATGAGCATCATGTACCTGGCCGTCGACGGCGTGCTCGCCGGTCTGCTGGCGGTGTCCGATCCGGTCAAACCCACCTCCAAGGAAGCGGTAACCCGGCTGCAGGCGGAAGATGTGAAGGTCATCATGGCCACCGGCGACGGCCTGACTACGGCACGTGCGGTCGCGAAACAACTCGGCATCGAAGAAGTCCACGGTGAAGTGAAACCTCAGGACAAGGAGCAACTGGTGGCCCGTCTGCAGGGCGATAAGCACCGGGTTGCCATGGCAGGAGATGGGATCAACGATGCCCCGGCGCTGGCCCGGGCGGATGTCGGGATCGCCATGGGAACCGGCACCGACGTCGCCATGAACAGCGCCCAGGTGACCCTGGTCAAGGGCGACCTGATGGGTATCCTGCGGGCCCGGACACTATCCGTAGCCACGGTGAAGAACATGCGCCAGAACCTGGGCTTCGCCTTCCTCTACAACGCCATGGGCATACCGCTGGCAGCCGGCCTGTTCTACCCCCTGACCGGCCATCTGTTGTCGCCGATGATTGCAGCGTTGGCCATGAGCGTGAGTTCGGCTTCCGTGGTCTTCAATGCACTGCGCCTGAAACGCGTGACCACGGACTGAAATGGGCACCGTCGCAACCAACGTGAGGAGGCCCCGCCATGATGCGTTTCAACTCCTTATCCATATGGCTGACTGTCTGGGGGCTGTTGGCCTTACCGGGAATGTCCTCCGCCGAGGAACTGCCCATCCCGATCAAGGCCTTGGAGGCGCGTGGTGTAACCATCGTGGGCCAGTTCGCAGCGCCCGGAGGACTGAAGGGATATGCCGCCCGCTACAACGGCCAGGGTATGGCGCTCTATCTCACCGAGGATGGCCAACATGTCCTCGTCGGCACCCTGTTCGATGCCCGGGGAGAAGATCTGACTCGCGCCCCGATGGACAAGCTGGTGTATGAGCCAATGGCCAAGGAGATGTGGGCGCGCATGGAGAAAAGCACCTGGATCTCCGATGGCCGAGACGATGCCCCACGCGTCGTCTATCTCTTCGATGACCCCAACTGCCCCTACTGCAACCTGTTCTGGCAGCAGGCTCGGCCTTGGGTCGACTCTGGCAAGGTGCAGTTACGCCATATCATGGTCGGCATGCTCAGTGCGGACAGCGCAGGCAAAGCTGCGGCTCTGCTAATCGCCCATCAGCCAGAAGCGGCACTCCATAAGCATGAAGTGGCGGGCAAATCGAGCACGCTCAAGCCGTTGCCCGAGATTCCCGCCGACATCCAGGAGCAGCTCGACGCCAATCTGGCCTTGATGGGCGAACTCGGTACAGCGGCGACGCCCGCCATCTTCTACCGGGATGGCGAGGGACACCTGAAGATGCAGCAGGGCCTGCCACCGCCCGAGGGACTGGGGGATATTTTCGGGCGAAGATAAATTACTTGGTCGGGCCTTGACCTTTCCATCGTGTCAAGGTTGAAGCTGTAAATGCGGCGAGAGAAGCCGCTCCAGCATGAGAGGCCCGCTATGTTCGTTTTGGAAGTATCCGGTATGGGATGTGGCAGTTGTGTCAGCAAGATCACCAAGGCCATCCAGGCTGCTGATGGAGACGCGAAGGTGATTGTTGATCGCGCTGCCGGTACGGTGAGTGTCGACAGCAGCATCGAAGCCGAACGCGTCGGCGAACTGGTTCAGGCGCTCGGTTACTCAACCAGAATCAGCCGCTAAGTCTCGCTGCCACTCAGATTGCCAGCTGCCGCGCCATGGTTCATGGCGCGGACTCTTCAGATACAGCCTGTTGTTGACTGACCCGCACGACGATTCCATCCACTACCCACTGTTTTAGCCAACTGGCTGCCTGGGCGGGAGCTGCGTCGCCTTTGCTTTCCAGTAATGAAAGGCAGAGGTCCGCGAAGGTCAGTTGCTCCCGTACCATGAGTTGCAGTGCCGCAGCCTCCAGCGGATCGAGTGTCCGGTACTGGCAAATCAGTGCGTCGCGCCAGACCAGACAGGTTATGGGATGTTCAAGCGGCAAGCTTGGGGGAACGGAGGTGTCAGCTTTGGCGGCCTTCCAGATGTCGATGGCATTGAAGTTGAAAGTGAGCCAGCGCACGCTCGGGTGGAGCTGAACGCTTAGGCCGGTCCAGTCTTGCGGACCGAACGAGGCAATATCCTGGAGCGACAGGGACACTTCGTCGGCTGCATCGAAGGCCAGCGTGAACGCCCATTCCAACTCCGACAGTTCCCGTAACTGGGAGGCCTGAGGCTCGTCGAGGAATTTGCTGATGAACTCGGGAAGTTTCTCTCCCAGCCAGCGCAGGCTGAAATGCCGTGGCGGCCACGCCGCAAGGTAGGCCTGGGCCAACTGTTCGAAAGCTTCGATGCCGAGCCAGTAGTGGGTGGCCGGAAAGTCTTCGCGCAGCACGGACAGCAGCCGGGCCCGGTAAGCATGGTGATAGACCTGCAGGCCATCCTCGGCCGAGAGCGACTCGCTTCCCCTTAAGTGCTGCAGCAGCTCAGCGGGCGCGGTGCAGTCACTCCCCTGCAGGTAACGTTCGAAGGCCTGTTGCAAAGCAATCAGGCGCATGCTGCCGCCTCCAACTGGCGGGCCATGAGCGCCCGGGCTTTCGCCAGCTCGGCCAACAGTTCAGGTAACGGGGGGAAGAGGTCGTCGCGTTCGACCAGCGTCGCCCGTGACCCCAAGTGCTGGATCGTGCGCGCGTAGAGATCCCACACCGGATCGGCAATCGGCTGGTCGTGGGTGTCGATCAGGTAATGGCCATA
Source organism: Pseudomonas sp. BN606 (assembly GCF_029873115.1). Lineage (NCBI taxonomy): Bacteria > Pseudomonadati > Pseudomonadota > Gammaproteobacteria > Pseudomonadales > Pseudomonadaceae > Pseudomonas > Pseudomonas sp. BN606. Next base: position 114,768 of record NZ_SSOF01000070.1, on the reverse strand, counting down.
GTCGCTGTGGCCAGCCAGATGGATCTGGCGGATGCGTTCCTGAGGCAGTTCCTGGATGAACTGCCAGGCATCAAAGCCCTGATTACGCGCGCTAACGTAGACATTGTTGACGTCCAGGAGCAACTCACAACCAGTCAGCTCGCTTAGCTCACGGAGGAAAGTCGCTTCGCTCATGGTCGATTCGGCCCACTGCACGTAGGCGGAAACATTCTCCAACACCAGCGGCCGTTCAATGACGTCTTGTACCAGACGAACCCGGGCGGCCACGTGCTCCAGGCTTTCCTGGGTAAACGGTAGCGGCAGCAGATCGTGCAGGTGGTGCGCACTGCCACGACTCCAGCACAAATGATCGGAAATCCACTGAGGCTGGACCCGCTCGGCGAGCTGTTTCAACTGGAGAAGGTAGTTGTGGTCAAGGGCGTGTGGCCCACCGATCGACAGCGATACGCCGTGCATAACCAACGGGTAGCGCTCCTTGATGGCGTCCAGGAAGTAGAGAGCCTTACCACCCTCGACCAAGTAGTTTTCCGAGATGATCTCGAACCAGTCGATGTCAGGGGCTTGCTCCAGTATCTGGTGGTAATACTCACTGCGGAGCCCCAAGCCAAATCCGAGAGTGCTGTGCTCGTTCATGCGGGGCTCCCAAGGGGGAGTGACGAGCACTCCCCACGGCAAGACATCACTCGCTGGCCCGGCCACCAGCCTCATCGCATTTAGCCTTGGGCATCAACTTGAAGCCCTGGCCTTTGCAGGCGCCTTGCCCCTGGCAGGAGTTCTTGGCGGTCATGCAATCGTTCTGGCCTTTGCAGGCGTTGACGCCAAAACACTTCACGTCAGCGGTTTTGGCATCTTGAGCGGCTTGAGCAGGCAGGGCCGCGAACAGGCTGGCCGCAGCAAGGGCCAGTGCAGCGCCAGTAGCGGCAGTGGTTTTGGTCGACATAAGGCTTTCTCTCATGGTGGTGGTCGGAGTCCTGCCGGGTATTCGTTGCTGTCAGGCACGCGGCAACCGCTGAGCCTGGCACGTCGGTCCGCAGTGGCGACGGCCAGTCTTGCCCGGCATGTCGGGGACACTACCGACCGAGGCGAAGGCTCCACAAGGACGAAATGCCAACCTTACAAAACTGTAATGTTCAACTCAGGTTTCTGACAGCACGGGGTGGCTAGTGTGGCATCGAGTCTGACACTCAGCCCGCACATGCCGGGCTACCACGTCCCTAGTCGAGGAATCCCTTATGAAATCGATGAAAGCCCTGATCGTTGTTGCCGCTCTGACTGCCTCGTCCTTCGCCATGGCCGCCGGCGGTGGCGATCGGACCATGGCCCGTGCCGACAAACTCGCCCAGGCGTCGATGGATGCCTACCGCCAGGAGCAGCAGAAGGCCGAGCCCTCGGTCGCTGAAAAGGAAAAATCCGCCGAACATGCCAACTGCTGAGTCTGGTGCGTTGGCCAACCTTACAGAAATGTAATCATCTGAATGGTTGGAATATGGCAGCTTTTATGCTCGCGGCCGCGCGCCTAATGGATAGCGACCGCGAGCAAGCCTACTGGGGTGGAGGAATCACCCGGTGCGGCAGCCTCTCCGCGTTGGTCGTTCAGCGCTGGCTCCATTGACTCATTGGACATACACGGCATGCATTGCAAAACCTCAAGGCGAACCTTCGTCAAGGGCCTGGCCGCTGGCGGCATCCTGGGCGGACTGGGCCTTTGGCGCACCCCTGTTTGGGCGGTGACCAGTCCAGGTCAGCCCACCGCGCTGAGCGGTACCGAATTCGACCTGTTCATTGGGGAAACCCCGGTGAACATTACAGGTTCCGCGCGGAAGGCCATGGCGATCAATGGCACCATTCCGGGGCCAATTCTACGTTGGCGTGAAGGCGACACCGTGACCCTGCGGGTGCGCAATCGCCTGGCCGAAGATACCTCCATCCACTGGCACGGCATGATCCTGCCCGCCAACATGGACGGCGTGCCGGGCTTCAGCTTTGCCGGCATTGCGCCGGACGGCATGTACGAATACCGCTTCCAGGTGAAGCAGCACGGCACTTACTGGTACCACAGCCACTCCGGCCTGCAGGAGCAGGTGGGCGTGTACGGCCCCATCGTGATCGACCCGAAGGAACCGGAGCCTTTCGAGTACCAGCGCGACTACGTGGTGATGCTGAGCGACTGGACCGACGAAGACCCGGCCCGCGTGATGGCCAAGCTGAAGAAGCAGTCGGACTACTACAACCAGCACAAGCGCACCGTCGGGGACTTCATCAACGACGTCGGCGAGCAGGGCTGGTCCGCCGCCATGGCCGACCGGAAGATGTGGGCGGAAATGAAGATGAGCCCCACCGACCTCGCAGACGTCAGCGGCGCCACCTACACCTACCTGCTCAACGGCCAGGCGCCGGACGGCAACTGGACCGGGCTGTTCCAGCCGGGCGAGAAGATCCGCCTGCGCTTCATCAACGGCTCGGCGATGACCTACTTCGACGTACGCATTCCCGGCCTGAAACTGACCGTTATCGCGGCCGACGGCCAGCCGGTCGAACCGGTGAGCGTGGATGAATTCCGCATCGCCGTCGCCGAAACCTACGACGTGCTTGTGGAGCCCGCGGGCGACGAGGCCTACACGATTTTTGCCCAGTCCATGGACCGCTCCGGTTACGCCCGCGGCACCCTAGCCCTGCGCGAAGGCCTGAGCGCGCCGGTCCCTGAGCCTGACCCGCGCCCACTGATCAGCATGGCCGACATGGGCATGGATCACGGCTCCATGGGGCATGGCGACATGGCCGGCATGGACCACTCGCAGATGGCGGGTATGGACCATTCCAAGATGGCCGGCTTGGACCACTCGCAGGTGGCGGGCATGGACCATTCCAAGATGACCGGCATGGACCACTCGCAGATGGCGGGCATGGACCATTCCAAGATGGCCGGCATGGACCACTCGCAGATGGCGGGCATGGACCATTCCAAGATGGCCGGCATGGACCACTCGCAGATGGCGGGTATGGACCACTCCAAGATGGCCGGCATGGGCGGCCAGATGCAGACCCACCCGACATCGGAAACCGACAACCCTCTGGTGGACATGCAGACCATGACCCCGGCGCCCAAGCTGGCGGACCCCGGCATCGGCCTGCGTGACAACGGCCGCCGGGTACTGACCTACGCCGACCTGCGCAGCACCTTCCCCGACCCGGACGGCCGCGAGCCGAGCCGCACCATCGAACTGCACCTCACGGGACACATGGAGCGCTTCTCTTGGTCCTTCGACGGTATCCCCTTCGCCGATGCCGAGCCGCTGCTGCTCAAGTACGGCGAGCGCCTGCGCATCACCCTGGTCAACGACACCATGATGACCCACCCCATCCATCTCCACGGCATGTGGAGCGACCTGGAGGACGAAGCCGGCAACTTCATGGTGCGCAAGCACACCATCGACATGCCACCCGGCACCCGCCGCAGCTACCGCGTCACGGCTGACGCCCTGGGCCGCTGGGCCTATCACTGCCACCTGCTCTTCCACATGGACATGGGCATGTTCCGTGAAGTCCGTGTCACCGAATAAGGAGAGACCGATGAGCAAATTTGCGCAGCCCCTCACCGCCGCCGCCCTGGCCTCCGCCCTACTGGCACCCGCCGCCTGGGCCGGCCAGAACGCCCATGACGAGCACCAGAAGACGCAGGCCACCTCTGGTCAGCCGACGAACCATGGCCAGATGCAGAACATGGACCACGGCGCCATGCACCGGGACAAAGACGCCAAGCCCAAGACGGATCGTAACGATGACCAGTAGCCTCAAACGCCCTGCCTTGATCGCCCTGGCCGTGGCCCTTGCCGCAGCCGGTAACGCAAAGGCTGCGGAAACCATGGATCATGGCGCCATGGACCATAGCCAGATGGACCGCGGTTCCATGGATCAACGCCAGATGAACCATGGCCAGATGGACCACGGTTCCATGGATCACAGCCAGATGAACCATGGCCAGATGGACCACGGTTCCATGGATCACAGCCAGATGAACCATGGCCAGATGGACCACGGTTCCATGGATCACAGCCAGATGAACCATGGCCAGATGGGGCAAAGCGGAAAAAACCAGGCCCAGCCGTCCGACTACGGCAGCCGCACGCCCATCCCGGTGCCGACCGAGGCCGATCGCGCCGCCGCCTTCCCGCAGCTGCCGCCCCACCACATGCACACTGGCAGCATCAACAGCCTATTCCTGATGGATAAGCTGGAGTACCAGGACGCCGACGACGCCAGCGTGCTGAGTTGGGATGCCTCGGGCTGGATAGGCCGCGACATCAACCGTTTCTGGTTCCGCTCGGAAGGCGAACGCGCCAACGGCAAGACCGAGGAAGCCGAAATCCAGGCGCTCTACGGTCGAGCTGTCAGCCCCTGGTGGGAGCTGGTGGCCGGTGTGCGCCAGGACTTCAAGCCGGGCTCGCCGCAGACCTGGGCGGCCTTCGGCGTGCAGGGCATGCCCTTGTACGGCCTGGAGACCGAGGCCACGGCCTTCCTCGGCGAGAACGGCCAGAGCGCCCTGAGGCTGGAAGGCGACTACGACATCCTGCTGACCAACCGGCTGATCCTGCAGCCCACGGCGGAAGTCAACTTCTACGGCCGCAACGACCACGAGCGCGGCATCGGATCGGGGTTGGGCAACACCGAGGTGGGCCTGCGCCTGCGCTACGAGATCGTCCGCGAGATCGCGCCCTACATAGGCGTGACATGGAACCGCAACTACGGCAACACCGCCGACTTCGCCCGCGAGGAAGGTGAGGACAACGACGAGGCACGCTTTGTTGCCGGTATCCGGATGTGGTTTTGAGAACCTGACATGAAAAGAACAATTAAAACTTTAGCCATTGCGAGCACCGTTGCTGCAGCCGGGATCATGGGAGTTGCTTATGTGGGCGTCGTTAACGTAGGCGCTGACGACCCGCACTGGGCACCGGTGCACGCATTTCTGACGATGGCCCGGGAGCGCTCGATTGCTGTGCGTGCACGGGATCTCGAAGTGCCGAACCTGAAGGATGAAGCGCTGATTCGCGCCGGTGCCGGCAACTACAACTCCATGTGCATCGGCTGTCACCTCGCTCCCGGCGTGGCTCAGACCGAGCTAAGCCAGAGTCTCTATCCAGCGCCACCGAATCTGACCAAGGTTGGTGTGGATGGCAATCCGGCCAACGCCTTCTGGATCATCAAGCACGGTATCAAGGCCACCGGCATGCCGGCCTGGGGCAAGAGCATGGGTGACCAGTACATCTGGGGCATGGTTGCCTTCCTGCAGCAGCTGCCATCGCTGGACGCTGAGCAGTATCGCGCCTTGGTCGCCAGTAGCGGTGGTCACCAGCACGGCGGCGGCGAATCCAAGATGCATAACCACGAAGGCCAGCACGGTGACAATGTTTCCAGTGGCAGCCATCACGACAGCACGGGTGAAGATCACCATGCTGGCCAGGCAGGCGATGATCACCATGGCGCCGGACAGGGCGGTGAAGATCACCATGCCGGCGAGGAAGGCAAGGCCTCCCATCACGAGGCCGAGCAGGCTCAGGATGACACCGCACCGGCTCCGAAAAAACACATTCACGCCGATGGCAAAGAGCATGTGCATGAAAGCTAAGTCTCATCGAGCATTGCGACTTGTCGCGCTCGCCTCGCTGTTCCTGGTTTCCGCTGCCCAGGCAGCAGAAGCGCTGACGGTTGATGTCCACCGCAGCGCTAGTTGCGGTTGCTGCAAGAAATGGGTCGAACATTTGGAAGCCAATGGCTTCAAGGTCATCGATCATGTCGAGGCGGATATGACCTCGGTCAAGCAGCGCCTGGGTGTCGCCCCTCGCTTGGCGTCCTGCCATACCGCTGTGATTGACGGCAAATTCATCGAAGGTCATGTCCCGGCCGCTCAAATAGTTGAACTCAGCAAGCGCTCCGATCTGCGGGGGATTGCTGTGCCTGGTATGCCGGCCGGTTCGCCCGGAATGGAGGTAGGTGGGAAACAAGATGCCTATCAGGTCATAGGCCTGACTCAAGCCGGTACCGACCAAGTCATTGCCGAATATCCCGGTAACTGACCCCTCGGTTCGATCCACGCACCCGGCCGGCCATCAGGTTGGCCGGGGTTCCTTTCTCCAGATTGCGTGCGGTCTCAAGGCTGCAACCGGCCTTAACGGTTGAAGCGCAGCGCACCTGTCATGTCGTGATTTCAGCCTCTCTGACCCGCACCGAACCTTTCGCGCAGGCGCGGAATGAACCTGGGCGTAGTACGGGAATAGGCGTCATAAGCCGCGCCGAACTCCTTGCGCATGTCCCGCTCTTCGGAAACCGCCAAGCGCCCGTACATCACCAGCAACACTGGGAACATCGCCAGCGTCAGGAGTGTCGGCCACTGAAGCAGAAAGCCCAGGAGAATCAGCACAAAGGCCACGTACTGCGGATGCCTGATCCAGGCATAGGGCCCTGCCGTTGCCAGAGAATGCCGGCGTTGCGCGTGATACAACACGCTCCACGCGGCTGAAAGCAGATAGAAGCCAAAGCCCAGGAACAGGTAACTGGCAATGTGCAATGCACTGAAATGTGGGTTGCCCTGGCCACCGAGCAACGTCGACCACAGATGACCCGCGTCGTGGGAAAGCAGATCGAGGTTGGGGAATCTGGATTGCAACCAGCCTGACAGCAGATAGATCGTCAGTGGGAAGCCATACATTTCCACAAACAAGGCAACGATGAACGCTGAGAATGCGCCGAAGCTCCTCCAGTCTCTGGCGGTCGCTGGTTTGAAGAAACTGAATGCAAACATGATGAAGATCGCTGAGTTGATAAAAACCAGCGACCAGAGGCCATACGCGGTTTCACCATGGTTCATGATGGATCTCCCGGTTTGCGGGTATCGGTCTTTCTGAAGGGGGCTGGCTTGCCCTGGCCCTGGTGATGGCCCCCCCGGTGCCCTCGATGCATGAAGACATGCATCAGCGGGCAGGCGAGCAACAACAGATACGGCAGGGCCCCGACGACATGGGCAAAGTGCTCGGTTAGCAGGAAGTAGACGGCGACCCCGCCGATCACCACCAGGCCGATTGCGTACCGTGAACGCCAGAAGCTGGGTGGTGAGCCGTGTTCATCGAAATGAGGGTTCATAGCGACTCCTCGGAATGGTGATGAACTATTTCGACGGTGCAGGGGGCATGCGGTCCATCATCATCTGCATCATCGACTCCATCATGTCCATGCGCTTTTCCATCATCTCCTGACGGGCGGCCATGTCCCCGCCCATGCCCTTGCCGCCTTGCATTCCCCCCATCCCCGGCATTCCACCATCCATGGACTTCATCATGGCCATGCCACCCTTCATCAGTTTCATATGCTCGGCCATCAGCGCCTGACGCTCTTCTGGCGTTTTTGCTGCAGCCATCTTTTCATGCATGGCTTGCATGGCCTTCATGTGCTGGTCCATCGCCGCCATCTGTTCCTTGTCCATTTGCTGAGCAGGCATCTTCTCGGTGGTCGCTGCTCCTGGAGCATCGGCCGGGTGATGTGCCGAGTGTTCATCGGTGTCTTGCGCCATGGCTCCCACAGACGCTGCCGCCAGAAAGAATCCGATCAGTACATTACGAACGTTGGACATCATCATCTCCTTAACAATGCTCAAAGCCTGATGGCTTGGTCTTGGCGCCAGGCCTCGCCTGGCGACGCATTCAATTGTCCACGCCGGCGTGAATGCTCATTCCCCGTCTCGTGCTCAGGTCCCATTACCCGCTGCGCATCGATGGGCTATTGGGCACTCGACGGCTTGTAGCTGATTCCGTTTGGCCCGGCGCCGACCTTGTGTGTGCCAACGACCTTGCGGCTGTTCGTATCGATGACGGATACGGTGCCTGCATCAATATTGCTGACAAACACATAAGCGCCATCGGTGCTGATGGCCACACCATGGGCGCCCTTGCCGGTGGTCACGGTGCCGATGCTGCTGCGCGTTTGGGGATCGACGATGGAGACTCGATCGTCCGGATTCTGACCACTGCCCTGATTCGCCACATAGATCTGGCGGCCGTCAACGGTGGCCACCATCTGGATCGGCGTGCGACCTACATCGACCTTGCCGATCACCTTGCGTCCGGCTGTATCGATTAGGCCAAGCTGGTTCGCGGCATTAAGCGACACGAACGCGAGGCGGCCATCGGGGGAAAAACCGACCTGGACCGGGCCTTTACCGACTGGAATTTGCGCAGTCTCCTTGCGCGTTGCCACGTCGATCAGCGATACGCTGTCGCTCTTCATGTTAGCCACGTAGAGCGTTCGGCCATCCGGGCTCAAACGCAGTCCATGGGGATAGCGCCCAGTCGGAATGCCGGGCTGCTCGATTCGCTGTTTGAGGTCGAAGACCCGTACCTGGTTGGCGGCAGAATCGGTCACAAAAGCCCGCTGGCCAGTTGAGTCGGTAACCACATGAGCTGGATGCTCGCCTGCCGGCAGGCTGAACTGGGGTCTATCCAGTGCGGTGGTACTAAATACCAGCAATTGCCCACCGGCGTTTTCACCACTCGAATGCCCGGCATGTCCGGACATCCCAACCACGAGAAGCAAACTGCCGTCGGGTGATACCTGTACGTTGTGCGGTGCAATTGGCAAGGCAACCGTTTTCACCTCGCCTGTTGCAAGATCCACCTGACTGATGGAGGTAGCCCGTTCGTTGGCCGTGTAGACGCTTCCAGTCGGGTTTGCCATGGCCAGCCCCAGATTGGCAACCAGGGATATACCCAACGCAAGAGAGGTAAACCGCTTAGCGTTCATCATGGTGAATCAGCTCCAGCGAGGGGCGGCGTACGTGAGCCAGACTGGCCTATGCCTCTTCTCAAGCTAAGCGCCAATCGCGAAGTAGTTTCTTGATCACCGTCAATGCTCACTAGCTGACTCGGTATTGAGTGATCGAAGGCGGTCTACTTCTTGGGGAGTAATGCTCGCTAGCCGATCCTGCCGAGGATGGGGAACACCTCCAGCAACCACCAGGCGAAGTCGGTCAATTGCCCGATGATCATGGCGCCCCCATGAGGATCAGGATGACGCCGGCGCCGATGTGGATGGCCCCACTCCAACGCCGCAGGCGTTTGAGGTGGGCCAGAAACAGATTGGTGAACCAGGCCGTCAGCAGGAATGGAAGTCCCAGGCCGAGCGAGTAGATCGACAGCAGTTCAACACCACTGGTGCCGGTTCGGTCGGTGGAGGCGCTCAGCGCCAGGATGCTGCCCAGGATCGGACCAAAATGCAGGGTGTCCAGCCAAAGGCGGACGCCATGCCCAAGACGTAGGCCGCTAGCGGACCGCCACGGGACTGCAGTTGATGGACGAAGCGCACGTCTCTGTTTAGCCAGCGGGGGGGTGATCAGGCCGGCAATGAACAGGCCGAAAGCGATCACGATGACGCCGCCAAATCAGGTTGGTCTCCTGTCGATAGGCGATCAGCAGCCGGCTCATGGCGGTGGTGCCGGTGCCCAGCGCAATGAAGATGGTGGAAAAGCCCAGCACGAAGCACAGGCTCATGCCGATCACCACCAACCGTTCCCGGCGGGTTTCCAGGACCTGCAGTTTGTACACCGAGCGGCCGACAATGAAGCACATGTAATCGGATACCAAGGGCAGTACGCAGGGCGATAGGAACGAGATCATGCCCGCAGCAAGCGCGCTCAGAATGCCAATATCGCTAAGGCTCATCACGGACGCTCGGGGTGGAGGCCGGTACGCCCGGACATACTCAATGACCTCCGAGCTGTCCCGCTCGGCCTTACCTGCTTTGCGGCCGATTTCCCGCACCTCGCGGTCCAGCATCAGAGTGACCGGCAAACCGAAGGCGCCGAGGATTTGAATGGATTGCATCCGCTCATCGACGAAGATCTCGAGGTGCTGAATACCGATCTACCGATAGAAGTCCCGTATGGCCGGTACGCCGTCGTGCTCGAGCGAGAGCGCTACGACTTGAGAATCGTTGCCCCCGAGATTCGCCTGTAGGCAATCCAGGGTCGGCATTTCCTGATGGAAGGGTGCGCACCAAGTGGCCTGGAGGTTGAGCAGGAGCACCTTCCCTCGGAAATCGGCCAGGCTGCGAGGCTTCCCCTCGCCATCAACGACGCGGACGTCCTCTGCCCCCGGGGCTCGGACCAGATGAGCATGCCGGCTTGTGTGCGTGGTTCGGATGACTGTTGGGCCAAGGTAACGGGTTGTCCGGCTGACATCAGGAGCAGGCACTGCAGCAACCTAAGGGACCAGCGACACCCCCTACGGTCAAAATACCCCCTGCCCCAGGGACTGGTGCTTTGAATTGGGCAGGCCATCTCACACCTTTAGCGGTAATCGCTGTGAACCAGCTAACTGGTCACCGCCGTTGTCCGGCGCCGTCTAGAGGGCCCTCAGGAGGCCACCGTGGGCATCTCATCAGAACGGCTCGGCTCCGCCGGCCCTGAAGGGTGGCTGTGGGCGTGGCCGGCTCCGGCCCCGTCAGCATCGACAAGTCGACCACGCGCATCGAATTGGCCATCATGGCGGTGCCGGGCGTCTCGTTGGCATTGGGCCGAGCGATTTACCGGGAGGCGCTACATCCGCCCTCACCGTTCTGGCGACGCTGACCGGTTACGGCAGCGTGAGCGATATGAGTGCCGACTCGAAGTTTCCGCTGTAGGTCGTGCTGCCGGCCGGTACGGACGCCCCGTGTGGCGGAATCGAAACTGTGCCTGCCGGATCCACGAGCGCTCCCGTAGGGGTCGCGACGGTGAATTTCGGCGCGGACAATTTCAGCGATGCGTCCAGCAGCGAATACGGCGGGCCCTGGCTCGTCGTCGCCGCAAGCCGCACCGTGTTGTCGGCCGCAGCCGCAACCCCGCCGCCGCTCTCGAAGCCGGTGCCACCCCAGGTTGCCGCGGCCGTCACCTTCTTGCCCGTCGATTCCAGACGCGCGACGAATGCATCCTGGAAGCCAACGCCCAACACTGTCGTCGTGCCGGCGAGAAGAATCGAGCCGTCGGGCGCCACCGCGATGCCTTCACCGGTGTCGCCGCCCTTGGTGCAGCATTCCTTGCCGAACAACAAGCTACCATCGGACCCGATCTTCAGGACCAGCGCGTTGATGCCGATGATGCCGCCGCCCTTCGCCGCCTGGATGGCGCCAGCCGTGTAAATGGACCCATCCGCGGCGGCGGCCATTCCACCGCGCGCATCCACGACCTCGCCTGCTCCGTACGTCCGCGCCCAGACCAGGGCGCCCGCTGACGTCAGCTTCAGCACCATCACATCGAACTGGGAGAGATCGTTTCCCCGCAGTTTCGAACTGGCCGCGTAGATGCTGCCGTCTGGCGAGACAGTCATCGCCTCGAAGCCGGCGGCATTGTCCCAGAGCCGTTGCCAGACAAGAGTGCCCGTCGGATCGAACTTCAGGACGAACACCCCGGCGGAACTCGGGCCGAAGCTGGTTGTCCGGCCCGCGACGTAGACGGAGCCGTCGCTGTGCGTCGCCACCGCGCCGGCGCTATCGGATTGGTTACCGCCCCAGGCCCGCACCCAGAGCAGGTTGCCGTTCGGATCGAATTTCATTAGCACGGCGTCTCCGCCACCGTCTGCGGTGATGCCGGCCACGTAAACTGATCCGTCGACAGCGACCGCCACAGACGCATCCGTCACCCCGACGATGGTCGGGCCGTTCCAGATCCGCTGCCAGATAACTGCTCCATTCGAGAGCTTGACGATGAACATTCGCGTCGCGGGCTGGCCGAACTGGTCGAAGGCAAAGCTATCCGTCGAGCCGACGAGGTACGCGCTGCCATCGGCGGCCGTGGCGACAGCGGTTGCGACTTCGGCTCCAGTCCCCCCCCATGTCGTCTCGGTGAGCAAGACCTGCCCGTGCGCCGGCCTTTCTGCAAGTGCCAGCAGGACCAAAACCAAGCTTGCAAACAGCACCTTCCCGACCGCGATTCCATTCCGTCGTACTGGCGAGGGACGAACGCAGGTATGCGTCATGGCGTTTCTCCTGTTAGGAGCGAAAATGACCTGGACGGCGCTGATGGGATATAGCTGAACCGCTCGAAGCGTGTGGTCGGCCACCAGCTGCACGCCACGACAGCGCAGTACGAGCAGCACGAAGGTTTCCAGGTTGCCAACCTTCAAGTGTAAGACAGCGTGCAGAACATTCCAGAAATTCGGGGTAAACAGCGTCCAATAGTTTCCACCCCTGGGTGGGCAACCATCCGGCCTTTTGGCCGGAGAATCCGGGGTGTTATCGATGCTTGCGGTCGAAGGTTTGGCTTTCCTGATAAACTACCGCCCCTTCGCGCTTGATCCTGATCTACGCCGTGTAACCAATACCGCCGCTTTTCCGCGGCCTCGCCGTGATAGTCCCCATGCCTCTCTCTCGGTGCTACATGACTCTCCCGCAGTCCTACAATGTAGCGCCGACATCTGAGTAAAGGCCGGAAATGGGCCTTCACGGCTGGAAACGAGACATATGACCAGCCTTTCTAAACCGGCCTCTGCGCTAGCATCCACGCGCCCTGCCCTGTCCCGCCGCTTCTCCGTGGCGCCGATGATGGATCGGAAATAATCATCTATCCAGACCAATAATGGTGCACCTTCCAGCGAAACCCTCTGCACCATGTACCAAATCTGTACCAGCGTACGGATCAGTCCCACCGGGATTGGACAGACCGAGAGCTTCCGGACACAAAAAAGCGCCCCGCAAATGGGCGCCCTGACAGTTGCCGAGCACTGACTGAGGGATTCGAACCCTGGAGGCCAACCCCCGATGCCGCACCAGGCCGCTCTAGATCAGCACCCGGGTATTGCTGGTCGGTCCCAAGCGGCTCTCGCCGGCGCCGCTTTTGCCCCAGCTTTGCCCCATAACCAAACGACCTAAAGCAGCCATCAACTGATGCCGGCGGATAGTCGAGCCTGGTGCCAGGTATAAACCAGGGAATATCTGAGCCGCCTTCACTAGGCAAGGTAATCCAGGCCATTTGAGTGCGGCGCGCATGTCCAGCGCCAAGGCCATTCCGCCGTCGGGAGAGAGCCGCTTCGTGAGTTTGTTGACTCACGAATCACACGATGCCACTCCCTCAAAAGCCATCAAAACTGCCTCTATCACGACGCGGATCTTGGCGGTATGGCGCAGGTCGCCGTGAGTGACCATCCAGACCTCGTAAGGGTGACTGCGCGCACGAGTGGGCCAGACGCGGACCAAGCCATCCCGTTCGCCTATGTACAGGGGAAGCTCGCCCATGCCCAGACCGGCAGCTATGGCGTTTCGGACCATAACGCTGGAATTCACTGCGGTAACGATCCGGCCGGATGCAGCCGACTCGTCCACCAGGGTCACGCCGCGGCCTTCGGCCAAGTGGGGTTCGTACATCACCAGGTCGTGCCCCAGGAACCCGGTGCCGGGCTCGGGGGTGCCATGGACATCGAGGTACCCCGCCGAGGCGAACAGCCCCATAGGCCAACTGGCCAGGCGCCGTACCACAAGGTCCGGGTTGTCCGGCTTGCGCGTGCGGATGGCGATATCGGCTTCGCGGCGAGCGAGGTTGAGCACGTCCGATGAACTGTTGAGATTGACCCTCACATCCGGATAGCGGGCGTGCACGCGCGCCATGGCCGGAATCACGAAATCGACGGCCAGGGAGTCGGTGGTGGTTACCCGCACTTCGCCGGAGAGCGCCTTGTCGCGCCCTTGTGCCCGGCGTACCAGCTCAAAAGCCGCGGTTTCCATACGCTCGGCCGCTTCCAGGACGGTTTCCCCTACCCCTGTCAGTTGGAATCCGCTGGAGGTGCGCAGGAACAGGGTCGAGCCAAGCGCCTGCTCCATGGCGGCGATCCGCCGGCTAACCGTCGCCTGGTCCACGTTCAGTTCCCGGGCGGCGCCACGCAGCGTCTGCTGCCGGGTCATCGCCAGGAACACTCTTGCATCGTTCCAGTTCATTTCGCCTTCCTCCTGCTGCATTCCTGCAAACAGGGCTTGTGAAAACACTGCGCGACGGTGCCATCCCGCGCTCCTACGATGCTCGGCATCTCCCGTCATCGAGGTTCATGACATGCACAATCCCCCTCTCCCCCAGCATATGACCGCCATCGAGATCAGCCAGCCGGGCGGGCCGGAAGTGCTGCTGCCGACCCTCCGCCCCACGCCCGCACCACGGGGTCGGGAGGTCCTGATCCGGGTCCGGGCCGCCGGCGTCAACGGCCCTGACGTACTCCAGCGCAAGGGCCTGTACGACCCGCCGCCCGGTGCCTCGGATATCCCTGGCCTGGAGGTCGCTGGTGAAGTCGTGGCGCTGGGCGAAGGCGTGACCCGACTGCGTATCGGCGAGCAGGTGATGGCGCTGATTCCCGGCGGCGGCTACGCCGAATATGCGGTGGCCGACGAACGCAACGCACTGCCATTGCCGAAGGGCTTGGAACTCACCGAGGCGGCCGCCCTGCTGGAAACCTTCATGACGGTCTGGACCAACCTGTTCCAACGCGGGCAGTTCAAGGCAGGCGATAGTGTGCTGATCCACGGAGGCGCCTCCGGTATCGGCACCACCGCGACCATGCTGGCCCGTGCATTCGGCGCCTCCACTGTGATCACCACCATCCGCAACGAAGAGCAGCGTCAGGCCAGCCTGGCCCTGGGTGCCGACGTCGCAATCAACTATCAGACAGCGGATTTCGTTGAGGCGGCGCTGGCCGCCACGGCTGGCAAAGGCGTGGACGTGGTGGTCGACATCATCGGCGGTGACTACGTGAGCCGGAACTATCAAGTCGCCGCCATGAACGGACGCATCATACAGATTGGCCTGCTGAAGGGGCCGGCCCAGAACGTCGACCTCTTCCCCATGTTGACCAAGCGCCTCACTCACCTCGGCTCTACCTTGCGTTCACGCAGTCACGAGGAGAAGGGCGCAATCATGGCGGAGCTGCAGGCTCACGTCTGGCCGCTGATCGAGTCGGGTCGGGTCAAACCTCGGGTCAGCGCCACTTTCAGCCTGCAGCAAGCCAGCGATGCTCATCGTCTGCTCGATACCGGCGGCCACATCGGTAAGGTCGTGCTGACGACCTGATCCCATCGGGAGGTGCGATGCCCAGCGGGCATCGCATCCTTCGTCACAGGCCCGAGCAGGCATGTCCTCCGTCCACGATGATCTCGGCCCCGTTCATTCCGCGCCCGGCGTCGGAAGCCAGCAGCAGCAACGCCCCTTCGAGGTCTTCGTAGGTGCAGAAACGTCGCG
Source organism: Pseudomonas sp. BN606 (assembly GCF_029873115.1). Classification (NCBI taxonomy): domain Bacteria; kingdom Pseudomonadati; phylum Pseudomonadota; class Gammaproteobacteria; order Pseudomonadales; family Pseudomonadaceae; genus Pseudomonas; species Pseudomonas sp. BN606. The sequence continues at coordinate 99,530 of NZ_SSOF01000070.1, read as the reverse complement.
ACGGTACGCGCGCTCTCAGGCGCTCGCCCGCCTCGCTCGCGAGAAAACCATCATTGATTTCAGTCACCACGTACCCCGGCGCGAGGGCGTTGACGCGAATGCCGAAGCGCGCCAGTTCCAGTGCCATGGAGCGGGTCAGGTGGCTGAGGCCGGCCTTCGCGGCGCAGTACGGACCAACGCCCCCGCCCACGCGCGATGCGAGGATCGACGTGACGTTGATCAGGCTGCCACCCTGCCCCGCCTCGACCATTCTTCGAGCGGCCTCCTGCGCGACCATCCAGGCGCCTTTCAGATTGGTATCGAGAACGGCGTCCCAGTCTTCATCGCGATAGTCGAGGACGCGTTTCGTATCACTGACTCCGGCATTGTTGACGACGATGTCCAGACCGCCGAAGTCCGCCTGGATCGCATCCAGGCACTCCACCACCGATGCGCGGGCAGTCACGTCCAATGAATAGGCTCGGGCCTCGTGATCGTTGAAACGGATATCGCTGACCAGTTCATCCAGACGCTCTACCCGCCGCGCTGCGACGGCGACGCGAGCACCGGCGGCGGCCAGCACCCGCGCGAAGTGCCGGCCTAATCCGCTGGAGGCGCCGGTCACCAGGGCCCGCCGCCCGCGCAGATCGAAAGCCAGCAGCGGCGAACGGTTCATTGGGCACCGCCTTGCACACGCGCCAGGATCTTGCGCGCCAGACTCATGCGATGCACTTCGTTGGGGCCGTCGTAAATCCTGAATCCGCGTGCATCCCGGAAGATGCGGTCGACAATTGCTTCGCTGGTGACACCCTGGCCACCCAGCACCTGCACGCTGCGATCGATCACTCTCCAAATGCTTTCGGAGCTGATCACCTTGGCCATGCTCGACTCGGAATTCCCGCGTTCACCCTGGTCCAATACCCAGGCGCAATGCCAGATGGCGAGGCGCGTGGTAAGCAGGTCCATCTCGTTATCGGCAAGCATGAAGCCGACGCCCTGATGCTCGCCCAACACTTTGCCAAACGACTGGCGCCGGCCGGCATAGGCACAGGCCACGTCATGGGCACGGCGCGCCTGCCCCAGCCAGCGCATGCAGTGGGTCAGGCGCGCAGGTGCGAGCCGTACCTGCGCATAGCGGAAACCCTTGCCAACCTCGCCCAGTACATCGCTGGCGGGCACCCGCAGGTTCTCGAATCGCAGCACCGCATGGCCGCCGGTGAAGCAGCTATCCAGGGAATCCATCATTCGTTCGAGAATGAATCCGGGGCGGTCGGTATCAGTCAGGAACATAGTCGCGTTGCCGTCCTCGGTACGCGCCATGATGATGGCGAAACTGGCACCCTCCGCGCCGGTGATCAGCCACTTGCGGCCATTGATGAGGTAATCGTCGCCGTCGCGCACGGCCGTAGTGGCCAGCATCGACGGATCGGAGCCAGCGCCTGGTGCTGGCTCGGTCATGGCAAAGCAGGAACGGATATGGCCCTGCACCAGCGGGCGCAACCAGCGATCCTTCTGCGCCTCGGTCGCCACGACTTCCATCAGGTGGATGTTGCCCTCGTCGGGGGCATGGATGTTCATCGCGGTCGGGCCGAGTGGCGAATAGGCGGCCTCCTCGAACACGATTGCCTTGGCGGTGTGTGACAGTCCCAACCCGCCCATTTCGCGAGAGGCATGCGGAGTCAGCAGGCCACGTGCGCGGGCCTTTGCCACCAGTTCCTGACGTAGCTCGCCGGATGGTCCGTGCGGCGTCTGTCGGGGGTCGTTCTCCAGCGGGATGATCTCCGTGGCGATGAATTCCCGTACACGGGCCTGCAGGTCTAGAAGGTCATCCGAAAGCGCAAAGTTCATGGGTGATTTCCTGTGGTGAAAAGGTTCAAGCCCTCAGCCCGGCCGGTTCGATGGCCAGGAAGAGGTTTTCCAGCACAGTGCCGTGGATACCGGCCTTGTGTGGGTCGTAGGGGGTGAAATTGAGCGTGCGAATGAGGGCGCCAAGTACCTGGTCGCCACGCATATCGATGTCGAGCACGTTTAGGCAGGCGGTGTCCTGCTCGAAGGCGGCGATACCGGCGAGCCCCAGGCCCGCCGCCCAGCCCAGCAGGATGCGATTGACCGCGTCATGGCTAACGATCAGGGCGCTGTCCCAGGCCGGGTCCTGCAGCAATTCGAAGAACAGGCTGAGCACGCGGCGCTGGAAGTCATCCCAACGCTCACCGCCGAGGAAGCGCGCCCCGGCGACACCCGCTGCACGGTATGCGCCAACCACCTGCTCCCGAAGCGCTTCGGACGGAATCTCGCGCAGGCGTCCTGCGCGAATCTCACGAAGCTCGGGCATGGACTCCACCGGGGCTTGATTCCCCTGCAACAGCAAGTCGAGCGTCTGCCTGGCACGTGGATAGTCGGAGCACAGCACCCGGTCGAACGGAACATCCTGCAAGACCTGCCCGAGCGCCCACGCCTGCTGCGTTCCCGTGCGCGAAAGCGCTACGGCGCGCGGGTCCAGTGGCCGCCCCTGTGCGTCGAAGTAGTCGACGTGCCCGTGCCTGACCAGGTAGCAGCGGCGCCGCCGGACGTCGGACTCAGCGTGCATCGTTGAGCACCTTGGGATTGCTGATGCCGAGGCGTGCCCGGGTGATGTCCGCAAGCGCATCCAACAAGCGCGCCTGTTCGCCTCCGGGCTGATCGAAGATGCCCTGGCGAATGAACTGCGCTAGCAACGCCATTGCGTCGTCCCGAGTCAGCCCTGCCAATCCGCGCGGTTCCAGTACCTGCGCCAGGGCTTCGCATTCGACGTCAGCAGCGCGATCACCCCGCTCGATCTCACGTGCGGCGATGGCCATGGCGCTGGCGATCATCCGGCAGTCATAGGCAAGGCTCGCGGGCAGCGCCGGAAGCAGCTCCCCAAGGAGCAGGCTGCGAGCGGTGGCCAAGAGTTCGGTTGCGTTCGGCGCGCTCATGACGTGGCTCCACTGAGGATGAGGATTTCGTGCTCCAGCTCCGGCACCATACGGCCGGTCAGCGCCAGCTCCAGGGACGTCTGCTGCCCGGTCAGGTGGCGCTGCGCCTGCTGCAACGCCACCACCGCCCAGCGCAGGTGGGCCATCAGTTGCCAGAAGCGCAGCTCCTCTGCGCCGGGACGATAGCCGGACACCGCTGCATAGCCGTCGAGGAAGTCACCCAACTCCCCCACTCCGCCCGCCAGCCGGTCTGGACGGGCGAACCGCCAGCAGCGTGCGGTAAACCAGCCAAGGTCCTCGCGAGGGTCGCCCCAGCCGGTGAACTCCCAATCGAGCACACCCGCCAGCCGTCCCCGGTCCACCATGTAATTGCCGGTGCGGTAATCCCGGTGAATCAGCCGCGAGGGGACCGGCGCGGGGCGGTTCAGTTCGCACCAGCGCAGCCCCCACTCGATGACCGGGTGACTGCCCGGCAGTGCGTCGAGGTAGCTCCGGTACTGGTCGATGCTCGCCTGTACCGGGTCGGCAGCGGCGGCCGGCAGGAAGTCGAGCGCCGGATGTTCAGGCGTGATCCGGTGCAGCAGCGCCAGGCTTTCGCCCAGTTCGCGACAAAGCGCTGCGCGGGTTGGCTCAAGGGCCGGATCGGTGGCGAGGCGATGGCCGCTGGCCGTACCGCCGAGCGCCTGCATGACGAAGAAATCGCGCCCGATCACCTGCGTATCACGGCACAGCCAGAGCGGTTCCGGCGCCTTCACACCTGCCTGGTGCACTGCCTGCAACACGGCGAACTCCTGCGCCCGGTCCATGCTGACCGCCACCGAGGACGGCGCATCGGTGCGCAGAACCCAGCGCCGCTCGGCTTGCCAGGAGCCCGAGGACAACCTGGCCTTCAGTAGCCAGTTTTCCTGGATGGCGCCGCCCGACAGGCGTTCGCAGCTTTCGATCTGGACACGCTCACAGCCGACCTGCTGGGCGAGAAATTCAGCCAGCGGCGCCAGGGCGTCTGGAATGTCGATCCGGTACGGGCCGGATCCTGCGGAGGGAATGCTATACATCGGCAGCTCTTGCTCACGGGTGATGACTTACGAGTGAGAGAGCAAGAGCTATTCCAGTTCTCTATAAATTCTTATAACTCCTTTAATAACAACGATTTATGGCGAATCTTGAAGCCTGCCCTGACTTATCAGCCCCCTTGCTCATTGCAGATCTGAAATCTTTGTTTCAGGCTAGAAAAGCCAGAACACCAGCGGACCCGACCATGCCAGATGCGCAGTACCTGCCCCGAGTCGTCGCCCTCATCACCCACCTCCGTGCCCCCGAAGGCGCCAGCCGAATGGCTCGGATCGTCCAGCAGGTGGTGCCCGATTATCACCAACGCGCCCAGGTGGAAATCGTCGAGACGACGGTCACCGAACTGCGACGCACCGGCAAGGAGCTGGAAAGCCGCGAGGACGTTGACCTGATCATCTGCTCCGGGGCCACCGCTGATTACCTGCGGCGCCATATCGGCACCACCATCCTGTCCATCCGCATGGGCGAGTACGACCTCATCCGCGCCCTGGACATGGCCAGGGCACGGGCCACCAAGGTGGGTATCGTCAGCTTCCAGCAGGCTCACCCGGAACTGGACGCGATGGCGTCACTGTTCACCGTCGACCTCCGTCAGGCGACTTACACCAACTTCGACGAGGCACGTCAGCGCATTCGCGAACTGGTGGATGAGGGCTATCGGGTGATAGTCGGCTCTTCCACAGCAGTGGAAGTGGCCGAAGCGGCCGGCGCCCAGGGTGTGCTGGCGTTAAATGCCGACGCGGTGCGCCGGACGCTGGACGAAGCGCTGGCGATCTGCCGCAGCCGTACCCAGGCGCTGATCCAGCAGCAGCGCCTGAGCGCGGTGCTGCGCAACCTCAGCGATGGCGTGATCGCCGTTGACGCCGATGGCATCGTTCAATCGATCAATCCGCGTATGGCGCAATTGCTCGGCATTTCCATCGAGTGGGCAAGGCAGCGTCCTCTCGCCGAGCTGATGCCGGAACTCGACATCAGCAGCAGCCTGAACCAGGGCGAAAGCGAAGAGAGCCGGCTGGTCCGCGTTGGTACCCGAACCCTGGTCGCCAATGTCACCCCGGTCATCGAGCATGGCAAACCCGACGGTGTGGTGATCTCCTGCCAGGAGACGAACGCCATCCAGCGCGCCGACCGCCGTATCCGCAGTCAGGCGCGCCCCCGTCAGTTCACCGCGCGCTACCACTTCGACCAGCTCCTCGGGCAGGCCGCCGATTTTCGTGCCCTGCTAGAACTGGCTCGGCGCTATGCCGACACGGACTCCACCGTACTGATTACCGGTGAAAGCGGCACCGGCAAGGAGCTGCTCGCGCAGAGCCTACACAACGCCGGCCAGCGCCAGGCGGGGCCGTTCGTGGCGATCAACTGCGCGGCGTTCCCAGAAGCGCTGCTGGAAAGCGAACTTTTCGGCTACGAGGAAGGCGCCTTTACCGGTTCGCGCAAGGGCGGCAAGTCAGGCCTGATCGAAGCGGCGCATACCGGCACCCTGTTCCTCGACGAGATTGGTGACATGCCCGTGACCCTGCAGACCCGGCTCCTACGTGTGCTGCAGGAGCGTGAAGTGTTGCGTCTGGGCGCCTCGGAGCCGACCCCGGTGGACATACGCGTGGTCGCCGCGACCCATTGCGACCTGCGCGGACGGATTGCCGATGGCCGCTTCCGCGAGGACCTCTACTACCGCCTGAACATACTCCGCCTGGTCGTACCGCCCCTGCGCGAACGCCTCGGGGATATCCGCCTGCTGGCCGGCGCCATCCTCGACCGGCTCGCGCTTCCGATGGCGGCCGCCAACGCTGGCCAGGCACTGCTGGACCGACTCATGCCGCGCCTCCAGGCGCACCGCTGGCCCGGCAACATTCGCGAACTGGAAAACCTGGTGGAGCGCGCGGCGCTGTCGGCGCAGACCCTCGGTGACAACGATCAGGACAACCCGGCTGGCCTGCGCGCCCTGTTCCCCGAACTGTTCGAGCCGGGCGCCCAGGTGCCGACGGCGGACCAGCCGGATACGTCGGACCAGGCGCTGCGCAGCGTCGCCAAGGCCAGCGAAATCGCCCATGTCCGCCGGGTGGTGGATGCCTGCGACGGCGACCTCGATGAAGCGGCGCGACAACTGGGCATCAGCCGCACGACCCTGTGGCGACGCCTGCGCGCGGGGCGTTCAACCTAGCTCCCGCCGTTTCGCGCCCACCACCGGCAGCTGCGACCGAAATTTCAACCCTGAAAAATCATTACAGAACTGAAACTGGAAGACGTGAAACGAGGGGGTTTTGGTGAGGTGGGCGATCAACTCACCAATCACCTATCCATTTGAAACAAAAGACTTTAAATCCACAAATCCCCGTCACCGAAAGCCTCTGGCACAGCCCTTGCTCTGACCCGATTGAGAGGCTGTGACCGACCGGATGCCAGCCTCTATGCCCAAACAAGAACAAGGCAGGAGGTTGCCCGTGCAAGGCCTGATGATGAATTTCAACTTGGGAATCACCGCGATCATGCGGCATGCACTCCAGGTTGCGGCCGATACTGAAATCGTTTCCCTGTTTGCCGATGGCAGTGTGCATCGCTATCGCTATGCCGAGGCATTTGCACGAGTGGCCCGCCTGGCCAACGTCCTTGATGCCCTGGATTGCCCTCCGGGTGCGCGGGTCGGCACCCTGGCGTGGAACGACCATCGCCACTTCGAACTGCATTACGCCGTGCCCTGCTCCGGGCGCGTGTGTCACACCATCAACCCCAAGCTGTTCCCGGAACAGATCCGCTACATCATCCAGCATGCCGCGGACGATCTGCTGTTCATCGACCCGCAGTTCATTCCCCTGGTGGAAACGCTGCAGCACGAACTCCCCTCGGTACGGCGCTTTATTGCCCTCTGCGCGGAGGACGAGCTGCCCGCCAGCAGCCTGCCCAACCTGCTCAGCTACGAAACGCTGCTGGCGCAGGCGGCGGACAGCTATGCCTGGCCGGAACTCGATGAGCGACAGGCCAGCGGCCTTTGCTACACCTCGGGCACCACCGGCAATCCAAAAGGCGTACTCACCAGCCACCGCAGCACCGTGCTCCACGGCATGGCGCAGAACATGGCCGACAATGTTGGCCTGCGCGCCCTGGACGTGGTGATGCCGCTGGTGCCGATGTTCCACGTCAATGCCTGGGGCATGCCGTACAACGCCGCCATGGTAGGCGCCAAGCTGGTCCTGCCCGGTCCCAAGGTGAGTGACGCGGCGGCGATGGTAAATCTGATCAACGATGAAGGCGTCACCTTCTCCCTGGCCGTACCGACCCTCTGGGCCAATATCAGCCAGTACCTGGCCACCCACGGCATCGCCGTGCCCACACTGAAACGCGCCGTCAGCGGCGGCGCCGCCTGCCCCCTGGCACTGATCGAAGCCATGGCCCAGCACAACATCGCCCTGGAGAACGGCTGGGGCATGACCGAGATGAGCCCCATGGGTAGCTACAACCGCTATCAACCCTGGTATGCCGAGCTGGATGACAGCGCACGCGGCCCGCAATTGCTCAAGTCCGGGCGGGCACTGTTCGGCGTGGAAATGCGCCTGGTCGACGAGACCGGGAAACTCCAGCCCCATGACGGCCAGGCTTCCGGAGCGCTGCAAGTACGCGGGCCCTGGGTGCGCAGCGGTTACTTCGGTCAAGAGGGTTCCGAAGAATGGTTCGACACCGGTGACGTCGCCACCATCGACCCGCGCGGCTACATGCAGATCACCGACCGTATCAAGGACGTCATCAAGTCCGGCGGCGAATGGATCTGCTCCGTGGAGATCGAAAACGCCGTGATGGCCCATCCGCAAGTAGCCGAAGCGGCAGTAATCGGCGTCGCCCACCCGCGCTGGAGCGAACGCCCGTTGCTGGTGGTGGTGCCACGCCAAGCAGACGCCGCGCCGAGCCACGAGGAGTTGATCCGTTTCCTGGAGGGCAAGGTGCCGAAATGGTGGCTGCCCGACGCCAGTGAACGCCTGGATGAGCTGCCCCACACGGCCACCGGCAAAGTGAGCAAGAAAACCCTGCGCGAGCTGTTCAGCGACTACGCCTGGCGCTGATCGACACCCCAGTTCCCCTCCTCACGGCCCGCCTCCCCAGCGGGTCGACGGGCAGCCCTACAACAAAAACAAGTGGAGTCACCATGACCAGCACACCCGAAGATCACGCCGAACACTATCGCCGCATCCGGCAGGACCCGAGGTACATCGCCTTCACCCGAGCCCGCTCGCGTACCAGTTGGTGGCTCACGCTACTGGTACTGGCGAGTTACTTCCTGTTCATGGGAGTGGCGGCCATACGGCCGGATCTCCTGCACCTCCCGCTCTACGCCGGCAGCCATCTCAGCCTCGGCATTCCGCTGGGCGCCCTGCTGATCCTGGCGACCTGGCTGCTGACCGGCTGGTACGTGCACCGCGCGAACACCCACTTCGACCGTCTCGGCAACAGCATCATCGAGGAGAGCCAGGCATGAAACGCACCTCAATCGGCGGCCTGGCCGCACTGCCCCTGTTCGCGCAGGCCGGTGAAATCGGCCAACCGGGACCCAATCTGCACGCCATCGGCATCTTCCTCCTGTTCGTCGGCATCACTCTGCTGATCACCTGGTGGGCGGCACGGCGGACCCAATCCACCCACGACTTCTACACCGCCGGCGGCGGCATCACCGGCTTGCAGAATGGCCTGGCCATCGCCGGCGACTACATGTCCGCGTCCACCCTATTGGGCCTGTCGAGCCTGATCTTCGCCAAGGGCTATGACGGGGTCATCTACGTCACTGGTTTCTTCATCGGCTGGCCGGTGCTGACCTTCCTGATGGCCGAGCGCCTGCGCAACCTCGGCAAGTACACCTTCGCCGACATCGTCTCTTTCCGCCTCGACCAGCGCCGTATCCGTATCCTCGCGGCCTGCGGCTCGCTGACGGTGGTGAGCTGCTACCTGTTGCTGCAGATGGTTGGCGCAGGCCAGTTGATCAAGTTGCTGTTCGGCCTGGACTACGGCGTCGCCGTGGTGCTGGTCGGCCTGCTCATGCTGGTCTACGTGGTCTTCGGCGGCATGCTCGCCACCACCTGGGTGCAGATCACCAAGGCGATCCTGCTGTTGGCCGGCGGTACCACTTTGATGTTGATGGCATTGGCACAATTCGACTTCAGCCTGGAAACCCTGGCGCGCCGTGCCGTGGAAAGCCACGCCAGCGGCTGGAACCTGATGGGGCCCGGCAGCATGCTGTCGAACCCGGTGAACGTGGCGTCCATGGCGCTGGGCCTGGTGTTCGGCCTGGCCGGCCTGCCGCATATCCTGATGCGCTTCTTCACCGTGCCCAACGCCCGCGAGGCACGCAAATCGGTGTTCTACGCCTCGGGCTTCATCGGATTCTTCTTCCTGGTGGTCTGCGTGCTCGGCTTCGCCGCCATCGTCATCGTCGGCACCGACCCGCAGTACTTCGTCGACGGCAAGCTGGGCGGCGCCCTGGTTGGCGGCAGCAACATGGTGGCGATGCACCTGGCCAAGGCGGTGGGCGGCAACCTGTTCCTCGGATTTCTCTCCGCCGTAGCCTTCGCCACCATTCTCGCGGTGGTCGCCGGGCTCACCCTGGCCGGCGCCTCGGCCATCTCCCACGACCTCTACGTCACCGTGATCAAGCGTGGCCAGGCCAGCGAAGCACAGGAAATGCGGGTCTCGCGCCTGGCCGTGCTCGGCCTCGGCCTGCTGGCGATCACCCTCGGTATTCTTTTCGAGCAGGTGAACATCGCCTTCCTGGTCGGCCTCACCTTCGGCATCGCCGCGTCAGCCAACTTCCCGGTGCTGATCATGGCCATGTATTGGCAGGGCCTGACCACCCGCGGCGCAATCTGGGGCGGACTCACGGGGCTGGTCAGCGCACTGGCGCTGGTGATCCTCTCGCCCACCGTCTGGGTCACGGTGCTCGGCCACGACAAGGCGATCTTCCCCTATGACCACCCTGCGCTGTTCTCCATGCCACTGGCCTTCCTGGTCATCGTGCTGGTGTCCAGGTTCGACCGCAGCGCGCAGGCCGCGCGGGACCGCCAGGGCTTCGCCGACCAGGCCGTGCGCGCCGAGACTGGCCTCGGCATGGCGGGGGCGACCGCGCACTGACAGCCCCCACCACCGGCGCCGTTCTCGCGTCGCCGACTGTTGAGCGAGGCGCGGTCCGGACTCCTTTGGACCGCGTCCTTTTTATTCCCGCCCTCCCCCAACAACAAGAAACAGAGGACTCACCATGCATCGCAACACCTTCACCGCCGGCCTGCTTCTGGCCGGTGGCGCCTTCGGCTTGCCTGGTCTTTCCCTGGCGGACTTCGCCAAGGACAGCAAGGCCAGTCTGGAACTGCGCAACTTCTACATGAACCGTGACTTCCGCCAGCGCGGCGCTACCCAGGCCAAGGCCGAAGAGTGGGCCCAAGGCTTCCTGCTGCGCTACGAGTCGGGCTTCAGCGAAGGCCGCATCGGCGTGGGCGTCGACGCGTTGGGATTGCTCGGCGTGAAGCTCGACTCGGGTGCGCAACGCAGTGGCACCCAACTGCTCAAGCAGGACCGGGAAACCCGCCGCGCCCAAGACGAATACGCCGAGCTGGGACTGACCGCCAAGCTCAAGGCGTCTCGCACCCTGTTGAAACTGGGCACCCTTCAGCCACGCCTGCCATCGGTTGCCTACAACGACGGCCGCCTATTGCCCCAGACCTTTCGCGGCGGCCACCTGAGCTCGCAGGAAATCGACGGTCTGACCCTGGACGCCGGACGGCTCACCCAGGTCAACCAGCGCAGTTCCTCCGACTACGAAGACATGACGGTCAGCAATGGCAGCGCCGGGGGCATTGGCGTGAAGAGCAGCAAGACGAGCGACGCTTTCAACTTTGCCGGCCTCACCTACCAGTGGAGCAGCCAGTTGGCGACTGCTTACCACTACGGCGAGCTCGAAGACCTCTACCGTCAGCACATCCTCAACCTCACTCACAGCCTTGCGCTCTCGCCGCAACAATCGCTGCGTACCGAATTGCGCGCGGCCAGAGCCAACGATGCCGGCAGCAGCAATGTCGACAACGACGCCTATGGCGCCATGCTGACCTACCGCTTCGCCGCCCATTCTCTCGGCGTCGCCTACCAGCGCATGGCGGGAGACACGGGCTATGCGTACATCGCCGGTAGCGACCCGTTCCTGTTCAACTACGTCCAGTTCGGCGACTTCGCCAACCGTGACGAGCGTTCCTGGCAGCTGCGCTACGACTACGATTTCGCCGCCATGGGGATACCAGGACTGACCTTCATGACCCGTTACATCACGGGCGACGGTATCGAGTTGGGTGCTGGCAAAGCGAATGGCAAGGAATGGGAGCGCAATACGGATATCGCCTATGTGTTCCAGAGCGGAGCGCTGAAGAACCTCGGCGTGAAATGGCGCAACGCCACGGTACGCACTCGCCACTTCGGTAACGATCTGGACGATAATCGTCTGATCCTCAGCTACACACTGCCAGTCTGGTAACCCCAGGGCGCGGGCGGGCCATTCCCGCCCGCGCGGGGAAGTCAGGTGACGCGGGTCGAGCGAATGATATGCGGCACAGACTGCAGCAGCGGCTCAGCCTTCTTCAGGGCTTGCAGCAGGTGCGCCATCTGCCAGTGGGCGGCCTCGTCGCCCGCTGTTTTCCAGACCTCGAACGAGCAGAACTCCAGAGCATCTTCCGTGGACTGGTAGTAGGCGTATTCGAGGCAACCTGGCTCTCCACGCGTAAGCGTGCTGAGTTCGCGCAGCAGCTCCAGCATCTCGCTGACGGCCTCGGGCCTGACCCTGAAGTACGCCATCACATACAGCGGAAAAGACATTGGAAATTTTCTCCGGAAAAAGCGAACGCCCCCGGCCGTGCGTGGCGGCGCGGGGGCGTTTGCAAGGGCCTCTATCAGCCGGCGAGTGCCTTCAGGACCAGCTCCGCGACCGGTGCGCCAGACGCAGGGTTCTGACCAGTGATGACCCGTTGATCAGCCACAGCGAACGGCATCCAGGGTTCGGCGGCCTTCTTGTAGATCGCCCCGCGTTTCACCATTTCGTCTTCGGTCAGGTAGGGCACGTACTTGTCCAGTTCCGCGAGCTTCTCTTCGGCATTGGAGAAACCCGTGACTTCCTTGCCCTTGATCAGCAACGAGCCGTCGGAAAGCTCAATGTTCAAAAGCCCGACTGCACCGTGACAAACCGAGGAGACGATGCCGCCGTTCTCGTAGATGCGACGGCTCAGCGCCTGCAGTTCTTCATTGTCAGGGAAGTCCCAGACCACCCCGTGACCGCCGGCGTAGTAGATCACCGCGTAGTCATCGGGGTTGACCTCGCTTGGCGTCATGGTAGAGCCCAGGCGATTCATGAAGTCCTTGTCCTGGTACCACTCCCAGTCAACCGCCTCAGCCATTGCCAGGCTGTGGGGGTCGATAGGCGTGTAACCGCCCTTCGGGCTGACGTAGTCGACCTGGTAGCCGGCTGCCTCGACCTTCTTCACGAAGTGAACGGCCTCACCCAGCCAAAGGCCTGTGGCCCGTGCGAGGTTTGGGTATTTGGGGAAACTGGTCAGCACCACCAGCATCTTCTTGCTCATGTCACACCTCATTGCTGCGTTGTGGAAGGACAGGCCCGGCCTCGTTCAGAGAGGCCCATCCGTCAGGAAGCGATACGGATCGGTTCGGCTTCAGGGAGTCTCGACCAAGCTGGTTCGACCAAGGGCGGCGAACCATGCGGCATTGTCCCAGTAAGCCTTCATCTGGCTGATCCGCTGGTGATCGTCGATCCGAACAATGAAAACGTGGGGCAAATGGAACTGGCGCCCCTTGTTGCGGATACCAAAGGCATCGCGGGACTGTGTGCCGCTGATGGTCACTTCGAGGATTACGGTACGGCCGTCAGCACAGGGATAGGTTGCAGTGATCTCATTGGAGAGATCGGGAAACACTTCGATCAAGGCCGACCAGATGGAGCACCCGGCCTCTTCTGCGAAGCCCTCCAGCGCGATCGGGATATAGTCGATCCGCCCCTCTGGGGCAAAGCAAGCCAACATCTTTGTCAGGTCGTGGGCCCGATAACTGGCAAAAAAAAGTTGTGCGACCTCCAATGCAGACTTCACTTTTCCAGACCCCACTGCTTGTTCGGTTCCAGGAAACCGGGCGGCCGCACCGGTGAGTTGCCACCTTAGTCGCCGGTCCGATTGCTCGGTAGACGCCGGATCAGAAATCACTATTTCAAAAATGGAACACCACGCGATGTATGACCTGAATGAACTCTATTACTTCATCCAAGTCGTCGATCATCAGGGGATCGGTGCCGCCAGCCGCGCGCTGGGCGTAACCAAGTCGAAGCTGAGCCGTCATCTCGCGGCGCTGGAAGAGCGTCTCGGAGTGCGTCTGATCAACCGCTCCACGCGTCAGTTCTCAGTGACCGATCTCGGCACGGCCTACTACCAACACTGCTTGACGATGCTGGAGGGAGCACAGGCTGCCCAGGCCGTGATCGACAACGACCAGGCAGCGCCGCGCGGACTGGTACGCATTGCCTGCCCCACCGCCCTGCTCAATTTCCTGGTGGCCGGCATGCTGGCACGCTTCATGGACCGTTATCCGGAAGTAGAGGTGCATCTGGAGAGCACGAATCGTCAGGTCGATCCGTTGCGCGAAGGGTTCGACGTCGTGCTCCGAGTCGGCTTCCCGCCTTTCGAGGACAGCGGGCTAACCATGAAACGTCTGTCGGCGAGCCCGCAGGAATTGGTCGCCAGTCCTGGCTTGATCGAGCGTGTCGGCCCCGCTCGCAGCCTCGCAGACCTGGCTCGCTTCCCGAGCTTGGGCATGGGACCCAGCGCGCCCCAGTACGAGTGGAACATGGAGGACCGTGGCGGCATCCAGGCGACCGTGCGTCATACTCCACGCCTGGTCACTGACGACATGATCACCTTGCGCCGCGTCGCCCTGGAGGGCGGCGGCATTGTTCAACTACCCAAGCTGGTGGTGTTCAAAGACATCCGCAATGGGGTACTGCAGCCGGTACTGGACGATTGGAGACCGAAGGGTGGCATTGTCCATGCCCTCTTCCCCACGCGCCGCGGGATGCCCCACTCCGTCAGGACCCTGCTCAACTTCCTGGGAAACAGCTTTGAGGCTCTCGACTTCGAAAATCTCTACGAAGGATATGTACTGCGTGGGGATGAGGACGCCTGCTTTTTAACTAACTCTCGGCTCTAGTGGGCGATGAACTTGGCGGGCGAATCGGGCCAGAAGCCTCTTTCCGGTAGACGCACTCAGAACCGTACGTAGTAGTCCGCTTTCGGCCTTTTAGTGGACATGCGGACGAGCTCCGCTCTGGTCGACTCACCAGAAAAGTCGAATGAACAGCGCCGGTCAGCTTGTGATGCTCGTCCGACCTGGCCCGGCGGTCGAAGCGCAGTTCTCCCGTCTCGTTCTGATCAGCAGGGTCAGCAGCGCCGTCACGCCGATGCTGAACAGGTAGAGCGCCTGAGGCCCGGATCGCTCCATGAGCGTGCCTGCAACCAGCGGCCCGACGGCGGCACCGATGCCGAAAGCCATCAGCAGCACCCCGGCTACGGCCACCCGGAGTTCGGCTTCCAGGTTGTCGTTCGCATGCGAGACACCCAGTGGATACAAGCAGAACTGCAAGAAGCCGATGATCGCGCCGGCCAACATCGCCCATCTCTCGCCCGGTGCGTCGATAACGGCCAATGGTAAGTAGGCAACGCAGAGCAAGATAGAGATCACGCGAATCAGCGCGACACGGGAATACCGGTCCGAAAGCATCCCAAGCGGAAGTTGAGCGATGAGCCCCGCGGCGATGCTCAGCGCCATGAACTGACCGACCTCCTCGGGCGAGAATCCCAGCTGCGCCGCGAAGATTGGTGTCAATCCGTAGAAGCAGCCATTCAACAGCCCCGAGACAAACACGGTGCCCAGGGCCTGGGGCAGTCTGCGAATGTAGAGCATCGGCTGCACGCGCACTTGGCTGATGGCGCTCGGCTCCGCGCCACGGTGCAGCGCCATGGGCACAATTCCAATGGCAAAGGCGATGGCCACGCCGGACAGGACCAATGCACCCAGCCCATGGCCGAGGCCAAGGAGCAGTTGCCCGAGCATCATGCCGACGTAGCTCGCCACCATGTACAACGACAGGGCGCCGCCACGGCGATCCGACGGTGCGCAGTCGTTGAGCCAGCTTTCGATGACCATCATCTGGCACATCATTGCCACGCCCACAATGAATCTCAACGCTAGCCAGAGCGGCAGCCAGTCGCTGAACTGATGGCCGAGCACCGCAGTCACTATCACTCCGGCAGCGGCCACGAATGCGCGGACGTGGGAGACGCGGCCGATCAGCCAGTATCCGACTCGCCCCCCCACCACCATTCCCAGTGCATTGGCGGCCATGAGACCGCCACCCCAGAACTCCGCGGCCCCCGCGGTATCCAGGCGCAGTGCCAGGTAAGTCATCAGCAGACTTGAGCCCAGCTGCATCAGCAGGGTCGCGGTATAGATCGGTCCGAATACCTTGGTGAGCGCGAACAAGTTGTGTCCCCAAGTCAGTTGTCAGGCGAGCCCATGGCGCTGCTTCCAGTCGCCCGGATGAACGACGTAGCCGAATAACGCATGGCCTCCGTAGACGAGATCGGTCCCTTCGGGGATCCACAGCAGTTGCCCCGGTTCCACCCGATACAGCTCGCCATTGGCCCTCAGCTCGAAACAACCTTCGATGACGAAGATCACCTCGTCGTACAGCAGCGTCCATGCGACTTCGGCGCCCTCCCACCGTGCGAAGCCGATACCCAGGTTGGGCGAGACTTCGTTGGTGATCGCGCGGGCCACGCTGGCGCCGCCAGGTGGCCCTCCACGATGGACGAAGTCCAGGTTCCGATGGTCGACAAGGAGCACCGGCCCCTTGCCACCCGGCGCTATCGTCATAGCTCGCTCCTGCTGTTCCAGGCCGCCCAGCGGATGCGTGTACGCACCCCCAACCCGAGGAAAGGCTCCGGAGGATTGAGCGAGGGCATGCCGGTCACTGCCTGGATGTCGCTGAGCAACGAGGACTCCGCACCTAACACCCGGTCGGCCAGCAGCGTTCCGGAAATGGTGCCCCAGGCGGCGCCGACGCCGTTGTCGCAAGCCGTGGCGAATACCCCATCGTCCAGTTGGCCGAAGAAGTTGGTGAAGTTCCGCGAGATGGCGTAGGCCCCGCCCCAGGTGTGGGTGAACGGCACGCCGGCGAGCTGCGGATAGCGTGCGAGGAAGGCCTTGCGATGATCGTCGCGGATCTTCGCGCGGGTTCCTTCGCCGACGCTGTTCCCGTAACGCGGCACGTGCTTGTAGGTGTTGCGGATGATCAGGCGACGATCCTGGGTCATCCGCACCGTGGTGCCGGCATGGTCGGCCGGCGTCAGGCCCCAATCGGCCTGGATGCCGATGGCGCGCACTTCCTCATCGGTCAGCGGGCGTGTCCAGCTGGCGAACGTCATGACCGGCAGCAGGCGGTTGCGGAGGTAGCCGAACTCCTGAGTGAAGATACTGGTGCCCAGCAGAACGCTCGGACTACGGATCGACCCATCCTTGCCATGGAGTACCCAGTGCCCGTCGGCTTCCTTCTCCAGGCGCTGGATGGGCGACTCCTCGAGCACCTCGACATTCTCCGGTAGCGACGCGCCGAGTCCGCGCACCAGGGCGGCCGGCTGCATCAAGTAGCAGCCGGGAGTGAAGATGGCGCGGCTGTAGTAGTGGCTTCCCAGCACGCCGGCCAACTCGTCGCGCTCCACCAGACGGTAGGGCTCGCCGAGGTCGGCCATCAGCTTCTCGAAATGATCGAGATAGGCGAGTCCGCGCTCGCCCACGGCGCCCTGGTACTTGCCGGCATGGGACCACTGGCAGTCGATGCCATGGCGGTCGATCAGCGTCTGCAGTTGGTCGATGGCGGCACGGTTGAGCCCGAGCAGACGTTGCTTGTGTCGCGGCTCTGGATGTTCCAGCGCGAACTTGTGCGGCAGGTCGATGACGAAGCCCGAGTTGCGGCCGGAGGCGCCGTAACCGATGCGCTGGGCATCCACCAGCAGGATGCGGGAATCCGGCAGGTGCTCGGCCAGTCGGCGCGCAGCGGCAAGGCCGGCGAAGCCCGCGCCTATCACCACATGGTCGGCCTTCTGCACGCCGCTCAGGCGTTTGCAGGGAAGCGGTTCGGGCAGGGCGGCATACCAGCCACAGGTGCGATCATCGTGAGGCAGATTAACGATACTGTTCATGGTTCGGCTCTCAAGCCACGTTCTGTGGGATCTCCTGGCAGCTCTGCAGCCAGGCATTGCGTTTCTGTTGTGCCTGACGGCCGAGGAGGACGAAGCCACGCATGGCACCGGACGCGTCATGGTATGCAGCGCTCAGCCCATCGCCGGTCGTCTCGCAGCGCCATTGCCCCTCGCAGTTGACGGGAGGTGGCAGCAGGCAGAGCGGCGCCGCCGGGGTCTTCACCGTCACCGGCATGAGCGGATAGCTGACGTCCGTCGGCTGGCCGACCAGGGTGCGGGCCAACGCGCGGATACCCTCGTTGATCGGCGCGAGATAAGGCAGCAGCTGTCCATCGATCTCGATGCAGTCGCCCAGGGCGTAGATGCCGGGCCTGGAGGTCTGCAACGAGGCATCCACCTTGATGCCGCGCCCACAGTGCAAACCGGCGTCCGCAGCCAGTTGCAGATTCGGTCGCAGACCGACGGCGGAGAGCACCAGGTCCGCCTCGACGACCTCACCGTCGGCCAGGGCCAGACGGTAACCGCCGGCCCCCTGCTCGATGCGCTGCAAGGTCGTGCGCAGGTTCCATTGCACCCCGAGGCCGGACAGCGCCTGTTGCAACTGCTGGCCTGCCGCTTCCGGTAGCAGACGCTCCATCGGCCAGGCGCCCAGGCCAATAACCCGCACCTGGTAGCCACTGCTCGCCAGGTCGTTGGCGAACTCGCAGCCGATCAGGCCATCGCCGAGAATCGCCACCCGGCGCACGCCCTCCAGGCGCTCACGGAATGCCTGGTAGTCCTGCAGATTGTTGACGCTCAGCAGTGCATCGGCGCAGCCCTCGATGGGCAACCGCACGGGTGAGGCACCGCTGGCCAGGACCAGTTGGCCGTAGTCTATTTCACCCAGGCTGGTGTACAGGCGCCTGGCCTCGGTATCGATTCGCTCGACCCTGCAATGGGTGTAGATGCGGATGCCCAGTCGCCGCTCCAGGGTCATCGGGCTCTCCGTCGCCAGGGCCGCCGCGCTGCGGCCCTGCGCCAGCGCAATGGACAGCGCCGGCTTGGAGTAGGTATGCCCGGACTCCTGGGTCAGCACACGGATATCCAGCTGCGGGTTGGCCTTGCGCAACTCCTGGGCCAGGCCGTAACCGGCATGGCCGCTGCCGATGATGACCACCGGCCCGGCAGGCACGACGGCCGCCAGCGGTTGCTTGGCCGCGGCCGGCGGAGCGGCGACGGCGGCGACCGGCTCGCTGATCTCGATCATCTCGAAATCGGACTTGCCGACTTTGCAGTCCGGGCACAGCCAGTCTTCCGGCACATCTTCCCAGCGCGTGCCCGCGGCAATGCCGTCGTCCGGCCAACCAAGGGCCTCGTCATAGATCAGGCCACAGATGATGCAGAGCCATTTCTTCATCGCCGCAACCTCCTCACTCGCCCTTGATCCGCAGTGCCAGGTTCTTGGTGCGGACGTAGCTGTAGAGCGCCTCCTGGCCCTTCTCCCGACCGAAGCCGGACAGCCCCACCCCGCCGAACGGCGTTTCGATGCCGCCGGCATACCATTCGTTGACGAATACCTGGCCGGCCCGCAGGCGCCGGGAGCAACGCAAGGCACGATTGAGGTCCTGGGTGAAGACCCCAGCCACCAGTCCGAACTCGGTGCCGTTGGCGATGGCGATGGCCTCCTCCTCGGTATCGAATGGAATCACCGCGAGGACCGGCCCGAAGACTTCGGCCTGGGCGATCTCCATGTCCGGGCTGACATCGCGGAACACCGTCGGGGCCATGAAGTGCCCGCCAAGGCCGCTGAGCGCCTCGCCGCCGGTGGCGACCACCGCACCTTCTTCCTGGGCGCGCCGGCACAGGGCCTGGATACCGTCGAGCTGGCCGGCGGAGATCACCGGCGTCAGGTCCGGATTGTCCTGGCCGAGGCCGGCTTTCAAGCCCTCGGCCATCGCCGCCACATCAGCCACCACCTCGTCGTAGACCGAGCGATGCACCAGCAGGCGGGACATGGCCGAGCAGACCTGACCGGCGTTGAAGAAGATGCCATTGCGAACACTGGCGAGCAGTTGCTCACGATCGGCATCGGGGAACACCAGCGCAGCCGACTTGCCGCCCAGCTCCATGACACTGGGGATGGCGTGTTCGGCGGCGGCACGCAGGATGCTCTGGCCGGTGCCGACGGAGCCGGTGAAGACGATCTGGTCGACCTCGCGATGCCCCGCCAGATAGGCGCCGACTTCCCGACCGCGGCCACAGATCAGGTTCACCGCGCCGCGCGGCAACCCGGCACGTTCGATGGCCTTCAGCAGGACGCACAAGCCCAGCGGAGAGAGCTCCGGCGACTTGATCACCACCGCGTTGCCGGCGGCGAGCGCCGGTGCCAGGGAGCGGGCGCAGATGGACACGGGGAAGTTCCACGGCACGATCTGCAGCGACACCCCCATGGGGTCGTAGACGGTGAAGTCCATGTAGCCATTGCCGAGGGGAATCGACGTCCCTTCGATCTTGTCGGCCATGCCGGCGTAGTACTCGAAGTAGCGCGCTGCCTCGACGAATTCGTCGCGGGCATCACGCAGGCTCTTGCCGTTCTCCTGGCACAGCACCCAGGCGCCCTCCTCCGTCACGGCGCGAATCTGAGCGGCGACGTTCAGCAGCCAGGCGACCCGTTGCGCCGGGCGCGGCCGGGTCAGCTCGCCGCTGTCGGCGCAGCGGCGCGCGGACTGGATAGCGCGCTCCGCATCCGCCACGGTGGCCTGGGCGATGGTGGCGACCGCTTCCGTGGTGCCGGGATTGTGGACGCTGAGGTGTTGTTCACTGTCGGTCCACTGACCGTCGATGAAGTTCAGCCAGTGCGATGCGATCGAATGCATGGCGATTTCCTCAGGCGCTGTGGGCGTTATCGAGAAGCTGGCGGGCGGCCCACTTGTGGAAGTAGTGGGTCGGCAGATCCATTTCGGGCGAGAACGCACCGCCGTTGTAACCGGGAGAGCTGCGGCCCATCTGCATGCCCTCTACCGAGGCGATGTCCTCGGCGAAGACCACGCGCCAGGACTCCATGACGGCTTTGCGCGCCATGTCGAAGCGGCTGTCGAGGGCCTCGTCGCCGACATAGAAGAGACGCAGGTGCTCGACGGTCTTACCGGGCGCGATCGGCTCCAGCATCATGGCGAAGGCGTGATCCGCCTGGATGCCCAGCAGGACGTTGGGGAAGAAGGCGACGTACTCCGCCG
Organism: Pseudomonas sp. BN606; assembly: GCF_029873115.1. NCBI lineage: Bacteria > Pseudomonadati > Pseudomonadota > Gammaproteobacteria > Pseudomonadales > Pseudomonadaceae > Pseudomonas > Pseudomonas sp. BN606. The sequence goes on along the minus strand of NZ_SSOF01000070.1, from coordinate 79,040 downwards.
TGCGCAGGCGGTCGGTCGGCCAGGAGGGGAAGATCGGCAGGTGGGTGCCGGCGACATCGGACAGGTTGTAGGCGTGGCTGCCCTGGCCGGCGAACTGGTCGAACATGATGTTGTAGTGGTCTTCCAGGCGCGAGTAGCTGTTCAGGCTCGGGTGTACCCACGGCAGGTGGTAGGCCTCGCAGTAGTTCTCCACCGCCAGCTTCCAGTTGCAGTTGACCTCGATGCTCATGGCACCGCTGTTGGCCTCGCGACGCAGCAGGCCCATGCCGTCGGTGCCGAGGAACTGGGTCCAGCGCTCGGTCAGCGGCGCGAGCTGCTCTTCCAGGTCCGGCGCATCGGCGGACAGGTTGATGAACACCATGTCCATCCAGATCGCGCTGCGCAGGGCCTTCAGGCCGTGCTTTTCGCAGGCGAAGCGTTCGTCCTTGTGCTGGTTGATCCCGCCGACGTGCGGCGTGCCTTTCAGGCCACCGTTCAGGTCATAGGTCCAGGAGTGGTAGGGGCAGCGGATCACGCCCTGCACTTCGCCCGCCTGTTGCACCAACTTCACGCCGCGATGGCTGCAGACGTTGTGGAAGACCTGAACCACACCTTCTCGGTTGCGCATCATCAGCAGCGGCAGGCCCATGAAGTCCACCGGCTTCACATAGCTGTTCTTCGGCAGGTCGCTGGCAAAACCAATGCAGGCCCAGTTGCGGCCGAGCACATGGTCCCGCTCCAGTTCGAAGTAGCGCTGCTCGGTGTAGAACTCGTTGGTCAGGCCGTGCGCCTGATGGATGGGAGCCAGGACGGTTTCCAGGGCATGGGTCGGAATAAGGCAGGGAGCAGTCGAAGTCATTGTTGTTCTCTCTTGCTAGCACGGAAGGAAATGCGCAGCCGATGGGCCTGCTGCATGGCGGCGAGTTTCGGCAAGAGACGGAGCAGTCGACAAACGATATTTTTTGGCTGATTAATTACTTTTGCTCATTAATTAGAAAACCTCAATATCAAACAAAGCCCACATATTCAGTGGCTTGTAAGCAGTCATAGCGGGCAATCCTATTAATGATTACTGGTAATAAGTTGATGAGGAGAAATGAGTTGTCCGTGTGAAAGGCTTCCCCCATTTTGATGCCACTTCTCGGATCTCGAATGATTCGAGAACGCCCTGAGCTGGAGCGGTGGCCACAGGCAAAAGCCGGTGGCAAACCCCGCTTCAACGAGCAAAGCCCTCAAACCCTTGAACAAAAATAAAAGGGGACAAACATGCGTGCAGAGTCCGGCCCTCTCAAAGGCCTAAACCCGACCGTAACCCTGATCTCGATAGCAACCGTGGTGCTATTCGTACTGTTCTGCGCGTTCATGGACGAGCAAGCGGCCGAAGCCTTCGAATCGGCGTCAACCTTCATCCTGAACAACTTCAAGTGGTATTACCTGGCACTGGTGAGCGGTGCCCTCGGCCTCCTGATCTGGATCTCCATCAGCCGTTTCGGAATCTTGAAACTCGGTGCCCACGACGACGAACCAGAGTTCAGCTTCGGTTCCTGGATCGCCATGCTCTTCAGCGCCGGGATGGGCATCGGCCTGATCTTCTGGTCCGTCGCCGAGCCAATGCTGCACTACGCCGACAACCCCTTTTCCAAGGGGCTGACAGATGAAGCCGCGAGCATGGCCATGCGGATAACCCTGTTCCATTGGGGCCTGCACCCCTGGGCGATCTTCTCCCTGATCGGCCTGAGCCTGGCCTACTTCGCCTATCGCAAGGGTTTGCCCCTGGCGCTGCGCTCCCTGCTGTATCCCCTCATCGGCGACCGCATCTACGGCTGGATCGGCCATGTCGTGGACATCATGGGCGTCGCCATCACGGCGTTCGGCGTGTCCCAGTCCCTCGGCCTGGGTGTGGCGCAAATCAATACCGGGCTTCACCTGGTGTTCGGCTTGCCCATCAGCACCGTGCTCCAGCTGTCCATCATCCTGGGGGTCACCATCATCGCGTCCGTCTCCCTCCTCGCGGGCCTGTCGAAAGGGATGAAGCGAATTTCAACGCTCAACATGTACATCTCCTTCGTACTGATGCTGATCGTCCTCGCCCTCGGACCGACCCGTTACATCCTCAATCTCATGTTCGAATCCACCGGGGACTATGTGCAGAACCTGGTCGGTCTGAGCCTCTGGATGGACACCCAGAAAGACACCGAATGGCAGAACTGGTGGACCGCCTTCTACTGGCCGTGGTGGATGACCTGGGGGCCGTTCGTGGGCCTGTTCATCGCGCGGATTTCCAAAGGACGCACCATTCGGGAGCTCATCGTCGGCGCCCTGGTAGTGCCCACGCTGGTGACGATTCTCTGGATGTCGGTCTTCGGCGGAGCGGCACTCAAGCAGGAACAAACCGAGCGCCAGCAGTACGAGAAATCGGCCGCAAGCACTGAGCTCGTGCAGGAACAGGCGAAGTTCGAAGGGGGCTCCGTGCTCCTGGCGACCAAGAAGGAAGCGACGGCGGCCATGTTCACCTTGCTGGAGAAGCTGGACGGCCCGGTGGTCGGTGGCGCGCTCTCCATACTCGTGTGCCTGCTTCTGGCCGTGCACTTCGTCACCACCGCCGATGCGGGCACTCAGGTGCTCTGCACCCTGAACGCGCTGGGAAGCACCAACCCGCCCAACTGGATCAGGCTGCTCTGGTGCATTCTCGAAGGCGCCGTTGCCGCCGGACTGCTCCTGGCGGGCGGGCTCAAGGCCATCCAGATGGCGAGCATCGTGGTCGGCCTGCCAATCGCAATCCTGATGATGGTAATGAGCTACACCCTGGTTCGCAGCCTGCGCCAGGAGTCGCTCAACGGCCAACACGACCTACCCCCGGGTGGCCGTCTACCGGTTCAGGAACATTCCCAGGAGGGTGTCTCGCAACTTCGCGGACCGGTACTGGGCGGGGCTGTAGCGGCCACTTCATTGACCGCACGAAGAGCCAGCTGACATTGGCAAACCTGTGGCGCCGCTACGGTTGGCTGTACGCGATCAACCGCAAGCGCCACTAGCCACCTGACAGCACCAGGGCCGTCAGCCACAAGCTGACGGCCCTGGTCGTTCCGGCATCCGCAAAGCCGATCCGCGCGCCGCCAGCAGCGACCGTCCCTTCATCCCTGCACCGAGGGGAGCCCCATGAGCCAGTCGCGGAACAGCTTCACGCTGTGTCGTGGCCCACGGGTATTGAGCGGTTCCAGCAAGCAGAACTTGGCGTCTGTCTGCAGCACCAGATCGTTCGGCCGTACCAGCGCGCCGGTGCTCAACGGTTCATCCACCAGCCGGTTCCAGGCGAGCGCCACACCCTGGCCGCTAGCGGCTGACTGGATCAGCATGCTGTAGCTGTTGATATTGACCCGATGCTTCGGAATGACCGGCTCATGCCCCAGGCGCTTGAACCACTCAGGCCAGCCGATCCAGTCGCGCTGCGAGTCCTCAAGCCATAGCCAGGTGCAGGAAGACAGCCCTTCGATGGATGAGAGCTGGGGGTTCTTCGCCAGGTAGGCCGGGCTGCAGACCAGATAGATCTCTTCCGAGAAAAGCGGCGTGACCTCCATGTCCTTGGGCGGCGTGCTGCAGTAGTAGAGCGCCAGATCGCAATCTAGCCGGGCGTAGTCCTTCACATGATCGAGCGCGATGATGCGCAGGTCGATCTCCTCGTGCTGACTTTGAAACTCCGCAACCTTGGGCAAGAGCCAGAGCGATGCCATGGCCGTGCTGGTGGCCACCGTCACTTGCTGGTCCCCTCGCCATTGCCGGATTTCACCTGTGGAGCGGGCCAGGTGAAGCAGGCAGTCACGTACCGTCTCGTGGTACTGGGTACCTGTCGGCGTCAACGCGATGCTTCGGGTGGTCCTCTCGAACAGCGTCTTGCCGAGATAATCCTCCAGCAAGCGGATCTGGCGACTGATCGCCCCCTGGGTGACGTTCAGTTCCTTGGCGGCATGGGTAAAACTCAAATGACGGGCAGCGGACTCAAAGGCAAGCAGGCTGTTGAGAGGCGGAAGAGGCTGGATTTTCACGGCGTTTACGACCACTCATTCTTATTCTGTTGAGTTGCATCATTTTAGTGGTCTGAAGCCGGTTACGGTGCAAAGCGACACCGAGCTACTTCCATTTTTTATGCGTACCCGTGTCTGCACGAGGTGCAGACGGCCACGGGTCGGATCTCAACCACAAGATCGGCCGCGGGCACTTGCGAAGGTCCTCTTCCGACCGGAAGCGAACGTTGGCGAATGGGTGCTACTGACGGGCAGTTTCCGGCTGCGGATTCAATTGGTCGACGCAACGGATTGGCTAAAGCATTCAGCGGGCGTTGCGTAGTCGAGCGTCTTCCGGGGACGCTCATTTAGCTGCCGCGCTACGTCATCGAGTTTGTCTTGCGAGTAGACGGAGAGGTCGATGCCCTTCGGGAAGTACTGCCGCAATAGCCCGTTGGTATTCTCATTTGTGCCGCGCTGCCAGGGGGTCTGTGGATCACAGAAGTAGACCTTGATATCCGTCGCCACGGTGAAGCGCTTGTGATCGGCCAACTCCTTACCTCGATCCCAGGTCAGGGATCGGTAGAGTTCCTGCGGCAGTTTCTGGGCGTTGTCGATCAACGCATTCACCACCGTCTCGGTATCCTTGCTGGGCACTTTCACCAGCATCACGTAACGGCTCTGACGCTCGACCAGCGTGGCAATCTGGCTGTTCTTGCTGCCACACAGCAGATCACCTTCCCAGTGCCCAGGGACGGCACGGTCGTCCACTTCAGCCGGGCGTTTGCTGATGGAAATGGTGTCGCTGATGCGGCCGTGATTGGCCGTTTTCTGGGTGTGATGCCGCGAGCGACGCATGGCTCGTGTCCGTCGCAAATGCTCCAGCAACTCTTTCTTCAGTGCGCCGCGAGCCTGGATGAAAAGGCTGCGATAGATCGTCTCGTGTGACACCTGATAGCTCGTATTGGCTGGGTAAGTGCGCTGCAGCCACCCGGCTATTTGTTCCGGTGACCACTGCAACTGGAGCCGCTCCGCCACAATCTGCGCCAACCCCGGGACCTGGACAAGCTTGCAGACTTTCGGGCGACGCGCCCGATCCCAGGCGGCCTGATCGGCCTGGTTGGCGCGATAGCAGCCCGAACCGCCGTTGCGAGTGATCTCACGGCTGATGGTGGACGGGGCTCGCCCCAGCTGCAGGGCGATCAGGCGAATCGAGTGCCCGGCGGCAAGTGCTCGGGAGATCTCTTCGCGCTCAGCCAGCGTCAATGCCCGCCGGGAGCGTCTGCGGATAGCCGGGCGTATCCCGCCAGTTTCCGCCAGTATGCGTTGGACCGAGGAGTGGTTCCGGTCGAACAGCTGCGCAATCTGCTGGAGCGAGTCGCCTTGCTTCCAGCGATCCCACATCAATGCCTTCTGGCTCTCGGTGTAATGGATCCGGGGTCTTTGCTGCATCTGCAACACTCCTCCTGGCTACCCAGAATCTAGTGTGTTGCATCCACCGGTTGAGTCCACAACCAATAGCTGCCATTCGGGACTGGCTGATTCCGGCGAGAATCGCTCCTCCCCACCTGAGGCCTCTCGTCCGGCATACACCCCCCAAATTAGTGCCTGGCGTCGAAGCGCTGTGCCCACCTTTACTCGCGGCTATGCTCGACCAGCAGATCAACGAACACGCGCGTCTTGGCAGGCCATAGCGTCAGTCTCGCTGGAGTCGTACAGCTAGGCAGGCAGATCAGGACTCGCCGGTATCCGGCACCAGGTGCGCCGCCAGCACGCCGGCGATGGCGCAGCGTTCGTCGTTGTCGGAGGTGTCGCCGCTGATGCCGATGGCGCCGAGGATCTCGCCGCCGCCATTGCGCACCAGCACGCCCCCCGGCACCGGCAGCATCTGCCCACCGGCCAGGTCGCTCAGGGCGTTGAAGAAGGCCGGCATCGCCGCCGCGCGGCGCGCCAGTTCGCGGCCGCCGAAGCCCATGCCGAGCACCGACGCCGCCTTGCCGCTGGCGATCTGCGGCCGCAGCAGGCTGGCGCGCTCGTCGCGCTTGAGCGCCAGCGGCTGCCCGCCGGAATCCAGCACTGCCACGCACAGGGGCTGCAGGGCCAGCCGTCGGCCTTCGGCGAGGGCAGCATCGACCATCAGCGAGGCCAGTTCCAGAGTGAGTCTGCGCATGCCGGTCACCCCCGCGCCGGGACGGGACGCTTGCCAGCCGCCACCGCACGCTGCCGGGTATGCAGTTCGGCCCATTTGACGGTGTTGAAGTCGCTCACCTTGTAGGGGTCGTAGCCCGGCACCTGGGGCTCCATACGCCGCCCGCCGAGGTAGACGCCGCGAATGCGCTCGCGCTCCTGCAGGATCGCGACGTTCTCCAGGGGCGAGCCGTCGACACGGATGAAGTCAGCCCGCCGCCCCACCTCGATGGCGCCCACCGGCTGCGTGGCCGGCAGCATGCGTGCCGAGACCGAGGTGGCGGCGCGCAGCGCCTCGGCTGGGGTGAAGCCCAGCCAGTCGACCAGTATCTCGATCTCCCGCGCATGCCATTCGCCGTAAGGCGTGATGGCGAAGCCACTGTCGCTGCCGGTCATGAAGGGCACGCCGGCCTCCCGTGCGCGGCGCAGGTTGCGACAGCCGACCTCGATCGCCCGTTGCTGCATCGCCGCGTATCCGCTGCGGGTGGAGGGCTCGTAGTCTTCGGCGAACTCGACGTTGTTGGCCAGCATGGTGAAGGTGGGCGCCAGGTGGCTGCCAGATTCGAGCATCGCCTCGATGCAGGAGTCGTCGAGGAAGAACGCGTGGAAGATCACGTCTACCCCGGCGCGGGCGGCGTAGAGCACCGCTTCGCGGCCGTAGGCGTGCACCGCCACCTTCTTGCCGAGGCGATGCGCCTCCTCGACCATTGCGCGGGTCTCCGCCTCCGTGAAGGCGGCGATGTGTTCGCCATTGGCCCGGCGTTGGGTGCCGTCCATGGCGATCTTGATGAGGTCGACGCCATCCTTGGCCTGGCGGCGGATTTCGGCGATCTGCTCGTCACGGGTGGCGCACAATCGCCCGGTGAAGTATTCCGGCGTGCCGACCCAGCTCGGGAACCAGTCGTTGAGGCTCTGGCGGTTGGCGATCACGTTGCTGCTGGCGGCGATGCGCGGGCCAGCGAACAGGCCGGCGTTGATGGCGTCGCGCACCGCGATGCTGCACTGGCCGGCGTCCCCGGGCACCACCACCGAGGTGTAGCCGGCGGCTAGCACGTGCTGGGCGAAGAACAGGCCGCGCAAGGCGCGGAATTCCGCGGAGACGTGGAGGTCGATGTCCTCCTCGCTCTTGGCGTTGCCGAACACTAGGTGGGTGTGGACATCCACGAGGCCGGGCATGACGAAGTGCTCGCCGGTGTCGATCAGGGTTTCACCCGGCAGCGGCTGCGGGGCACTCACGCGGGGGCCGACATGGCTGAACAGGCCGTCTTCGATGATCAGCGCCTGATCGTGGCGGGCCTGGTCTTCCAGGCCGGTGAACAGGGTCTTGCAGTGGACGTGTAGTCTGGGCATTGCGGTGTGGCCTCTTGTTGTCGTGCCATCACGCTACCCAGTGCCCCTGGAGTGCGGGAAGTGAAGTTTGCTGCTGGCCGGGCATGAAGGAAATTGATGGCCGCGCCCGTCAGGCGGCCACTTCCGCCAATAGTCCGCGCAGCCAAGCCAGTGCCGGGTCGCCGTCCTGGCAGGCGTGCCACTGCAGCACCTGGCGGGTGGCCGGGAATGCCAGCGGCGGCTCCAGCAGCCGTAGTGGGAAGCGCCGTGCGTAGAGTCGCGCCAGGAGGCTGTGGAGGGTCGCCAGGCACGGGCCACCGACGACAAACTCGGGGATCAGCCCGAACTGTTCGACGGCCACCGCGACGCGCCGGTCCAGGCCCTGGCTGGCGAGGAATTCCGCCTCCATGCTGCCCTGGGCGCCGGCTCCCGTCTCGCGCACCACATGGGGCGCCGCCAGGTACAGGTCCAGCGTCAGGCCCTCGGCCAGCGCCGGGTTGTCTGCGCAGGCGATGACGCTGAAGCCATCCTCGAACAGGGACTGTCGCGGATGGCGTTCGGAGCCGTGGGCATGGGGCAGGATCACCAGGTCGCAGTGCCGTTGCTCCAGAGCCTCGTCCACCAGGCCGCCGGCCTCGCCGCCGCGCTGCGGGACCAGACTGAGCAACTGCAGGTCCACCCCGGGCGCCACCTGGGCCAGGCGCTGGCGTAGCGCCGGCAGCAGCACCGCCATTACATAGTCGGAAGCCATAATGCGGAAGCGTCGCCGGGTCTCCCCAGGCTCGAAGCGGACATTGGCGAAGGCGATCCCGCGCGCTGCGTCCAGCACCTGGTGGATGTCCGGCTGCAGGCGCTGCATCAGCGCGGTGGGCAGCATGCGCCCACCCACGAGGACGAACAGCGGATCCTGGAAGTGTTCGCGCAGCCGGCCCAGGGCGGCGCTCACCGCCGACTGGGTCAGGTGCAGGCGGTTGGCCGCCCGGGTGACGTGGCGCTCGAGAAACAACGCATCGAGCACCACCAGCAGGTTCAGGTCGAGACCGTGGAAGCGCACGCCGGCTCCTCCGTATCGGCAAGCCCCTCCAGCCACAGGCCGCCCTCGGCGTCGGTCGTTACCGCAAGGGCCTGCAGCGACTGGCCGAGGCACGGGCCGAGCACGCAGAAGCCGTTGTCGGGACGGAACAGCGCGCCATGGGCGAAGCACACGATGTGCTGTCCATCGCCGGACATGAAGCGGTCCTTGCGGTACTGCATGGCCACGTCCAGGTGCGGGCAGAGGTTGCGGTAGACCCGCACTTGGCCGCGCCAGCGCAGGGCGAGCACGGTGTCACGGCCATGACCCCAGGGGTCGAACCCACGGGCACGGCCCTCCTCCAACTGGTCGTCGTGGCAGAGGTAGTTCAGATCGTCGGGCACGGCCGGTCTCGGAAATGCTGTTGGGGCGCAGGCTGCCATGGCGTGCCGGCCCCAACCAATCGCGAGTGGCGATGCGAGGTATCGCCCGCCGGGATACTCAGGCCTGGACCGCGCGCACGTCGATCCGGGCCGCCTGCTCGTCGGCGATCAGCTTGTCCAGCACACGGCGGGCGCGCACCGCGGCTGCATCGCCGTGCAACAGGACCGGCTTCAGGGACCAGAAATCGGCGTCACCGATCATCCCCTGCTGGGCTTCGAGCATTGGCAGGTCCTCCGTGCTGAACGGCTGGTTGAGGGCGGACACCTGCTCCTCGGCGATGCGCTCACCCAGCTCGCCCATCTCGCGAAGGATGGGGAAGGAGAACCAGTAGTGGGTGGTGGTGTCGGTCTCCGGGGTGAACAGGTGCGGCAGCGGGGTTTCCCGGCCCTCGGCACGCGGCTGCCCGGTAGGCACCGCGCCGGCCAGCAAGAGCATGTTGGCCGGGGCGTCCCAGCGCACGTCGATCCAGCGGTCCACCGGCGTGCCGTGGGCGATGCCCATGGCGCCGTAGAGGAAGTCAGGCATGATCTCGGCGACGGTCTGGCGGTACGACCAGATCGTCTCGCCCTGCTGCTCGACGCGGGTGATGGCCTGGCTGACATCACTGCTGCCGAGGGTGCTCGGGTGCAGGTATTGGATGTGGGACAGGTCGAGGATGTTGTCCGACTCCAGCACGTAGTTGGCCCTCGCATGCAGGTATCGCTTGGCGACGTAGTAGCGGGTCGGGTCCATGCAGCCGAAGTCCGGGATCGATGCCTCGTCCGCCGCCTCCACATCTCCCATCCAGATCCAGATGACGCTGTGTTTCTCCACGACCGGGAAGGCCCGTACCCGCGCCGCCCGGGGGATGGCGCCATCACCATGGGGATTGCGGGTGCAGGCGCCGCTGCCGTCGAACTCCAGTCCGTGGTAGGCGCAGCGCACCTGGCCATCGCACAGCGTGCCCATGGACAGCGGAGCGAAACGGTGCGGGCAACGGTTGTGGATGGCCTGCACCTTGCCGGCCTCGTCGCGGAAGAAGAGCACGGACTCGTTGAGCAGGGTTCGGGCGAACAGTTCGCCGGCCTTGACCTCATCGTCCCAGGCGGCGACGTACCAGGTGTTGTTCAGGAATTTCATCTTGTTCTTGTCCTCATGGGCGTTTTGACAGGGTTGCCTGCATCGAGCGCCCGTCCCCCTGATATGCTCGCGCCTTCCCGCCGTGGCAGCGGCGGAACAGGCTCGCGGGACGGCCGATCGAGCAATGTAAGCACCGCTCACATTAGTCATCCCCTCAACTCCGGTCAATGGTTATTCGGCATGAACGAGACACGTGCGTACCACCATGGAAACCTTCGCCAATCCCTGATCGACGCAGCCCTGGAGGCGGTCGAGCAACAGGGCTACCAGGCCTTGTCATTGCGCGACCTGGCCCAGGTGCTGGAGGTTTCCAGGGGAGCGCCCTATAGGCATTTCGCCGATCGCGATGCGCTGTTGCGCGCCTGCGCCTGTGAAGGTTTCCGCCGGCTACTGGACGCCCACGGCAATACGGCGCAGGAAACCGGCACGGCCGGGGACAGGGCGCGGGCGGCCTGCCGCGCCTTCCTCGCCTTCGCCGAGGCGCAACCGGGACTGTTCCTGCTGATGTACGACTCGGGCCTGCTGCAACAGGCGGAGGATGAAGATGAGTTGGGCGCCCTGCTCCACCAGGTCTACAGCGGCATCGCGACCACGTTGCGCGAAGCCCTGGAGGAGTCCGATGACGATCGCCTGCAGGGCCGCCTAATCGCCATGTGGTCGACCCTCTACGGCTACGCGCGTCTGCGCCAGAGCAACATGCTCAAGCCGTACATGCTGGGCGCGCTGAGCCGCGAGCAGACCGAGGCGGCAGTGATCACCGCCGCCGTGGGCCCGCTGCCAGGCATGTAGGACGCGCGCAGCTGGCGGTGCGCGCGGCGCACCCTACGGCCGACTGTACTGTGGGAGCGAATTCATTCGTGATTGAAATCCCTCCTACAGGTCCAGCACCAGCCGAGGGCTACGCGAGCGCGAACAACAAGGGGTGAACTGGTCGTTTTGCGCCCGCTCGGCGGCGGTAAGGAACATATCGCGGTGTTCCGGTTCCCCCTCCAGCACGCGGGTCAGGCAGGTGCCGCAAATGCCCTGCTCGCAGGACAGCGGCAGGTCGATTCCCGCCTCCAGCAACACGTCGGCGACGCTGCGCCCCGAGGGCACCTGCAAGCAGCGCCCGTCCCTGGCCAGCTGCACCTCGAACGCCCCCTCCTCGCCCCCAGCCACGGGCTCGACGGAGAAGTACTCGCGGTGCAGGCCGGCCTCCGGCCAACCGGCCCGGCGGGCCTCGTTGAGTACATGGTTCATGAAGCCGCCGGGGCCGCACACGTACAGGTGGTCACCGGCCCGGTAGCCGTCCACAAGCTCGAACGCACGCAGGCGCTGCGCATCGCCTTGGTCGTCGAAGTGGAAGACCACCTGATCGTGGAAGGCGGAACGGCGAATACGTTCGACGAATGCAGTCCGCGCCTGCTCCCGGCTGCAATAGTGCAGTTCGAAGGGGGCGCCGCTCGTGGCCAGCCGCTCGGCCATGCAAAGGATCGGGGTGATCCCGATGCCGCCGGCGAACAGCAGCGTCCGCCCGGCCCCCCGCTCCAGCGGGAACAGGTTGCGCGGCTCGCCGATGCGGATCGTCGCCCCCTCCGCCACCTGCTCATGCATGGCCCGGGAGCCGCCCCGGGAGGCAGGGTCCAGCAGCACCGCGATCAGGTAGCGATGGCGTTCGTCCGGGTGGTTGCACAGGGAGTACTGGCGCACCTGGCCATTGGGCAGGTGTACGTCGATATGGGCGCCCGCACTGAACGGCGGCAAGGGGCCGCCGTCGGCACGGGCCAATTCGAAACTGCAGACGCCTTCGGCTTCTCGCAGTTTGCGCGTGACCGTGAGCTCGATCATGGATCGCTGACCTCATGGATGAGACAAGGCCGCGCATCCGCGGGAGCGGATACGCGGGAGCGGATACGCGGGAGAGTGGAGCGGGGTTCGGGACCGGCCGTGGGCTCAGATGGGCTCGGCGGTGCGCGCCAGCATGGCCTTGGTCAGACCGATGCGGTCGAAGCTGGCGTCGTGGGCCATCTCGCGATCCCCGGCGAGGATGGAGTTCTCGCTGATGTATTTGCAGCGCTCGAAGCGGCGCGCCATGAAGCGCTCCAGGCGTGCTTCCAGCGAACCGCCGCCGGCCAGTTCCAGGCTCAGCACCAGGGCGTCCTCAATGGCCATGCCGGCGCCCTGCCCCAGGTGCGGCGTGGTGGCGTGGGCGGCGTCGCCAATCAGCAGCACGCGCCCCTTGAACCAGGGCTCGTCGACGAACACCACCTCCATGGGCTTGTACACCACCTGGCTGCTGTCGGTGATCTGCTCGCGCAGCTCGCCCACCAGGCCGCCGATGTGCTTGATGCGGTCGCGCATCAGCTCGGCGAAATGCTCCGGCTCGTACCAGGGGTTACCCGGCTCGTGGGAAGTGGAAAACATGTACATCAGGTTGTCGGCCAGTGGCACCAGGCCGGCGTTGCCCTCGGCGCCGGTGTAGCTGGCCAGGTGGTCGATCGAACTGTGCCGGGGGAAGTTGTAGCGCCACACCGCCTGGCCGGTGAAACGCGGCGTGTAGGTCTCACCGAAGAGCATGCCGCGGATCTTCGAGTAGACGCCGTCGGCGCCCACCACCAGGTCGTAGCGGCCGGTGCTGCCGTCGGTGAAGGTCACGTCGACGCCCGTGGCGTCCTGTTCGAAGGACTCAACCGTGAGCCCGAGGCGCACCTGGGCGCCGAGTTCGATGGCGGTGCCGCTCAGCACCTGGTGCAGGGCCAGGCGCGAAATGCCGACGTTGGCCGGGTACTCCGGGCCCGCCAGTCGCTGACCGGGGATCCGCACCCGGGCGTTGCCCTGCAGGTCGTAGATGCCCACGTCGTCGAAGGCATAGGCGGCGTCCAGATAGCGATCGAGAACGCCGAGTCGGGCCATTTCACGCACCACGTTGCTCTGCTGGATGATGCCGACGCCGTAGACAGTCCACTCGGACTTGATCTCCACCAGGTCCACCGGGATGCCCTGGCGGCGCAGCGCGATGGCCGCGCAGAGACCACCGATGCCACCACCGACGATGAGTACCTTGCTGATATCGCTCATGGATGAATCCTTGTTCTTGTTGTGTGACGCACGGGACATCGCGAGCACGGCGGCCCGGGCGAGCGTTTTCGGGAAGGGGGACCGCAGAGCGGTCCTTGGAAGCACAGGCTAGGAAGGCGGGAACAATTTGACTAATCGTTAGTCGGGATGCAGGGTATCGCGAAAATAAATACAACAAGAGACGCCTGACATGCGCTTCAAGCACCTGGACCTGAACCTCCTGGTGGCCCTGGATGTACTGCTGGAAGAACAGAACATCACCCGCGCCGCCGCCCGCCTGCACATGACCCAATCGGCCACCAGCGGTGTGCTGGGCCGCCTGCGCACCTATTTCGAGGACGACCTGCTGGTGCAGGTGGGCCGCAAGATGATGCCCACCCCATTGGCCAAGGAACTGGAGATCCCGGTACGCGAGGTCCTGCTGAAGATCCAGACCTCCATCACCGCCAAGCCGGTCTACGACATTTCCGAGAGCAAGCGGCACTTCCGCATCATGGCCTCGGACTACCTGATCAGCGTGCTCTTCGCCGAGGTAATCCGCGAGATCAACCACGAGGCGCCGCAGGTGACCTTCGAACTCATCAGCCCCGGCGAGACCGCCGTCGAGATGCTGATGCGCGGCGAGGTGGACCTGATGATCGCGCCGGAGCATTACGTCGTGAAGGAACACCCTTCCCAACTCCTGTTCGAGGAGCAGCACGTGTGCGTGGTGTGGGATCAGAACGCCAGCGTCGGTGAGCGCCTGACCCTGGAGCGCTACCTGGAGCTGGGGCACGTCAGCGTCGCCTTCGGCCGCAGCCGTACGCCGGGCATCGAGGAGTGGTTCATGTCCCAGTACGGCTGCAAGCGCCGCCTGGAAGTCATTACCCACGACTTCAACACCCTGCCCCAGCTGGTGATCGGCACCGAGCGCGTCGCCACCATGCACAGCCGCCTGGCGCGGCTCTACGCGCGCAATCTGCCGCTGCGCATCCTGCCACCGCCGGTGGAGTTGCCGGCGATGCAGGAGTACATGAGCTGGCACCGCAGTCTGGACCGCGACCCCATGCTGCGCTGGCTGCGGGAAAAGCTGATCGACATGCTCCAGCGGCCGGAGTCTCCGGTCTCGCCCTAAGCCTCAGGCACCCTGGCTCTGGTGGAACGCGCCCACCGCTCCGCCGAGGCTGGCGCTGAGCAGCTGCAGGCTGCCGGACGCCGCCTCCAGCTCGGCGCAGTCCCGCGCGTTCTGCTCCACCACCGCGCCCACCTTGCCCACCGACTCGTCCACCCGACAGACCATTTCATGCTGCTGGGCGGCGGCCTGGGCGATGGTCAGGCCGGTGTGTTCGAGTTGCCCCATGGCTTCGGTGATGGAGGCCAACACGCCGCTGGCGCGACCGGCCAGGTCCACTCCCTCGGCGGTCAGGCGCTGGCTGCCGCGCAGCCCCTCGGCGGTTTCCCGCGTCAGTTGGCCGAGCCGCTGGATCATCGCCTCGATCTCGCCGGTGGAGCTGCGCGTGCGCCCGGCCAGGGCACGCACCTCGTCCGCCACCACGGCGAAACCCCGGCCGTGCTCACCCGCGCGAGCCGCCTCGATGGCGGCGTTCAGGGCCAGCAGATTGGTCTGCTCCGCCACCGAACTGATCACGTCGAGCACCGCGGTGATGGCCTCGCTCTGGGCTTCCAGCACCTGCATGGACGCGGCGCTGCCGCTCATTTCCCGTGACAGCCGCTGCAGGCTTTCGCTGGCCTCGCGCATCAGTGCGTCGCCCTCGCGGATCAGCGTTCCCGCGTCCGCCAGGGCGGCCTGACTGCCGTCCACCTGGGCGCTCACCTGGGCCGCCGAACGGGTCATGTGGCGCATGGCGTCGGCAACGCGGTCGGCCTGCTGGCGCTGGGCATCCACCCCCTGCCCGGTGCGCTCGACCATCCCGGCCAGGGACCCGGCGGCCTGGTCGAGCCGCGCCACTTCCGCGCCTATCCGCCCGACCAGGGCGCGCAGCGCCGAGAGCATCTGGCCGATGGCTTCGCCCAATTGGCCCAGTTCATCTCGCCGCGCAGCGGGCAGCGGCCCCTCCTCCAGGTCGCCGGCCGCGACCCGCCGGGCGAGGCCGAGCATCTGCCGCAACGGTGCGACGATGGCGCGGCGGATCGCCAGGCAGGCGCCGACGCTCGCCACCAGCGCCAGCAGCACCATGGCCAGCAGCTGCAGGTCGAGGCGCTTGCGCATCGCGCCATCGGCCTCGGCGCGCAGCGTCCGTTCCCGCTCCAGCAGGGTCGTCAGCTGCAGGGCGGCGCTAGCCATGCCGGCCTGGGCGGTGGCGGCGGTTTCACCGCTGGCGGCAAAGCGCAGGAACGCCTGGCGATACTGGTCCAGCGTGCGACTCGCCTCGTCGAGCGAACCACGCCGCTCGCCGTCCAGGCGCGAGGCCAGGCTGGCCAGGGCGCTGCCCAGCTCGCTAACCCGATTCTCCCAATCATCCCGGTAGCGCTTATGCGCCTCCAGGGAAAAATACAGTTCGGAGTCCCGCAGGTGGGCCAGGCGCTCACGCAGGCTGGCCGCCTCTTCCAGCAACTGCATCTGCTGCGGCTCCACCACGGCACCCTGCTCCAGCGCGAGATTGATGTCATCCGCCTGGTCGAGGAACAGCCCGCTGAAACGCTCGCCGGTGTCCTCCGCCAGACCCTGCATGCGCAACCGAGCGTCCAGCGCCACGCGGCGAGCGTCAGCATAGCCCCGGAAGGCCTCCAGATAACCCTGGGCGCTGGCCTCCAGGGCCGCTCGGAAGACGTCTCCGGAGCCCACCCGTGGGGCCTCGTCACGTAGCCGGCGCAACCCGGCCTCGACCTCCCCTGCTGCGCCCGCCGACGGCGCCAGGCCATACGCCCGCTCCGCCAGACGCGCCTCCGCCAGTGCAGCCTGGAGGTGGTCGAGTGCACGCAGCTGGGCCGCACTCGCCTGAGTGAGCTGCAGCGCCTGCCAGGCGGCCACGGCCATGCCCAGGGTGCAGGCCAACACCAGGCCGAAGCCCAGAGACAGCTTGCCGCCGACGCTCAGGTGGCCGAGCCAGCGCCACAGCGAGGTGGCGATTCTTTCGTGTCGTGGAGCGGTAACGGGCAAGGGCATCCTCCTCATCGGATCGGGCGCAGGAAGCGCGGCCGCGTACCCTAGCCAGCCCGGCTGCAAGCCAACCAATCGAGACTGGCGATGCGAGGCATCGCCGTTGGCCATGGTTGCCGCAAGGTATCTCGCCGGCAGATAGCTGGCATCCGAACAAGCGATTTGTCCAATTCCTACCCCCATGCGAGCTTGCCAGGGCCGCCCCAGCCGGGTGGTCGACGCCCGTATCACTGCCTGATGCGGGAGCAGTCATCCAGGGAGCGCCCGCCCTGCGCCCAGCGCCAACCGCCGCGAAGGCGCGCCCCGGATCAGAAGAAGGAAAACAACAACATGTTCCGTTACTTCCCTACGAACTACGTCTGGAATCTCTCGGTGGACCTGGCCCTGGAAATGGGCGCCCGCATCGGCGAGATCGTCGAGATGTGCGAACCCCTGCAGGACGCCGCCAAACAACCCGACGCCGCCGGTACCCGGGCCTTCCGTGAAACCTGGTCGAAAATGGCCGACAAGCTCTGTGACCTCGCCCGCGAGGACGAAGTGAAAGGCCGCCTGCTCTCGGCCGGCGAGAAGTACAACCGCGCCGCCACCTACTACCTGACCTGTGAACGCCTCCAGGCCCACGGTGCCCCCGGCCGTCTGGAACTGTACCAACGCTTCCTCGACACCTTCGCCCGCGGCATCGCCCTCTCTGGCGAGAACTGCGAACGGGTGGAGATCCCCTACGAGGGCAAGGTCATCTCCGGCCTGTACGTTCGTGCCGAGGGTGTGGAAGGCCCCGCACCGCTGCTGGTGCAGCTAAACGGCCTGGATTCCACCAAGGAAATGAAATACCGCGTCGGCCTGCCGATGTGGCTGGCCAAGCGTGGCGTGTCCTCGTTGCTGATCGACCAGCCGGGCACCGGCGAGGCCCTGCGCCTACATGACCTGAAGGCCCGCTACGACGCTGAGCACTGGGGCAGCCGCGTCTTCGACTGGCTGGAGACCCGCGAGGACGTGGACGCCAGCCGCATCGGCTGCGAAGGCGTGTCCCTCGGCGGCTACTACTGCCCCCGCGTGGTGGCCTTCGAACCGCGCTTCGCCTGTGGTGTGGTCTGGGGCGCCAACCATGACTGGCGCGACGTGCAGAAACGCCGTCTGGAGCGCGAGGGTAGCTTCCCGGTGCCGCACTACTGGGAGCACGTGCGCTGGGTCTGGGGCGGCAAGGACGTCGACGAGTTCATGACCATCGCCGAGAACGTCCACCTGGACGGTGTGGTGGAACGCATCAAGGTCCCCTTCCTGGTCACCCACGGCGAACAGGATTCGCAAATCCCGCTGAAGTGGGCCCACCGTACCTACGAGCAGTTGGTGAACAGCCCGAAGCGCGAACTGAAGATCTTCACCCCGCGCGAAGGCGGTGTGCAGCACTCCAGCTTCGACAACTCCATCAATGCCGGCCAGTACATCGCCGACTGGGTCGCCGAGACCCTCGGCGGCCGTACCGCCTGATTGCCAAAACGAGAATCCGACCATGAATATCATCGGACCTGATTACCTGGTGTTCGGCGTCGACGACGTTGACGCCTGCGTGCAATACCTCACCGACTATGGACTCAAGCCACGCGGTCTCGACGCAACCGGCGGCTACCTGGAAGCCCTGGACGGCACCGGCGTCGTCATTCGCCATCGCGACGACGCGCGCCTGTCGAAGGCGATGGAAACCGCCAGCACTCTTCGTGAAACGGTCTATGGCGTTGCCGACGAAGCGACTCTTCAGGCCATCGAGGCCGAGCTGTCGAGAGATCGCGACGTTGTTCGTGGTAAAGACGGCGTTCTCCGCGTAGTGGATGACATGGGCTTTGCCCTCGGTTTCCAGATTACCTGCCGACGCACTCTCGACCTGCCCGGCGAGATCAGCAACGCGCCTGGTTCCAGCTTCAGCCGCGAGGTCAATACCCTGGGCGCCAGCGACGAGCTGGCCGCCCTGCCCCGCAGCCTGTCCCATGTCGTCTACTTCGTCCCTGACTACGCCAAGGCGGAAGCCTTCTACCAGCGCATCGGCTTCGTCTGCACCGACCGCTTCACCGATGTCGGGCCGTTCCTGCGCCCGGCCGGCACCCTGGACCACCACACCCTGTTCCTGATCCAGACACCTCCGTTCATGAAGGGCATTGAGCACTTCACCTTCCACATGGGCGGCCCCACCGAAGTGATGCTGGCCGGCACCCGTTTGGTGGAGAAGGGCTACGAGTCGTTCTGGGGCCCCGGCCGCCACCAGTTGGGTTCCAACTGGTTCTGGTACTTCAACAGCCCCATGGGCTGCCACGTGGAGTACGACGCCGACATGGACTTGCACGACGAAAGCTGGACTGCCCGTGAGGCTCTGCCCGGCGCGGACAATTCACAGTATTTCCTGTTCCACTACCAGGAAAAATGGGCACCGGGTGGTCCGCCGCCCAAGCATTGACGCGCTCCGTCGTCATCGGCAGGCACACCCCCGGAGCCGCACGCCCCGGGCAAGGGGAACCTGCCGCCTCAACTCCCGGGAGCCGGCTGGCCCGGGAGTCTTTTTGCGCCCATGGCATGGTGACGATCAGTCACTTCGCCAACGCCACGGACCCCGCCCACAAGGCATGGGCTCCGCCTTTTTCATCCCCTCGGACCGGTGTTCCCCATGGCGACAGGCTGTAAGGGACATCGGTCAATCCCTTAACCTGTACGCCATTCGTCACGCCACCGACCTCCCGCCAAGGAATTCGATGAACGCGCCACCCCGCCACCTCCCCGCCGGCCATGCGCAATTGCGCAGCCTGCTGCCCGGCCTGATGCTGGGCCTGTTCATGGCCGCCCTCGACCAGACCATCGTGGCCGCCGCCCTGCCCGCCATAGCCCGCCAACTGTCCGGTGCCGAACTGCTGGCCTGGGTGGTTTCCGGTTATCTGCTGGCGATGACGGTGGCCACGCCGCTGTTCGGCAAACTGGGCGACCAGTTGGGTCGCCGGCGGATGCTGGCCGTCGCCCTGCTGCTGTTCGTCCTGGCCTCAGTGCTTTGCGCGCTGGCCCGCGACATGGGTGAATTGGTGGCTGCCAGGCTGCTGCAGGGCATCGGCGCCGGCGGCCTCATGGCCACTACCCAGGCCCTGGTTGGCGACCTGGTGGAGCCCGCCGAGCGCGGCCGCTACCAGGGCTGGTTCAGCAGCATGTTCGCCCTGGCGAGCCTTGCCGGGCCAGTGCTGGGTACCGGCCTCAGCACGCGGCTGTCCTGGCACTGGGTGTTCTGGCTGAACCTGCCCCTGGGGGTACTGTGCTTCCTGCTGGCGCGCCCCGCGCTGAAGTCCCTGGTGCAGCAGCGCCGAGACTCACCCATCGACTACCTGGGCGCCGCCCTGCTGTCTCTTGGCCTGGCCTCCCTGCTCTGGCTGGTTGGCCGTGTCGGCCACGCGGTGGATCCTCTGGACGCCGGCAACCTCGCCGCGCTGGGGTTGTGCGCCGTGGCACTGCCGCTGTTCGTCGCCAGCCAGAAGCGCGCCAGCGATCCGCTCATCCCCCTGCCGCTGTTACGCATCGCGACGGCGCGGGGCGGCTGGCTGCTGCTGTTCTTCGCCAGTTTCCAGGCGATTGGCCTCGCCGTGCTGATTCCCCTGCATACCAGTGGCCAGGGGTTTTCCAGCAGCACCGCACAGCTCACCGCCATCGCCTTCGGTGCGCCCCTTGGCGCCTACCTTGGGGGACGGCTGAGCGCCCACTGGGGTCGCTACAAAGGCCTGCTGGTCACCGGCAGCGCACTGCTGCCGTTGGCCTTGTTGGCCTGGGCCTGGCTACCGCTGTCCGCCGGCGGTCATCTGCTGGTGCTGCTGCTTTGTGGCGCCGCCCTCGGCATGCAGTTCCCCACCTCCCTGGTGGCGGTGCAGAACGCCGTGCCGACCGAGCACCTGGGCGTCGCCACCGGTCTCTGCGGCCTCTCGCGCGGCCTCGGCGGTGCACTAGGGGTAGCAGCATTGTCCAGCCTTTACTGGCTGCTCTCGCCGGAGGCGCCGAGCGACGCCCTCGAACTGGCCGGCGGCGCACTCGCCGGCGAGGCCTTCCGCCAGCTGTTGCTGCTGGACAGCCTGGTCGCCCTGCTACCGCTGCTGATCGCCCTGCGCCTGGAGGACCTGCCGCTGCGCCGGGCGTAGGGTGCACGGCGCACACCGCCCGATCCATCCTACGAACTGACTCCAGCCCGTAGGATGGGTAGAGGAACGAAACCCATCGCCTCGTTGGAGTCCAGGGCGATGCGGCACAGGCGCTTCGGCCTCATTGCACCCCTGCAACCGGCGGCGCGACCACTCCGACCCGGCGCGCATAGTCCAGCCAGGCCCCCTTGAGGCGCTCCAGGGTCGCCGGCTGTTCAGCTGCCAGGTCCCGCTGCTCGCCGCGATCCCGGGACAGGTCGAACAGCTGCCAGCGGAGCGGCGGCGGAACGTCACCGGGCTTGCCCCAGGGCACCAGGCCGAGCAGTTTCAGGTTGCCTTCGCGGTAGTAGCGGCTGCCGAACAGCTCCCCGGCCATGACTGGTTCGGGGCGGCCCTGGCCTTCCAGCATGGGCAGCATCGAACGGCCGGTGATGGGGTGCTTCGGCTGGCCGTTCCAGCTGTCGCCCGGATCGGGCAGACCAGCCAGGGCGAGGAAGGTCGGCGCCAGGTCGTCCACCCGCGCGACGCTGCGCTCCAGGCCCTGGCGACGAAGGCTGGCCGGCAGCAGGACGATGGCCGGGACGCTGATGCCGCCCTCGGCGGTGCTGCCCTTGAACAGCCGCAGGGGCGCCGCGCTCACCTCGGCCCAACGCAGTCCGTAGTCGATCTGCGAGCCGCGCCGGCCAATGTTCGCCAGGGTGTTGTCGGTGTCGGGCCCGGCTGGGTAGAACTGCTCGTGGCGCTCGCCGGCAGCGCCATTGTCGGAAATGAACACCACCAGGGTGTTGTCCAGTTGGCCGCTCTGGCGCAGGTAGTCGAGCAGGCGACCGACGTTGTGGTCGAGGTTGTCGACCATGGCCGCGTAGATCTCCATCTTGCGGGCCTCGACGCGCTTCTGCGCGGCGTTCAGGTGATCCCAATCGGGAAGTTGCGGGCTCGCGGGCAAAGGCGCGGCACTCTGGAAGTCCGCGGGCAGCAGGCCCATGGTCTTCATTCGCTCGATTCGCCCCTGGCGGATTGCGTCATAACCGCCGTCGTAGCGACCCCGGTACTTGTCCAGGTAAGCCTCCGGCGCCTGTAGCGGCCAGTGTGGCGAGGTGTAGGCGGCGTAAGCGAAGAAGGGCTTGCCGCTGCCTTCCCCCGCCTTCAGGTAGCCGATCAGCCTGTCGGTGTAGAAATCCGTGGAGTAGAAATCCGCCGGCAGCTCCACCGGGCGACCGTTCTCACGGTAGGTGACCTGTTCGAGCTTGGTCGCGGCGCCCGCCGTCGGCTTGAAGTGCACGGCGCCGCCCTCCAGCAGGGTGAAAGACTGCTCGAAGCCGCGCCGGTCGGGCCCCTGCTCCGGGGCTAGGCCCAGGTGCCACTTGCCTACCATGCTGGTGCGGTAGCCACCACCCTGCAGCAGCTCGGCGATGGAATGAGCCTGCTGGTTGAGGTAACCCTCGTAACCCGGCTTGCCGCGCTGGAAGGGCTGGATCGCCTCACCCATGGTGCCCTGCCCGGCCAGGTGGTTGTCGGTGCCGGACATCAGCATCGCCCGCGTCGGCGAACAGGTGGGCGCAGCGTACATGTTGGTCAGCTGCAGGCCGCTTTCGGCCAGGCGATCCAGGTTCGGCGTGGCGATCTCGCCACCGAAGGCGCCCAGGTCCGAGTAACCCAGGTCATCGGCGACGATCAGCAGGATATTGGGCCGCTCGGCGGCGCCGGCATGAAGCGACGCCAGGCAGGCCAAGGCAAGCAGCAGCAGGGGAAAGCGCACGGGGAGCTCCTGTTCTCAGTCTTCGAAGATGGCCACCGCGCGGACGAAGCCCGCCGAGGCATGCTTGATCTTGTAGGGGAAGCAGGACACCAGGAAGCCGCTCACCGGCAGGCTGTCGAGGTTGGCGAGCTTTTCCATCTGGCCGTAGCCGATGTCGCGCCCGGCCTTGTGGCCTTCCCAGATGATCGAGGCATCGCCCGATTCAGCGAAACGCTCGCGGGTGTACTTGAACGGCGCGTCCCAGCTCCAGGCGTCGGTACCCACCACCCGCACGCCGCGCTCCAGCAGGTAAAGCGTGGCTTCACGGCCCATGCCGACACCGGCTTCTAGGTAGCCCGGCTGACCGAACAAGCTGCCGGCGCGTGTGTTCACCAGCACAATGTCCAGCGGTTGCAGCTCGTGACCGATGCGTGCCAGTTCGGCTTCCACTTCGGCGGCAGTGACCACATGGCCGTCGGGCAGCTGGCGGAAATCCAGCTTCACCCCCGGCTGCAGGCACCACTCCAGGGGCAGTTCGTCGATGCCGAACGCCGGCTTGCCGCCATCGGTGGTGGAGGCGTAGTGCCAGGGCGCGTCCATGTGGGTGCCGCTGTGGGTGGTAATCGCCAGGCGCTCGGCAGCCCATGACTCATTGCCCGGCATCTGGTCGATGGACAGGCCGGGGAACATCGCGGCCATTTCCGGCCAACCCTGCTGGTGGTCCATGTAGTCGATCCTCGGCAGAAGCGGCGGCGGATCGGTGTAGGGGTTGTTGTCCAGGGTGACGGAAAGGTCGACCAGGCGGCGTTTGCGGGCAAGGGTCATGGCGGCGGTTCTCAAGCGGTTCGTTCAATGGCGTGGGTACGCCGGGACGTGGCACTCAGCGCGTTGCGCACCAGGGCCTGGGCCGAGCCGTCGTGGCGGAAGCCCAGGGTCCGGGCCAGTGGCGTACGCAGGGGTGGGTAGCGGCCGAACAGGGCCTCCAGGCCGGCGTCGGGCTGGTAGCTGACCAGCTCCCGGCGGTCGTCGCCGAAGGCTTCGGCCAGTGCCTCGACCACCTGGGCGACGGACAGTTGCAGCACCGGCAGTTGCCAGATGGGTTGCGCCCCGGGGTTGTCGAGTTCGGCGGCATGCAGCAGGTTGTCGACGCAGCAGCGAGCCGACATCCACCAGGCGGTGGCGCTGGGAGACACCGGGCACTCATAGGCTTCGCCTGCAGCCAGGGCATGCATCAGGTCGCTCATGAAGGCCGAGCGCAACCCATTGGGCTCGCGGGGCCGTGCGACGATGCCGGGCAGCCGCAAGGCGCGGCCATCCACTTCGCCACGGCGGGCCAGGTCGCTGATCTGGGTTTCCACCATCAGCTTGTGGGCGCCGTAGGACAGCGCCGGGCGTGGCATCAGCCCCTCGTCCATGCGCTTGGGCAGGTCGGCGCCGTACACCGCCACGCTGCTGGCGTACACCAACACCGCTGGGCGTGCCGTGCGGCGCAGCTGATCCAGCAGCTCCAGGCTGGCTAGCAGGTTGACCTGGTGACCCAGGCCATACTCACGCTCCGCCGCGCCACCGGGGATGCTCACCAGGTGGAAGACCACGTCCATGCCGTCGGCCAGGGCCCTGCGCAGCAGTGTGGGATCGGTGATGCTGCCCTCCAGCAGACGCAGGCGGTGGTCCGCCGCGAAGCCGTCGAGACGCTGGTCGAGCAGCACCAGCGCCTCAATCCTGTGGCCGCGCAGGCTGCCCGACTCCAGCAGGCGCTGGACCAGTTGCCGGCCGAGAAAGCCCCCAGCCCCGGTGACCATCACGCGCATGGCGAGCCTCCCTGGATCACCCGCTGGTCGATGGCGCCGAACAGCACTGATCCGTCGCTGTTGCGCGCCTCCATGCGCACCCTGTCGCCAAAGCGCATGAAGCCGGTGGCTGGCGCCCCCCGGGCGATCATCTCGATGGCGCGACGCTCGGCGATGCAGGCCGAGCCGACACTGCGATCGGCGTTGGAAACGGTGCCCGACCCCAGGATGCTGCCGGCGGCGAGGCGGCGGGTCAGGGCCGCGTGGGCAATCAACTGGTGGAAGCCGAAGTGCATGGCACCGCCATGGGGATGGCCGAACCACTGCCCGTTCCATTCGACGTTCAGCGGCAAGTGCACACGGCCGTCGCGCCAGGCGTCGCCCAGCTCGTCTGGGGTCACCGCTACCGGAGCGAAGCTGGAGGAGGACTTGGCCTGGACGAAGCCGAAGCCGGTTTTCATTTCCTGGGGTGCGAGGGCCCGCAGGCTGACGTCGTTTACCTGCAGCACCAGGCGGATATGGCCCAGCGCCTGCTCCGCGGTGCAGCCCATGGGCACCTCGTCCACCAGCACGGCGAACTCACCCTCGAAGTCGATGCCATGGGCCTCGTTGGGCAGCGGGATGTCCTGGCGAGCGCCGAGGAAGTCGTCACCAGCACCCTGGTACATCAGCGGCGTAATCTCCACGCCTTCGATAGGATCGAGGTTGAACGCGCGTTGCATCAGCTCGCCATGGCTGAGGAAGCAGGAGCCGTCCAGCCATTGCCAGGCCCGGGGCAGCGGCGCCAGGACGTCGGCTGGATCAAAGTCAAAGGCGTCCTCGAGTTCGCCCCGGTTGAGAGCGTCGTAGCGGCTGCGCAGGTCCTCTTCCAGGCTCCACCAATGATCCACCGCCGCCTGCAGCGTGGGAGCGATATCGGTGGCGTCCACCGCGCGGGTCAGGTCGCGGGACACCAGCAGCAGGCGCCCGTCGCGGCTGCCATCGGCCAGGGTGGCGAGCTTCATTTCAACACCTCCGCCAGCGCCGGTGCGTAGCGGCCGTCCAGCAGGATGAAGACCATCCGCGCCATGGCCTCGGTGCGGTTGCTCCAGGCGTGGTTGGTGCCGCGCTGGACCACGATGTCGCCGCGCTTGAGGTGGATTTCCTCGCCATCCAGCACCAGCCAGACCTCCCCCTCGGTGACGATGCCGTAGTCCAGGGTCTCGGTGCGATGCATCAGCTTGTGCTTCGAATCAGCCTTGCCAGTGCCGGCGTGGGCTTCACCGATCTCGGCAAAGACGGCGGCCGCGTCTTCGGCGCTGACCTGGTTCTGCACGCTGTCCGGCGGGATATCCACCACGCGGATCACGCTGCCCAGGGCGTCGGGAGACAGTTGCAGTGCCTTGGCGGTGGGGTCGTCGCCGTTGTCCAGGGTTGCCGGGCTAGTGGCGCTGTTCCACACCTCGTAGAACAGGGTGCCGGGCACCGCTTTGAGCGGGAAGTTGTTTGGCGTCGGACCGGCGATGGCAACCACGGCCTGGCCGGTGGCGTCGTGGCCGGTGACCACGCGCTTGAAGGGGGGAAGTGCGTGCATGGAAACTCCTTTCAATTGCCGTCGCCGATGGTGGTGCCACCGTCGACGATGATGTTCTGTCCATTAATGAAGGCGCCGCCCGGGGCGGCCAGCAGCAACGCCAAGGCCGCCACCTCTTCCGGCCGGCCGACCCGGCGCAGGGGAGTCAGCTCCAGGCGGCGCTGCATCACTTCGGGGTTGTCGGTCAGGGGCCGGGCGAATTCGGTCTGGATCACACCGGGGCTGATGGCGTTGACGCGAATGTTGGCCGGGCCCCACTCCACCGCGAGGTTGCGCGCCAGCTGGGCCAGGGCTGCCTTCGACAGGCCGTAGAGCCCCAGGGCCTTGTTGCCGCGTACGCCGGCGATGCTGGCCATCAACACCAGGCTGCCGCCGCCCTGCTCCGCCATCACAGGCAACAGCTCGTTGCTCAGCCACACAGCGCTTTCCAGGTTGATCCCCATGGTCAGTCGCCAGGCCGTTTCATCGGCACTGTGCAGCGGGCCGAAATGCGGCGCCACGCCGGCATTGCACACCAGCGCATCGATCCGCCCGTGCTGGTCGAGCACCTGCCGCGCCAGTGCGCGAACCTCGTCCGGCTGGGCGAGGTCCGCGGCAATGCCGGCCACGTCGAAGCCTTCGCCGCGCAGCTCGGCCGCCACGCGCTGGCAGTCGTCGGCGTTCTCGCTGCTGATCGCCAGGCGCGCACCGGCGCGACCGTACTCACGGGCGATGGCCAGGCCGATACCACGGGTGGCGCCGGTGATCAGCGCGACCCGGCCTTCGAGGGAAAACAACGAGCTGCTCATAGGATGCGGCACCCCTGCTCGAAGGACAGGCGGGGTCCGGCGGGGCGCAGGCCCGTGTCATCGCCATAGCCCAGGCAGCAGAGGAAGTTGCTGCGCCAGCGGCCGTCCGGGAAGAACGTGGCGTCCACCTGGGCGTTGTCGAAGCCGGACATGGGCCCGCAGTCCAGGCCCAGGGCGCGCGCCGCGAGGATCAGGTAGGCGCCCTGCAGGCTGCTGTTGCGCAGCGCGGCGGTAAACGCCGCCTGCGGATTCTCACGGTAGGCCGCGCCGGCGTCATAGATCGGGAACAGCTCGGGCAACAGTTCGAAGAAGCGGCTGTCCCAGGCGACGATGACGGTCACCGGCGCCTGCAGCATCTTGTCGCCGTTATGACCCTTGAGGGCCGGCAACAACTGGTTCTTGGCCTCCGGGCTGCGCACGAAGACGAAGCGTGCCGGACAGCAGTTGTTGCTGGTGGGGCCCTGACGCAGGGCCTGGTAGAGCTGGTGAATCAGTGCCTCGGGCACCTCGCGGTCCTGCCAGAGGTTATGCGAGCGGGCCTTGAGGAACAGCTGGTCGACAGCGGCGGAATCCAGAGGATGGGCCATGGGGTACTCCGAAAAGGTTCAGGACAGGCTGGTGGCCGGCGCAGCCAGCGGGCGGAACAGCCAGGGCAGTGCCAGGCAGGCGACGGCCAGGAACAACTGGGCGATGGCCACCAGAGCCAGGGCCGCCGGCAGCGCACCGGCTTCGCCGTGGGTCAGGGCCAGCACCACCAGCGGGCTGACAAACTCGCCGGCGAACAGGGCTGCGGTGAAACCGCCTGTGGCCCGTCCGCGCTGGGCGAAGCTGACCTGGCTCATCACCCAGGTGATCAGGGTCGGCAGCAGCAGGCCGATGCCCAGGCCATTGACCAGCACCGCCACGATCAGCAGGGCATGGCTGGCGGCACTGGCCATGAGCCAACCGCCGAGCCCGGCGGTGGCGAACGCCAGCAGCAAGAGCAGCGGCCGGCGCAGCCCCGCCAGCAGGCGGAAGCTCAGGGCCCCGGCCAGCACCCCCAGCTGATTGGCGCCCATGGTCATGCCTATTTGCTGCGGCGCATCCACATGCAGCAGGGCCAGCAGGAAACCGGCCTGCACCGGCACGATGAACAGGCTGATACCCGCCAGTACCGTTAGCCCGTACAGCGGCAGCAGCGCACCCCAGGGGAAGCGACCGGCTTCACTTACATGCACGTCGCCGACGCTGGGCGTGGGCTCCCAGAGCAGCGCCGCCATCAGCGGCATGAACAGCAGACCCACGGCGTAGAGCACGAACGGGGTTCGCCAGTCGTCCTGCCCCAGGGCACCGCCCAGGGCGATGAACACGGCGGCCGACAGGGAAGTGGCGACCATCTGCAGGGCGAACAGTCGCTCGCGGCGCGCGCCCTGGTAGTAGTCGCCCATCAGGGTGGTGCAGCAGGTCATGATGCCCGCCTCCGCCAAGCCCAGGCCGGCGCGGCTGGCGACTATCGCCGGCAGCGACTCCAGCCACAGCGGCAGCAGGCCGCAGAAGGCATAAAGCAGCATGGAAGCAAGCAGCAGCGGCTTGCGCCCGAGGCGGTCGGCGATCATGCCGGCGAAGGGCGCCAACAGGGCGATCACCAGGGCCGGGATGGTCAGGGCGATGGGTGCCAATACCGCGGCACCCGGAGTTTCCGCGAAGTGTGCCTGCATGCGCGGCAACACCGGCGCCAGGAGCACCGCGCCGAGCACCGGCAGGCAGCTGCCGATCAGCAGCAACAGCGATTGCGGCAGGCCCGCCTGGCGTTCAGCGGCGCTCATGGCGCACCTCCGGCATGAAGCCATAGGCGCCTTCGGCGTAATGCCCGACAGCCGCAGGCAGGGTTTTCCAGATGCTTCGCAAGGTGGTGATCAGTCGTGTCATCGCGATCGGCTCTTGTTGTTGTTCTGTGGTTTCAGGAATTCACGGCGTCCAGCAGCAGCGCCCGGTCTGCACGCGCCTCGCGCCGTTGCGCCGGCAGCGCCGAGTCTTCGGTCACCGCATCCCCAAGACGGGTCGCCGGAAGCAGGAAGTAGGCGAGCGCCGGCAGCAGGACCAGGGCTCCGACCATGTTCCAGACGAACATGAACGCCAGTAACACCCCCATGTCGGCCTGGAATTTGATGGGTGAGAAGATCCAGGTGCCCACGCCGATAGCCAGGGTGACCCCGGTGAGCATCACCACCTTGCCGGTGGAGACCAGCGCCCGGTAATAGGCCTCGGAGAGGCTCGCGCCGTGACGCAGGTGGCCGAGCATGATGCTCATGACGTAGAGCGCGTAGTCGACGCCGATGCCCACCCCGAGGGCGATCACCGGCAGCGTGGCCACCTTCACGCCGATGCCCAGGCCCACCATCAGCGCCTCGCAGAGGATCGAGGTGAGCATCAGCGGAATCACCGCGCAGAGGGTCGCGCGCCAGGAGCGGAAGGTGATGAGGCAGAGCAGGATCACCGCGCCGTAGACCCAGAACAGCATCTCGCGGTTAGCTTCCTTGACCACGATGTTGGTGGCGGCCTCGATCCCGGCGTTGCCGGCGGCCAGCTGGAACTTCACCTCGTCCGTGTCGTTGGCCGCGGCGAATGCTTCGACGTGCGCCACCAGGCGGGTCAGGGTCTCGGCCTTGTGATCAGTCAGGTAGACGTAGAGCGTCAGCAGGCTGCAGGACTCGTTGTACAGACCGCGCGGTGCGCTGGCGGTGATCATGTTGAGCATCGCCTGGTTGTTCTGAAGCTCGTACCACTTTGGGCTGCCTTCGGAGAGGCCCACCAGCATGCGGCGGTTGAGCAGCGCCAGGGAGTTGGTGGAATCCACCCCCGGCAGGCTGCGCAGCTGCCAGTCCAGTTCGTCCACCTTGCGCAGGATGTCGTAGCGCGCGCATACGCTGTCCGGCGTGCGCACCATGATCGCGAAGAGATCGCTGCTGGCCCCGTAGCTGCGGGTCATGAAGGCGTCGTCCTGGTTGTAGCGCGAGTCCGGGCGCAGCTCGGGGGCGCCGGCGTCCAGGTCGCCGATGGCCAGGTGCAAGCTGACCATGAAGCCGAGCACCGCCATCACCAGGCTGACGCCCACGCAGATCGCCGCCCAGGGCTTGCGGGTGAAGAGGTCGAGGAAACGCCAGAACGGGTGCCTAGCCTGGCCGCCCTGCTCCGCTCGCTCACTCTTCAGGCTGAGTTCGGCGGCACGCGGGCTGACGCCGACATAGGAGAGCAGCACCGGAAGCAGGATCAGGTTGGTGAAGATCAGCACGGCGACGCCGATGCTGGCGATGATCGCCAGGTCCTGGATCACCTGGATCTGGATGATCATCAGCACGGCGAAACCGACGGCGTCGCAGAGCAGCGCGGTGAGGCCGGCGAGGAACAGGCGGCGGAAGGTGAAGCGCGCCGCGACCACGCGGTGCATGCCGCGGCCGATGTCCTGCATGATGCCGTTCATCTTCTGCGCGCCGTGGCTCATGCCGATGGCGAACACCAGGAAGGGCACCAGCACCGAATACGGGTCCAGCTCGTAGCCCAGCAGCGGCAGCAGGCCCAGTTGCCAGACCACCGCCACCAGCGAGCAGAGCACCACCAGTACGGTGCTGCGCACGCAGCGGGTGTAGCCATAGAGCACCACGGTGGTGATGAGAATGGCGACAGCGAAGAACAGCAGGATCTGCTCCAGCCCCTCGATCAGGTCGCCCACCTTCTTGGCGAAACCGGTGATGTGGATATCGACGCTGTCGCTCTGGTACTGGATGCGCAGGGCCTCCAGCTGGTCGGCCAGCGCGCGGTAGTCCAGCGGCTTGCCATCCGGCGTACGCGCCAGCAGCGGCACGTAGATGATGCTGGAACGCTGGTCAAAGGCCACCAGTTGGCCGATCTCGTTGGACAGCTGCACGTTGCGCCGCAGGTCTCCCAGGGACGCCGGGCTGCCGTCGTATTCGTCGGGGATCACCGGGCCGCCATCGAGGCCCTCTTCGGTCACCGACACCCAGCGGGTGGCCGGCGTCCACAGGGACTTCATGTAGGCGCGGTCGACGCCGGGCAACAGGTAGATGCGATCGCTCAGGGCCTGCAGGGTCTTGAGGTAATCAGCGTCGTAGATATCCCCCTTGCGGTTGGCCACGGCGATGCGCAGTGCATTGCCCAGCCCCGACAGCTCCTTCTGGTTGTCCAGGTAATTGGCAATGTACGGGTGCCCGGTGGGGATCATCTTCTCGAAGCTGGCGTTGAGCTCCAGGCGAGTGGACTGCCAGCCGAGCAGCACCGTGGTCAGCAGGCACAGCAACAGCACCCAGTGGCGGTGGTTGAACAGGGCCCGTTCCACCAGCGAGCCGGAACGGGGATCGAACGCGTCCTGGCCGGACGGAATGGCTTGGCGAGCGGAATTCATGAACTCACTCCGAAGCGGAAACGGCGGACTGCGGCAGGCGCAACAGGCCGGTGAAACCAGCAAAGACCAGGGTGCCGTCGGCGGCCTGGACCAGACCTGAAACCGGCTTGCCCAGGCGCTTGGCCGCTGGGGCGAAGGCGCCAGGCGTGCTGGCGAACAGGCCGCCGGCCTGGTTGGCCAGGAGCACACGGCCGTCATCCAGACGGATGGCGTCGCTGAAGGAAAGCGGCGCCATCATCGGCAACGCTTCCGCGCTGTCGGCGTCTTTCGCGAGGAGGAAGGCGTGCCCCTTGAGCCCGCCGATCAGCAGCGCCCCATCGGCACGGCTGGCGAGGGTGAACAGGGTGCCGGCGTAGGGGCTCTCCAGTTGATGGAACTGCTGGCCATCCGGCGAACGCGCCAGGTAGC
Source organism: Pseudomonas sp. BN606 (assembly GCF_029873115.1). Classification (NCBI taxonomy): domain Bacteria; kingdom Pseudomonadati; phylum Pseudomonadota; class Gammaproteobacteria; order Pseudomonadales; family Pseudomonadaceae; genus Pseudomonas; species Pseudomonas sp. BN606. The sequence goes on along the minus strand of NZ_SSOF01000070.1, from coordinate 47,962 downwards.
CCTGCTCGCCGGCAAGGAACCAGGCAACGCCCTGGCGGGCCACGGCGTAGAGGTGCAGGCCCATAGGGTTGTCGATGGCGCCCATCACCGAGCGCCAGGTGGTTCCGCCGTCCTCGGTGCGCAGGGCAAGACCGTAGGCCCCCACCACCAGCCCATGGTCGGCATCGCTGAAGGCCAGGGCCAAGAGGGGCTTGTCTGCGCCCTCCTCCACCAGGCGTTCGGCAGTCTGCACGCGGGTCTCGGCGGCTTCGGCGTCCGCCGCTGCCGGCAGTTCATGGCGCGCGGCATCCAGCTCCAGTTGCGCGGCGCGACGGCCGTCGAGCTGCAACGCCCAGTTTTCACCACCGTCGGTGGTCGCCAGGACCACGCCGGCATGGCCGACCGCCCAGCCATGGCTGGCGTCGACGAACTGCACGGCGGTCAGCCCCACCGACACCGGCACGCTGGCCTGGCGCCAGTGCTGGCCATTATCGTCGGAGAGCAGCACCAGGCCGCGCTCGCCCACCGCCACCAGGCGATCGCCGGCGCGGGCCAAGTCGGTGAACACCGCGATCTCGGCATTGGGCACCTGCATCGCGGGGCTTTCCAGTACATCGCCGACGGCCTTTACATCGGCCAGGCAAGGCGCTGCGATCGGTAGGGCGAGGGCCAGCAGCAGCCCGCTCACCTGACGCAATCTGTTCATGTTCTACCTCGATTTTCAGCCAGACCAGAGGAGGGCTGGCGCCCTCCCCTCACCTCATCAGCGCACGCCACGTCCCGCCATCGCTGCCGGGGAGAACTCCGCCGGCTTGTAGCGCTCGACCAGGCCGTACTGCTGGTCCTTGCCGGCGTAGAGGTTCTGGATGAACCAGGCACCGGACACCAGGTCGTAGAAGCCCGACGACAGCTGGGCCACGGCGGGCAGATCCGGCATCACAGCCGGCAGCGACCAGAGGGTCTTGGCTAATTGGCCATTGGCATCCCAGCGGTCGCCCAGAAGCGCCTGCCAGGTGTCCTCATCGAGGTAATAGCGTCCCTTGGGAAGCTGGTGGCGCTTGCCGGGGGCGAGGTCGGCTTCCACTACCCAGACGCGGTGCAGTTCCCAGCGCACGTAGTCGGGGTTCAGGTGATGCTTGTCGAACAGGTCTTCCGGCTTGGCGGCGGTCTGCACTTTGTTGGTGTTGTAGGGGATGTACATCTCCTGCTTGCCCACCAGCTTCCAGTCGAAGCGGTCCATGCGGCCCTGGAACACGCTCAGCTCGTCGAAAGACATCACCCCGGCGGTAGCCGGAGTCGGTGTGTCGCAGCAGGCGTTGGGCAGCTTGCGCACGCGGCGCTGGCCGGTCAGGTAGACGTGGGCCTGGGACTTGTCGCCGTTGAGGTTGGTGCGCCCCATGATCTGCTCGCCGGCACGCAGGGGCGGGCCGACGTTGAGCAGACGGAACAGCCAGTAGTCACCCTCGAAGGTGGCGGCGCTACCGTCCTGGTAGTAATAGGGCATCTCCTGCACGGCCTTGCCATCAGTGGTCATAACCTGCGCACCATCGGCGGTCATCAGGTAGTGGCGGAAATCCATCGCCACCGAGGTGCCGCGCCAATTCAGCAGGTGGTTCCACATGGCCTCGGCGCCGCTCTTCGGCACCGGGAACGGGATGCCGCCAAAGGCGCCTTCCGGTACCGGGCCGGCGCTGCTGTCCACCAGCTTGGCGTTCTCTGCGTTCTTCAGGGTGTTGTCGTAAACCCACTGCGGAGCCGCAGCGCTTCGGCGTGTGGGGTAGACGTCAATGCGATAGGTTTCGGGGTAACGCTTGAACATGGCCTTGACGCCATCGCTTAGCTTGTCGGCGTACTGGTCCAGGTTCTTCGCGGTGATGCTGTAAAGCAGCTTGTCGCTGGCGAAGGGGTCACCGCGCTTGCCGCCTTCCTTGAACGACGGGTCCACCTTGGTGTAGCCGCCATCCCAGGCCGGGATGCTGCCGTCCGCGTTGCCGGTACGCTCGGCGCCCAGCGGGGTGAGGCTCTTGCCCAGGTCATCCACACTGGCGGCGAGGGCGGGTTGCAGGCCAAGGGCAGCGGCGCCAAGCAGAGCCAGGCAGAAGGTCTTGAGAGTGAACGGGATAGTCATGCGCAAGTCCCTCAGAAGGTGGTTTTCACGGAGAAGGCCAGGTAGTCCCGGTCCTTCAGCGACTGCTTGAAGGTGAAGTGCGAAACGGAGTCGAGGTTGGTGTCCTCTGAGCCATAGAAGTGGGTGTAGGTCAGGCCCAAGGTGACCCGGTCGAGGTAGGTGGCGCTGACACCGATGTTGAAGTCACCCCCGTTGTCCGGACCGAAGCTTCCCACCACCGACGACTTGCCCAGAGGGAAGTAGCTGATGCCCATCGGCACGCTGAGGTCGACACCGGGAAACACTTGGCGGTAAGTCGGGGTGTAGACCAGCTTCAAGCCGAGGCCGTCGTCGGTGGCACCCGGGTCCAGCGCCGCACGGTTCTTGGTCACGCTGAGCAGGCGGTTCCAGGCGATCTCGCCCACCAGGCTGGCCTCGTTGGAGATGAGCGACGGACCGAGGGAGGCAAGCATGTTCAGGTTGACGTGGGCGGTGCGGCCCACCGCGTAGAGCGGGTTGTCATTGTTGTCGGCGACCACGCCGGGCAGCACTGTCTGGCCGTTGGAAACCAGCGGCATGTTCCAGCGCATGGAGGCCTCACCGGCGAAGCTGAACTCTTCCACCGTAGTGGTGAAGCTCGCGCCCAGCGCGCGGATGTCTTCCGGGTAGACCCAGTAGAACTGGCCCACCTCGCCAGTGGCGAAGTTCGGCCCGGTGGTGCTCGGCTTGAGGTACAGCTTCGGCGTCTTGTCGTGGTACTGGATGGCGTAGAGGCCGTACTCCACGGTGTCTGCGCTGTAGCGCAACTGCAGGCCGCCCTGCCCCGAGCTCCTGGCTTCCTTGTCGTTACCATGGAAGAAGGCTGCAGGGCTGCTCGGGTTGCCACCGAGGAAGGCCGGGAACGGCGCGCCAACGATCAGGCGTTCGTTGCCTTCGCCGAGCACATCACTGACCGAGAAGTAGCTGCCGGCTGCCGGCAGTCGGGTCTCTTCCCACTCGAACTGGTAGAAGGCGCCGAGGGAGACGTCGTCGGTTAGCTGGTAGGTCGTGGACAGCTGGCTGACTGGACGGGTGATCTCCTTGAACTGCGTGTTCGGCACGGAGATGGCCTTGACCACATCCACCGGGGCCATGCCGCCGGCGATGCCGTTTGCACCGAAGAACAGGCTCTCGCCCCAGATCAGGCCGTGGCGGCCGAGGCGCACGGACAGGCTGCGATCCGCCAGATCACCGTTCCAGTAGACGAAGGCATCCAGCAGCTCGCCATCGCCACCGTGAAGGTGGCGGGTGTCATCGGTGAATTCGTTGTAGGCGACCGAGCGTGCGTTGGCGCGGGTCGGATCGTCGTTGTCGTTGTCGTTCTGGTACTCGGTGTCGAACCAACCGGCACCGCTGACTCGGGCACCGAAGTCACGGTAGCCGATGTCCAGTTCGGACAGGATGTCGAGGCGGTTGGAGATCAGCCCCTTGTCGAAGGCGCGGTCGCCGTCGTCCTGGTTCAGGGCGACCTGCCCTTCAGTGAGCTTGTTGCTCTGGTCCTTCAGGCGCCAGGCGGTGCTGTACTTGAGCGTGTTGTCCCAGCGCAGACTCAGGTCCGGATTACCGGTCTGGATCTCGAAGGCGTGGACGGAGGGGACACCGCATACCAAAGCCGCGGCGAGCGTCAGGGTGAACGGCGCACACCGCGATGCGGCGCTATAGCGTATAGCCATCAAACGAACCCTCTTATTGTTCTTGTTGGCGAACTTCTTTAGGCCACACCGACCAGATCAAGGCAGTCCGGACCGGTGTGGTCGAAATGCCGGAGTGGCATCGCGAGGCGGGAATGACCCGGCGATGGCCAAAGGTTGACGTGGCTCGTGGTCTCTGACTAATCGCTTGTCAGGATGCGACCTATCGCGCTTCGCGATACCTGAGGAATGCAGATGGGACACGACACAAGGACCGGCAAGAGGTGAAAGCCTCTGTCCAGAACTGGGGCCCGAAAGGGAAAGGAAGGAGCGAGGGATGGGGTATTGCGCAGCAATACCCTCAGGTGTTTCTAGCGATCGGCAGCAAGCGAACCTTGGTGAAATCAGTCGTCTTCAGGGTCGTATTCATTCACGTTGTTTACCTGGGTATGCAACCGCCCCAGCAATGCAATGAGCGTGTCCACTTCCTCAGCTGACAATCCACTGAGTAACCGGCGCTCCCGCTCTAGCGCCACTTTCAGCACCCGATCATGCAGCTTCCGTCCACTGGCGGTAAGGCTCACGGTATTACGCCGATTATCTTGCGGGTCCACCTGGCTGCTGACATGCCCGGCCGCTTCCAGCGCTTGCAGCGATCGGCTGACGGCACTCTTGTCCAGGCCGATCACCTGGCAGATGCGATTGGCCGTGATGCCGTTCTCCACCGCAAGCATGGACAGCATCCGCCACTCCACGACGCCGATCCCGAAGTGTTTGCGATAGCACTGCGAGGCCCCGGTGGCGAGCTTGTTGGCAAGGAAGGTGAGCAGTGCGGGAACGTAGCGGGCAAGGTTCAGCTGAGAATCGGTGTGCATGGACGAAGCGCCTTACTGACGAGGTGCATGATCAAATTGGTTGACACCGCAACCAATTACTCCGAGGATTACCTCCATCGAAGCGGTGCGGGCATTCGTCCGCATGATATGCCGCCGCGGAACCACACAAAAATAATTATCAGGTCCTTGCCATGAACCACCTCGATTACGCCTACCCCTCCCTGCACTTCCGCCGCAGCGCCCTCCCCGTCTCGTCCTCGGACTGAGCCAGCACCCACACCGGGCTCTCAAATTCCACTTTTTGCAAACACCACTTCAGTGTGGAGGGCCGCGTCATGCTCCAGGTTCGTGTAACCCGAAAAATCGATGAAGCAGAGGGTATCTGCAGCTTCGAGCTTTGCGCCGTCGATGGCGGTGAACTGCCGCCATTCGAGGCTGGTGCCCATGTCGATGTGCACATCGGCGCTGGACTCACCCGCCAGTACTCCCTCTGCAATCATCCAGAGGAAAGGCATCGCTACCTGATCGGCGTGCTCAAGGATCCCGTTTCTCGCGGTGGGTCCAGAGCAATGCATGAGCAGGTGGCACAAGGGCAACTGCTCAATATCAGTGAGCCCCGAAACCTCTTCGCTCTGGATCATCAAGGTGCCAGACACCTGCTGTTCGCTGGCGGAATCGGCATCACGCCGATCCTGGCAATGGCCTACGAGCTGTCCCACCGGGGGGCGGACTTCGAGCTGCATTACTGCTTCCGCTCGCAGGAGCGCGCAGCGTTCATCAAGCAGCTCCGGCACTTGCCCTTTGCCGGACGCGTGCACCTGCATGACGACAGCGGCGCCCAGGCGCAGAAGCTGGATGCCCCCGCGCTGCTGGCAAATCCGACCTCGGACACTCACCTCTATGTCTGTGGCCCGAGCGGGTTCATGGGCCACATCCTGGAGTCCGCGGAAAACGCCGGCTGGTCCCAGGACCAGGTCCATCGTGAGTTCTTTGCCGCGACGCCTCTCGAGCACGACGCGGACTCCCCCTTCGAGGTCGAGTTGGCCAGCAGTGGCGAGGTCTTCCACATACCCGCCGACCGCAGCGTGTTCGAGGTGCTCGACGAAGCCGGGATCGCGATCGAGACCTCCTGCGAACAGGGCATCTGTGGTTCCTGCATCACCCGTGTCCTGCAAGGCCTCCCGGATCACCGCGACCAGTTCATGACCGCGGCCGAGCACGCGTGCAATGACCAGTTCACGCCGTGCTGCTCGCGGGCGAAGTCGCCGCGCCTGGTCCTCGACCTCTGAATCTCAATCCAGAACAACAACCGTGAACCCTGGAGATCACCATGAGTGCATCCGCTGCTGAATCGCTCGCCTACGAGGCCAGCTCCCCCTCCGTCCCCAGCTTTCCGCTGGACCAGTGGTACGTGGCGGCCCTGGGCTGGGAACTGAAGGACCAACCCCTCGGCCGGACCCTATTGAACAAGCCCGTGGTGCTGTTCCGCACCGCCGATGGCCAGGTCGCGGCACTGGAAGACCGCTGCTGCCACCGGGCGCTGCCCCTGTCCAATGGCACCCTGGAAGAACGTGGCGTGCGCTGTGGCTACCACGGGCTGCTGTTCAACGCCGAGGGCAAATGCCTGGAAATCCCCGGCCAGGACAAGCTGCCCAGCAAGGCCAAGGTACCGGCCTACCACGTTCGCGAGCGGGACCGGATCGTGTGGATCTGGTTCGGCAGTGAGGCCCATCCGCAGCCCACCTGCGAACCGCCGGTGTATGACGTCCACAGCAGTGGCAAGTACCTGTTCGATGGCGACGTCTACCACTACGACGCGCCCTATCAGCTCATCCATGACAACCTGATGGACCTCAGCCACCTAGGCTATGTCCACCTGCACACCATCGGCGGCAATGCCAGCATCCACATGAATGCGCAGATGAAAGTGGAAGAGGTCGGCGACGTGGTCCGCGTCGTTCGCCACATGCCGGACTCGGTGCCGCCACCCACCTACACCGCCGCCTTCCCCTTCAAGGGCAATGTGGATCGATGGCAGGAGATCGAATTCCACGTCAGCCACCTGCGCATCTGGACCGGTGCGGTGGATGTGCGCACCGACGCCCTGGACGACCCGGATCGTGGCGGTTTCCACATGCGTGGTTTCCATGGCGTGACCCCGGAGACGGAGTCCACCAGCCACTACTTCTGGACCATGGCCACCAACCCGAAGAGCGACCCGGAGGCGGTCAAGGCCAAGGTCATCGAGCAAACCATCCTGACCTTTGACGAAGACAAGATAGTGGTCGAGGCGCAGTACCGGAACATGTGCCGCTTCGGCGGCCGCCCCATGCTCGACATCCACGTCGACGCAGGCGCCAACCGCGCGCGGCGAATCATCGAACAGCTTCGCCACTCCACCCGTTGAGTGCACGGCGGGTGTTCCCGGCTGGATGAGCACCCGCTCCTTTTTTCCCGATTCGCGCAAATCCCATGCGCATCCAAGGAGGTCTCATGTCTGATAATCGTGGTGTCGTTTATCTCGGTGCGGGCAAGGTTGAAGTCCAGAAGATCGACTACCCCAAAATGCAGGACCCTCGCGGCAAGAAGATCGAACACGGGGTCATCCTCAAGGTCGTCTCCACCAACATCTGCGGCTCGGACCAGCACATGGTGCGCGGCCGTACCACTGCCCAGGTCGGCCTGGTGCTCGGCCACGAGATCACCGGTGAGGTGATCGAGAAGGGTAGCGATGTCGAGAACCTGAAGATCGGCGACCTGGTCTCGGTGCCGTTCAACGTGGCCTGCGGCCGCTGCCGTTCCTGCAAGGAAATGCACACTGGCGTGTGCCTGACCGTCAACCCGGCCCGCGCTGGCGGCGCCTACGGCTATGTCGACATGGGCGACTGGACCGGTGGCCAGGCCGAGTACGTGCTGGTGCCCTACGCCGACTTCAACCTGCTCAAGCTGCCGGATCGCGACAAGGCCATGGAGAAGATCCGTGACCTGACCTGCCTCTCCGACATCCTGCCCACCGGCTACCACGGCGCCGTCACCGCCGGCGTCGGCCCGGGCAGCACCGTGTACGTTGCCGGTGCCGGCCCGGTGGGCCTCGCCGCTGCCGCCTCCGCCCGCCTGCTGGGCGCTGCAGTCGTGATCGTCGGCGACCTCAACCCTGCCCGCCTCGCCCACGCCAAGGCGCAAGGCTTCGAGATCGCCGACCTCTCGCTGGACACCCCGCTGCACGAGCAGATCGCCGCGCTGCTGGGTGAGCCAGAAGTGGATTGTGCGGTCGATGCAGTGGGCTTCGAAGCCCGTGGTCACGGCCATGAAGGCGCCAAGCACGAGGCCCCGGCCACCGTCCTCAACTCGCTGATGCAGGTCACCCGCGTGGCCGGCAAGATCGGTATCCCCGGCCTCTACGTCACCGAAGACCCGGGCGCGATGGATGCCGCCGCCAAGATCGGCAGCCTGAGCATCCGCTTCGGCCTTGGCTGGGCGAAATCCCACAGCTTCCACACCGGCCAGACCCCGGTGATGAAATACAACCGCGCGCTCATGCAAGCGATCATGTGGGACCGCATCAACATCGCCGAGGTGGTGGGTGTGCAGGTCATCAGCCTGGACGACGCGCCGCGTGGCTACGGCGAGTTCGATGCCGGCGTACCGAAGAAATTCGTCATCGACCCGCACAAGACCTTCAGCGCGGCCTGACCGCTGAACCGGGCCGATTCGGACAGGTCACCCGCCCCGAACCGGCCCATCCCTCGGACCTGCTGGCCAGGTCCGAGTCCCCTTGCATGCACGACTGACAACAACAAGAAGGTATCGACATGTACATCCTGCTCTCCCTCCGTTGTGGGGCGGTTTCGGCTGCCCGTCGTTTGAATCCCCTTCCCTTCCAGTACCAGGGAGCCTGATCACATGAGCCAGACGATTGGGCAACAGATGGATGAAAAACCCATGGCCGGGTTTCAATGGGGCGTCGTCGCGCTCTGCTTCCTGATCAACATGCTCGACGGCTTCGACGTGCTGGTGATGGCCTTCACTGCCGCATCGGTGGGCGCCGACTGGGGCCTGAGCGGCACCCAGCTCGGCTATCTGCTGAGTGCGGGACTCGTGGGCATGGCGATCGGTTCACTGTTCATCGCGCCCTGGGCCGACCGCTTCGGCCGCCGCCCGCTGATCCTGGCGTGCGTGAGCATTGCCGGACTGGGCATGCTGGCGTCGTCCCGGGCAACCTCGCCGGAGATGCTGGCAGCCCTGCGCCTGATCACCGGCCTCGGCATCGGTGGAATCCTGGCTAGCAGCTACGTCATCGCCGGCGAGTACGCCAACAGCAAATGGCGGGGCCTCGCAATCAGCCTGCAATCCACCGCCTATGCCCTGGGCGCGACCGTGGGCGGCATCATCGCGGCGCAGATCATCCCCACGCTGGGCTGGCGTTCGGTCTTCTTCTACGGCGGCATCGTGACGCTCCTGACCCTCCCGTTGCTCGCGCTGTGGCTGCCGGAGTCCCTGGCCTTCCTGGTGTCCCGCCAGCCAGCAGGTGCGCTGGAACGCATCAACCGGTTGCTGAAGCGTGTGGGGCTCGCTCCAGTAACGCAACTGCCCGCCACCCAGGAGGCCTCGCGCAAGCCCCTCAAGGAAAGCTTCGCCGAGCTGTTCTCCCCGCAGCTCCTGCGCTCCACGCTGTTGATCTGGGCGGCGTTCTTCCTGGTGATGTTTGGCTTCTACTTCGTGATGAGCTGGACGCCTCGCCTGCTGGTTGCGGCCGGCCTGTCGAACCAGCAGGGCATCACCGGCGGCGTGCTGCTCAACGTCGGCGGCATCTTCGGCACGGCCCTGGTGGGGCTCCTGGCCGCACGCTTCCGCCTCCCTCGCGTGCTGATGGTCTACCTGCTGGTGAACGCCGTCCTGTTAGCCGCGTTCGTGCAGTTCACCCACAACCTGGACCTCGCCTTCGCCGTGGTGCTGCTGATCGGTGTGTTCGTCAACGGCTGCGTCGCCGGCCTCTACGCGCTCACCCCGTCCATCTATGACGCGGCGCAACGGGTGACCGGTCTCGGCTGGGGAATCGGCATAGGCCGCATGGGCGCCATCCTGTCCCCCCTGGTGGCCGGCCGCCTGATCGATGCGCAGTGGCAACCCGCCGACCTGTACGTCCTGTTCGCGCTGGCATTCGTCCTGGCGGCGCTGGTGATCTGGTTGCTGAAGCCCCGAAGGGCCCTGCAGCTCCGCTCCGCGACCAGCGCCTGAGTCGACACCCGCCTACAACAAGAACAGGACAGACCCATGCACATTCCATCCAGACGCCTGGGGCTCGATGCCCTGGGCATAGCGGCATCATTCGCCGCGGCCAACGCTTTCGCGGGCTTCGTCGACGACGGCAGCCTCACCCTCACCTCCCGAAACTACTATCTGGATCGGGACTTCAAGGGGGCCACCCCTTATCCGGCAGCTCGTGAGTGGGCCCAAGGGTTCATCCTGCGGGCCAACTCCGGCTTCACCGAGGGAACTGTGGGCTTCGGCCTGGACCTCACCGGCATGCTGGGCATCAAGTTGGACTCCTCGCCGGACCGCGCCGGCACGCAGCTGCTGCCCCTCGACCCGCAGACCCGCGAGGCCAAGGATGACTATTCGGAACTGGGGGCAACGCTGAAGGCGAAGCTCTCGAAAACCCGTCTGTCGGTGGGCACCCAGTTCCCCGCCCTGCCAGTCATCACCGCAAGCCCGGCCCGGCTGCTGCCGCAGTCCTTCCGTGGCGCCTATGTCATTTCCGAAGACATCGACCGACTGACCCTGCACATCGGGCGAATGGACCGAGTGAACTTGCGTGACTCTACCAACTATCAACCAATATCCCTGGCCTCACCCAACGGACGGTTCAAGGCGGGCGCCAACTCCGAGCGATTCGACTTCGCGGGTGGCGACTATCGCTGGTCCGATGCCCTGACGTTGCGCTACTACCATGCGGAACTGAAGAACATCTACAGCCAGGACTTTGCGGGAGCCATTCACGTGGTACCGCTGGGAGCGGGGAAGCTGAAGACCGACATAAGGGTCTTTAACAGCCGGGAAAACGGCCGCGCGGAAGCCGGCCAGGTAGATAACCTGAATGCCGGCGCCATGTTCAGCTACCAACTAGGTGCACACACCGTGGGTGCGGGGTACATGCACCAGACTGGGGATACCGCCATGGCGTACCTCGCCGGTGGCGAGCCGGCGGTCCTCAGCGACGGCACCATGAGCGCCGATTTCGTCAACCCCAAGGAACGCACCTGGGTCGCCCGATACGACTACGACTTCGCTGCCGTCGGAATCCCGGGCCTGACCGCCATGGCCCGCTATCTCCGAGGCAGCAACATCGACTTGCCGAAATTGGGGGGAACAAACCTCAGCGAGTCCTCTAAGGATTTGGAACTGGCCTACGTCATTCAGTCAGGTCGGGCGAAGGGGCTTGCACTCCGCTTGCGTCATGCGGCTTATCGCAATGAACAGAGCGCGGCCTCGACCTTCAGGAGTGACAATGAAACCAGGATCAATGTCGATTACACACTGAAAATCTGGTAGAGCGCAGGTTTGCACGTATCACTGCCATGAAGATGCGGAATCCCCAGGATCAATTCATCCATTAACTGGCCTGAACGTGGAATCGGCCGGTAGGTGCCCGCCATGAAGGGCACCTACCGGCCATAAGCGGTCATCGAATTTCGTCTACGAAGTTCGAGCACATTCACTTCAAACACATCCATCGGTAAATCCGTACCCGGAAAGGAGTGGCCCTCCCGATACCGGGAGGGCCTTGAACAACTACAGCCAACCTTTGATCTGGCTTGCTACAGTCTCGGTCGAAATGCCGTAGCGGTCGTGCAGGGTTGGAAGGGCGCCAGCCTCGAGGAAGGCATCGGGAAGGGCGATTTGGCGGAAGGTGGGGGTCACGCCATTGCGCATCAGCAGTCCTGCGACGGCTTCTCCCAGACCGCCCACGATGGAGTGGTTCTCCGCCGTGACCACCAGCCGTCCTGGCTTTCTGGCCTCGGCAAGGATAGTGGCCTCGTCAAGGGGCTTGATGGTCGGCACGTGCAGTACGGACACGTCGACGCCATCTGCCTGGAGCTTCTCGGCCGCCTCCAAAGCGCGCATGGTCAGCAAGCCAGTGGAGATAATCAGCACATCGCGGCCGCCTCGCAGGGTTTGCGCCTTACCGATCTGGAATTTGTAGTCGTAGCGGTCCAGCACCAGGGGCACGTTGCCCCGCAGCAGCCGCATGTACACCGGGCCCTGATGCGCGGCGATGGCAGGAACGGCCTGCTCGATTTCCAGCGCATCGCAGGGGTCGATGATCATCAGGTTGGGCATGGCGCGGAAGATTGCTAGGTCATCCGTGGCCTGATGGCTGGGGCCATAGCCAGTGGTCAGTCCCGGTAGGCCGCAAACAATCTTCACGTTGAGGTTCTCTTCGGCGATGGCCATGCAGATAAAGTCATACGCACGGCGCGACGCGAACACGGCATAGGTGGTGGCGAAAGGGGTAAAGCCCTCGCGAGCCATGCCGGCGGCGGCACTCATCAGCAGTTGCTCGGCCATGCCCATCTGGTAGAAGCGCTGCGGATGCTCCTTGGCGAAGATGTGCAGGTCGGTGTACTTGGACAGGTCCGCCGACAGGCCGACGACATCTGCGCGTTCACGGGCCAGTTCCGCCAGCGCATGGCCGAAGGGAGCAGAGCGGGTGGGCTGACCTTCGGCGGCGATTGAGGCGATCATCGCCGAGGTAGTCAGGCGTTTTTTCGGGGTGATGGCGGTGTTCATTGACGGCTCCCGGCTTCAAGGGCTTCCAAGGCAAGGTCCCATTCGTTTTCGTCGACGCGAATGAAATGGGTTTTTTCGCGGTTTTCCAGGAAGGGCACGCCCTTGCCCATGCGGGTGTCGCAGATGATCACCCTGGGTTGTGTTCCTGAATGGTTGCGTGCAGTGTCGAAGGCCTGCACCAGGGCACCGATGTCGTTACCGTCTACCCGCTGGGTGAACCATCCGAACGCCTGCCAGCGGTCGACGATGGGCTCGAAGGCCAGCACTTCGCTGGAGTAACCGTCCGCTTGCTGGTTGTTCACGTCGACGATGGCGATCAGGTTGTCCAGCTTCCAGTGCGAGGCCGACATGATTGCTTCCCAGGTGGAGCCTTCATTCAACTCACCATCGGAGAGCAGGTTGTAGACGAACCTGTCCGAGCCTTTGCGTTTGAGTCCGAGGCAGGCCCCAACTGCGATGCCCAGGCCGTGGCCGAGGGAGCCACCGGTGATTTCCATCCCGGGCGTGTAAGCAGCCATGCCCGACATGGGCAGGCGGCTGTCATCGCTGCCATAGGTCTCTAGTTCGTCTTCAGGAATGACGCCAGCTTCGATCAGGGCAGCGTAGAGGGCAATGGCGTAGTGGCCGATGGACAGGTAGAAGCGGTCGCGTTCTTCCCATTCAGGGTTGGCCGGATCGTAGTGCAGGGCATGAAAGTACGACACGGCCAGCAGGTCGGCGGCTCCCAGTGCCTGGCCAATATAGCCTTGCCCTTGGACCTGCCCCATGCGCAGGGCATTGCGCCGGATATTGTAGGCGCGCTTGGCGAGGGAGGGCGTGCCGGTGTCGATGGAAACGGAACTCATCGTTGTAACTCCTTCAATCTCAACGGTTGACCAGGTTGGCCGGGACGCGGAACACCAGAAGGGCGCCGAATACCAGCACAGCGGTAATGAGGTACATGCCGATGGCATTGCTGCCGAGGGTGGTGGTTACCCAGCCGATCAGGTAAGGCGAGCAGAAACCGGCGAGGTTGGCGAAGCTGTTTACCGCTGCGATGCCCGCGGCCGCCGAGACACCGCCGAGCAGGGTGGTGGGCAGCATCCAGAACAGTGACGAGGCCGAGAGGATTCCCGCCGCCGCAAGGCACAAGCTGAGGATCGACAGACTCAGACTGCCGCCGAACGCGGCGGCCAAGCTCAGTCCCAGAGCGCCGGCAAGCATCGGTATTGCGAGGTGCCAACGACGTTCCTGATGCTTATCGCCACTGCGGCCGGCCAGGAGCATCGCGGCGATGGCGCAGAGGTAGGGCAGGCTGGTGAGCAGGCCGATGTGCAATGGCTCGGATACACCGGCATTGCGCACCAGGGTTGGCAGCCAGAAGGTGATTGCGTACTGGCCCATCACTACGCAGAAGTAGATTCCAGCCAGCAGCCACAGGCGGCGATCGCGGATGAAGGCGGCCGGCGAGGCATGTGTGACCTTGTGCTTGTCGTCCTCAGCCAGCTCCTTGCGCAACAGTGCCTTCTCGTCGTCGTTGAGCCAGGTAGCCTGATTCACGCCGTCCTTGAGGTAGCTCAGTACCAACAGGCCGACCACTACGGTGGGAATTGCTTCGAGCATGAACATCCATTGCCAGCCGGCCCAGCCGTGCACACCGGCGAAGCGCTCCATGATCCAGCCAGATAATGGCCCGCCCACCATGCCCGAGAGCGGGATGGCGATGAACCAGAGGGCGGTCATCTTGGCGCGCCGGTAGGAGGGGAACCAGTAGGTGAGGTAGAGCAGCAGGCCTGGGGCCAGCCCTGCCTCGGCCACGCCCAGGAGGAAGCGCAGGGCGTAGAACTGCCAGGCGGTTTCCACGAAGGCGAAGAGCGCGGAAATGATGCCCCAGGTGATCATGATGCGCGCAATCCAGCGCCGTGCACCGACCTTGTGGAGAATGATGTTGCTGGGTACTTCACAGAGGAAGTAGCCGATGAAGAACATGCCCGCACCCAAACCGTACACGGCCTCGCTCAGGGCCAGGTCGTCCATCATCTGCAACTTGGCGAACCCGACGTTGACCCGGTCGAGGTAAGCGCAGAGGTAGCACAGCATGAGAAATGGCATCAGCCGCCAGGCCGTTTTACGGTAGGCGTTGCTACGCGCGGTCGAAGCCGCATCGAGAGCTATCGTCGTCATGTTGATCTGATCTCTTGTTTTTATACATGTGACCCGGCGGGCGAGGATTCGCTCGCCGGGGCTCAGATTCGAAACATCGCGAGCCGGAGGGCAGGGCTCGTCAGTGGATCAGCATCCCACCATTCACATCCAGCGTGACGCCTGTCAGGTAGCTGGACAGGTCGCTGGCCAGGAACAGCGCTGCGTTGGCCACGTCGCTTGCTGCACCCAGGCGGCCGAGGGGGATGCCCTCGATGATGGCGTGGCGACGCTCGTCATGCATGAGACCGCCGGTGATATCAGTCTGGATCAATCCCGGGGTGATTGAGTTCACTCGAATATTGTCCGCACCCAACTCGCGGGCCATGGCTTTACCCAGACCCAGGACCCCGGCCTTGGCCGCGCTGTAATGAGGACCGCCGAAGATGCCGCCGCCACGCTGGGCGGAAACCGACGACATGCAAATGATGCTGCCGGACTTCTGCGCGCGCATGGTGGGGATCACCGCCTGGGACATCAGCAGCGTGCCTCGCAGGTTCACATCCAGGATGCGGTCGAAATCCGTGCCAGTGATCTCCAGGGTCTTCACCGGCTGGGTGATGCCAGCGTTGTTCACCAGCACATCGATCCGGCCGTACTGGGCCAGCACTTGGGCCACAGCGTCGCGCACTTGAGCTTCGTCTGCCACGTTGGCGGCCAGGCCGAGATGACCTTCTCCCAGTTCCGCTGCCGCCTGGCGGGCAGCCTCCGGGTCCAGGTCCAGGATGGCCACGCGAGCACCTTGCTCGGCGAAGACCTTGGCGGTAGCGCGACCGATACCGCGTGCAGAGGCAGCTCCAGTGACGATTGCGATTTTGCTTTCGAGTAGCATTTTTTTGCTCCGGGATACTTGTTGTTATGGACGCCGGTTCATGGAGAACCGATGGGCACAGATTCGGTCCACAACCCCATCCGGGCAACGCAGCCCGACTCAACCTATGCTGAAAAAAATTCAGCACTGGGCAGTCCGGCGGCAGAGATGCAAAGTGCGCGCGTCGCCGCAAAGCCCCGAAAGATGCAGGAGATGAGATGCAACACGAGTCGGATAAGAAACCCATCCAACTGCCGCCGTTCAAAGCGATTCAGGCCTTCGAGCAGGCAGCGAGATTCGGCAACGTCGCCCGCGCCGCCGAACAACTTAACCTCACGCCCTCTGCCGTTAGCCACCAGATCGCCAATCTCGAATCACTTATCGGCCGCCCGCTTTTCCTGCGCACCGCCAAGGGCGTGACGCTCACCCCGGCCGGTGAGCAGTACCTGCGTGACGTGTCCGGCGTTTTGCAGAACCTTGCCATTGCCACAGAGCGGGCAGGCAGCGCAGTCAGCTCTGACTATTTGCGCCTGCACTCGGCGCCCAGCTTCGGTCTGCTCTGGCTCCTGCCGCGCCTTGAACAGTTCCGTGTCAGTCATCCCGACATCCAGATCAATCTGTCTTGCTCCTACGAGTCGCTGCACTTCGGCCGCAATCAAATCGATCTGGATATTCGCCACGGTTATCCGAACTGGCCGAGTCTGGAAGTGCGCACCATCCGCCACGAGCAACTGACAGTCTTGGCTGCGCCTGCGTTACTAGAGCGAGCGCCGATCCAAGAACCGCAGGAACTGCTGCGCCAAAATCTGATTCTGTCGGAGGCAGCACTGGTGCAATGGCCCCAATGGTTCGCGCAACAGGGACTTTCGCTGCCCGAAGCACCTTATGCGCTGAGTTTTGACCGTTCGTACATGAGCCTGGAAGCCGCTAGTCACGGGTACGGCTTTGCGCTGGAAAGCTCATTGCTTTCCCAGGATTACGTTAGTCAAGGCAGACTGGTGCCAGTCTTCGAGGAGAGGCTCCGAAGTTCCGTCAGCGCTCACCATCTGGTCTTCCCCCGAACGCATGCGGAGTTGTCGAGGGTGCGGCGCTTCCTGGAATGGATGCAGCAACAGCTTGGGCACGACTTTAATTACTGAGCATCGGCGAAGTCGGCGTTTGGCTGCTCCAGCTGCCGCCAAGTGGATAGGTCCTCATTTTCCAAAAGCCTTGGCTGCTTTGGGCGGGAAGCAGAGCTTTGCTAGCGACCGATTCTGGCCGGTTGCGGCCTTTCAAGAGAGGGGGCTCTGGGCTGTGCAGCAGCCGATATGGAATGGCACCCACCAGCTAAGTAAAGGTCGTCTATCAAACGAAGCTATTGCAGCGCCCCCTTCCCTGGCCTCGTTCAGTTTCGTTGCTGAACGATGGCACATCACTTGCTGATACCAGCACTCCGAACTCCCTCCAACGGCGGAGACAGTTCATAGACGATGGCGTCGCTCCCGGCCACCAATCCCATGGTGACTGGGGCGGCGCCTTTTTCGTTCAGTGGTGAGACAAACAACATGACCGACAAGAGTTGCACCCGTAACGACAACCTCGCCGCCCGGGTACGCCAACACGGTACAAAGTTGACCTTCGCCCAGAACTTTCCCACCGGCACCCATGCCATGTGGCTCCACTACTGGCTGGCGGCCCAAACCACCTCAGCGCAGAGATTGGTCAGGCAGCAACCTCAATGCAGCAGCTGGAAAAGGACAGCATGGGCATTCAGTCCATCCTCGGGACCATCCGATCCATCGCTGACCAGACCAACCTGTTGGCACTGAACGCTGCCATCGAAGCTGCTCGTGCAGGTGAACAGGGTCGCGGCTTTGCAGTCGTCGCGGACGAGGTTCGAGCGCTGGCCAAAAGGACAGCGGACTCCACAGAGGAGATCGACTCGTTGCTAGGCAATCTCGCCCTTCGCACTTGCCAGGTTGGGAAGCAAATGCATGCCAGTCTGGACGTTTCGCAAGAATCCCTGGCCCGGATCAGCGATGCGAGATCAAGCTGCGAACTCATTCGTGCGTCGGTGGAGATCGTGCGGGACATGAATGCCCAGATCGCCACCGCAGCTGAAGAACAACATCAAGTCGCTGAAGACATCAGTCGGCACATCGGCCAGATACATGGCGATGCTCAACTGGTCGCGGAACTGGCGGACAGCGCGAGCAATGGTTCGCAGTCACTTGCGCGCCTTTCCGGGGACCTTAGTGGATGGGTGAGTCGATTCCGGGCGTGAGTTCTGCCGAACATGGCAACTGCTGATCTGAGGGAGTCCGATTTCCTTCCAAGGATGTTTACTTTGAACGGGTTGAGTATGCCCTGACCGGCTCCCAACACTCATCATTGAGGCGCAAGTCCTCACTCATGAGTTCCTGGCTGAACGTCCACATTGCGCTCATGAGCTCAGCAGCTCGATGTGTGATTGCACTCACGCTGATATTCCTTCTTATAGCAGCTGTGTAACACCGAAACTAAGGAGTGAGCGGCTCAAACCCAGGGCTGATGCGGGGTTAGGATCTCAGCAAAGGCCTGCGCAGGGGATGCTCTACCGTAATCGGTGCGAGCGTAGTTTTGGCCGCACTAGAAAACACCGGGAAAAGCGGTTTTCAAAGCCTGTAGGCCAGCTGATATAGGTATCAGCTGGCCTACAGAAAAAACTCATTTTTCCTTTTATTTTCATAATCTTAAGCAGCACAGATAAAATATCTCCTGCCTTTTCTTGCCGCCGTCCACTCAGGAACCACGGGCGCCTTCCAGCATACGTAGCGCGCCCCCTCGACTCGAAGCCTTCTGCACGGCACGGAAGGTTTCGATGTCCATTTCCTGCTATAGCAGCTAGAAAACATTGGAAACCCTGGAATGCCCCATGCCTTCCGGGCTCGCGCGGAGGGGGGCCAAACATGGAAAACGAGTTTCGATGTCTTACTGATCGCCATTTTCTTAGCCGTAACAGCGCCGCCCCAGCCCAGTGAGGCATCTCCGCCCTGAAGACGTACCCAATCCGCCTCAGCACGCCCCTGAGAAGGGGGCGAATTATGTGGGGAAGCCAGAAAACTGGGATCAGAGAGTGCATCTGGAGTGCACTTTTTTGCACCTAAATGGACACTCAAGGAGGAGCATCCGAGGTGCATAAAAGTGAACCCTTCGTAAACTTTAGGATTGTCGTATCTCGGATGAGAAAGAAGGTGCAAACGGCAGCCGAGACTGGGGCTCTGCATAAGGATGCTCCCGCCCTGGTTGACTCCCTCAACCCGGCCCCTCTTCACCAGACCGCAAAGAGTTGCGGCACCGGATTCGAAATTAGGCAAATTTCGCAGGTTGCCGCCGCGCGCGCCCGTATTGAACACGGCCAGCACGGTCTCATTTCCCAGGAGAAACAAATGCCCCGCCCAGCAAAGCAGCTTTCCTTGTATCCACGGGAGGCACGCAGAGCGAACAAGGAAAGCGACTTTCGTCTGACCAAGGGCCCAGCTCGACCATCACGGAAGCCCCTTCCCGACCGTCCAGGTTCATTTCAAACTCGAAACATCACTTGATACTTCGAAGCCGCATGCAACGTGCCGAAGTGAAGGTTGCATATAGATAAAGTCATGTTCACCTGATGATCCCCGTCCACGGAGTTCCTCAATGAACACGATGACACCTGAAGAAGTCTGCTCTGCAATCTGGAAGCGCCTCCTCCACTGCAACCTGTTAGTCCTGAGTGCCGCTATAGCGATTGCGCTCAGGCTGGCATATCTATCGGTAAGCTCCAATTCCTCAGAAGACCAGCCTATTGAACTGGCGCTTTGGCGAATCGTCCTTCTCATAGTGTTTCAATCTGCACCACTGGTATGGGCTCACCTCATTTACCAGGGCTACAAGCAGAAGCGCATTCCCATTCCGCTTTATCAGACCATGGCACTTCTGCGAATGCCCCTGGCGATCTGGGCGGGAGGTTGCCTGATTACAGGCATTGTTTTCTGGCCCGTTCTTAGTCAATGAGCATCGTCCCGCTCGTGCCCATGCTATTTGCCATCGCCGAGGATTTCCCATGCGTCGCTTGATCGTGATTACCGCGCTCTCTTTCCTATTCACAGGGTGCGGTCTTATACCCAGAACTGGTTCTCCCTCCCAGGCGCTGATGATTGCCGACGCCATGGGCATTCCTGCCGAGGATCTGCCAAAGGCAAAGTACAACGAATTGCGGTCTCGCGAAGGTAACGTTTCTGATGGCCGCAGCATCGACAACTCAGTCGCAGGTGCGGCACAGCTGATTGCTACCGGAGATCCGACTCTGTTGCTGCTGAGCGGATTCACCCCAGGCAGCACGGCAGCAAACGTTCAAGTTGCTGCCTGGGTACCCGCAGACATTGCCTCGAGCCCAGATGAGGCCGTGGCCATGAGCTCAAAAGCATTCATCCGCGCACGTGCAGAAACGTATGCCACTAACGAAGAAGCTCGACAAAAGCTGCTTCGCACGCAAGTTGGCTACGTACTAGGCCAACCATACGGTGATGGCGGGCCAATTCATGCCTTTTCGCAACTCCTCGATATGATTACCGGCCACTCACCGAACCTGGTCAAAGCCCCCGCCTTCATGAAGTCGAAGGAGAGGGCCTATGGGCCGATTTTCCTCGGCGCACGGGGGCGGCCGGCCAATCGAGAAGAACTCGAGCTGACGCACGAGATGTCCGAGCAGCTTCCGCCCTGGTTTTTCATCTACAGCCCTGGTCTCGCTGGCGTATCACCGCCGGTCATCATGAACGAAGGCAGAGAGCTGCTTTTCGTAGCACCCTGAATGCCAATCCTACCCATGCGAGGGGCCGGCACATTCGCGCCCTTTCGTGGGCTTGCGCTTTTCCGATTCT
Source organism: Pseudomonas sp. BN606 (assembly GCF_029873115.1). Classification (NCBI taxonomy): domain Bacteria; kingdom Pseudomonadati; phylum Pseudomonadota; class Gammaproteobacteria; order Pseudomonadales; family Pseudomonadaceae; genus Pseudomonas; species Pseudomonas sp. BN606. The sequence goes on along the minus strand of NZ_SSOF01000070.1, from coordinate 27,710 downwards.
GAGGAAACTGGAATCCGTAACCAAATCGGAGCCAGTCAATGTCCTCGTCAAAGCCGCTTCTGTTTAACGCGCACCAGCAAGCCCACCTTCATGCCTGGGCCGATATTTACGTCCAGGCACATATCGCGGAGCTGCTGGTCATCCCGCTCTCCATTTTTCTCACCGCACCCCACCACTACCTGAATCTGGCTGGACAGGACACTGCGCCTATTGCCATCGCCAATGGCCACCGCCCTCCGCTGCCAGCACAAGTCGCTGCGAGCCAACGTATCTGGAGATCCTGGGAGAACCAAGGAACGGCAAAGTTCGCAGAGTGATCCGAGATGCACTCCTGCTCTCGCCTCAGCCCCCTCATTCCTCACGCCAAGGAAAAACAGATGAACCTCATTCTCTTTTTGATCGCCGCCGGACTTGGGATTGCGTATTGGTTGTGGAGGCAGGAACGACAGCTGAGTGAGCAGCGCCACAAGCGCTGGCTCAGATTTCCGATCGTCGACGACTACATGGAGCGCCATGGGCTCAACCGTAACGGCCAGAAAGGAATTACCTGCCGCTGCTGCGGCTCACGGAGCATCCGCCAGTTCGGCCTGGAGGGATGGCATGACCAACGCCGTATCCACCAATGCAACTACTGCAATGCAAACCTGTACCGGAGCTACCGCTAGGTCAGAGGAGTACATCACTCGCTAGACGCAAAGTAGCTTCGCCGGATTTCGACCTATAGCTGTGCACATAAAGGGACGCTGGCCGTGAACCGCCAATTGGCATTCCCGGAAAGTACCTTCGGCGTCCCCAAACTCCCATCCTTGGCCTGCCCCACAGAAGCAGAAGTGACGTTCCCCGCCAGACTGCATTTCCAACAGGCTCCCGCCACCTCTTCCCCGACTCGATCGCGATGTTCGGCAACTTGCATTTTTCTATTGCCCGGCAAGCTGAGTCAGCAAACTCCTGGCAAAAACCCGGGGCTGGAATCGAGGAAAATCGAGTGAATACGATCTTAAAGCTCATCTCGCCCGCTTGACCCTCCAATGGGACTAGATAGCCCACTAAGCCGCGAGCTTTCTACTTAGCATCAAGGGGTGCAATCGGTTCAGGAGAATCCCCCAGCATGCGCACCACAAACAGAGACACCATGACGGTTCACCGTGGCAAGTGGTTTCGGCTAAGGATCTCGTTCAGGCTCAATGACCAACGATTCCGAGAACTCCTCCCTGGAGTCGTGAAGACCACCAAGGTCGTAAAGATGATGCCAGCCTGTGATTTCGCCGCGATCTCTGACGTGATCGATAGCAACGAAAGCGGCAACGATGCCCTGCTGGAGGAACGGCCATTCCCGCGCAGGTTTGGCGCCCCGATATGGCACATGCACGAAAATCTGCATCGCCGCGAACGGTTGGTAAGCGGTTGGCCACGAATCTGCCTCGGCAGAGCCAGCGACTTCGCCCAAGTCGGCGCGGCCGAATGGTGGATCTCGACCGGCAAGGCAATTCGGGGCGCCAGGGACGACGATGGGCGGCCCATGTGCAAGTTACATGGCAGCTGGATGCTTGATCTCGCCACCTTCGACCACCTGCCCTTCTCCAGCGCAGACAGCACTAACATCGGCCGCACCATTGGGCCGGCTATGCCTGACGCGGTACCTACACCCCGCCGACCAAGGAAATAGCTCAGCACCAGCGCTGACTAGCGAGGTACACACCATGAACACCATTTTCCTACTGATGGCACAGTACAACGGCACCGCCATCATCCCCCTGGACCGCATCTGCGCCGACTACTTCAGCCACCTGACGCCGGAGAAGTTCCAGCAGAAGGTCCTGGCCGGCGCCATTGATCTGCCGATTGTGCGCATGGAAGGAAGCCAGAAATCGGCCAAGGGCGTTGCCCTGACTGACCTGGCCAAGTACTTGGACGCCCAGCACCAGACGGCCAAGGTCGAGAACGACAAGCTGCACGGACGGAACCCTTTTCGGAGGAGCGGATAAGGGGAGGCGCTAGTCCTCCCCTTTCCGTTGTACTCGCGCGCCCAATTCAACGGGCGCCGCAATGATCTTCTCCAGCCAACTCCACCCCTGATAGGGGTCTCCTCTCCCTCGCAGGTGCGTATAGCGCCGCAGCGAGTTCCAATCCCGGTGGCCCGACACGCTGGCCACACGCGGAATATCCCAATCCATTTCGAATAGACGACTGACACCATCGTGGCGCAGGTCGTGGAAGTGCAGGTCCTCGATCTCGAGGAACTTGCAGGCATTGCGCCATGAGGTGCCGATGGAATTACCGTTATAGGGGAAGATCTCCGGGCAGTCCTTGGGCATCGTCTCGATGATCGCCATTGCCTCGTCCGGCAGATGGCACCAGACATCGTTGCCGATCTTCTGCCCGGGGTTCTTCATGTCCCGCACCAGCACCGTCTGACTAGCCACGTCCAGGTCTTCCCAGCGAATGCGGGTAATCTCTTCCTGGCGACGGGTCGAAAAGATAGCGAAGGCGATGACCTTCGGCATATGGATGGCTGTGGGCTTCCAGCGCAGTAGCTCGAAGAAGTGCGTCAGGATCTTGTCCAGCTCCTTGACGGCGGGACGCCGGGAGCGCTCCTTGCTGCGGCTGACAGCCCCCAGCTTTCGCAATACCTTGCGGGCGTCGCCGATGGCATGCGGATCGATCTCATAGCCCCACGCCGGGCGCGCCACCGAGAGCACGGCCCCCAGGTGCGCCAGGTCGTTCCCGACCGTCTGCGCCTGCACGCCGCCGCCCGCCTTGGTCATTCGCCACTGGGCGAACTCCACCAGCTTCTGGCTGGTCAGGTCCTGGTCAGCCACCTCACCGATCCAGGTGTCGCTGATGGCCTTGAGCGCCTGGCGCTTGGTCTTGCCAAGCGGGCGGATGCGCTCGTACTCCTCCAGATACTGCTCGATGATCTCTTTGATCGTGATGCCATCGCGACTAGCGCGCTCGATCGCACCCGGCGCCCCCAGGTCCGCTTCGCGCTTGGTCGCCCAGGCCTTGGCTGCCTGCTGGCGGTCGAAGGTCTGGCTTTCCTGATAGACTTGCTGGCCATCGCGCATGATCCGGATCTGCGCCGTATAGCCGAACGTCCCGTCCTTGCGTTTCCGCTTTCTGATAGTCGCCATAGGTGATTTGGTACATGAGCCTTCTGGGTTGGTACATTGTACCAGTGACATCCCAAAAACAAGCGGAAACGGCAGAAAACGGTTGGAAATCAGAAGTACCAGAATGCCCCTAGAATCAGCCTCAAAGCCAGTAACCACGCGCCCTGCCCTGTCCCGCCGCTTCTCCGTGGCGCCGATGATGGACTGGACAGATAGGCACTGTCGTTTCTTCCTGCGCCAGCTCTCCCGGCATGCCCTGCTCTACACCGAGATGGTGACCACTGGCGCCCTGCTTAATGGCGACCATGAGCGCTTCCTGCGTCACGACGAAACGGAGCACCCGCTGGCGCTGCAGCTGGGTGGCAGTGTGCCAGCGGAGTTGGCTGCCTGCGGGAAGATGGCCCAGGACGCGGGCTATGACGAAGTGAACCTGAACGTCGGCTGCCCCAGCGACCGCGTGCAGAACAACATGATCGGCGCCTGCCTGATGGGCCATCCTGCCCTGGTGGCAGATTGTGTGAAGGCGATGCTGGATGCGGTGGAGATCCCGGTGACGGTAAAGCACCGGATCGGCATCAACGGCCGCGACAGCTACGAAGAGCTTTGCGACTTCGTCGGCAAGGTGCGCGACGCAGGTTGCCGTAGTTTCACCGTGCATGCCCGTATCGCCATCCTGGAAGGCCTCTCGCCCAAGGAAAACCGGGAGATTCCACCTCTGCGCTATGACGTGGCAGCACAGCTGAAACGAGATTTCCCGGATTTGGAAATCATCCTCAACGGCGGTATCAAGACGCTGGATGAGTGCCGTGGCCACCTTGAGACCTTTGATGGCGTGATGCTGGGCCGCGAGGCCTACCACAACCCCTATCTGCTGGCCGAGGTGGATGCCGCGCTGTTCGGCGCCGCAGGTCCGCAAATCAGTCGAGTCGAAGCCCTCGAGGCCATGCGTCCTTATATCGAGCGCCACATCCAGGACGGCGGCGTGATGCACCACATCACCCGCCATGTTCTCGGTCTGGGCCAGGGGTTCCCTGGAGCCCGGCGCTTCCGCCAGTTGTTGTCAGTCGACGTGCACAAGACCGCCGACCCGCTGGCACTACTGGATCAGGCCGCCGGGCTGCTGCGCGGCCGCTGAGCCAAGATCGAGGCTTCCCAGGCCGGCGCCAGACAATATCGGCTGCCGCCTCGGGCAGCCACCAGGCCACTGTCCACCATCCTTCCCAGCACCAGGCGCACGCTGACCAGGGACAGCGGTTCGCCCGCGTCAACCAGGCGTTCGTGGAGAAAGCGACTGGGGATGTCATCACCTTCCAGGAAGACCTGGCAGAGGATCTCCAGCACCTTGAGGCGCGGCATGCTGGTCTTCAGCCCCTCCTGCTGCAGCATCTGCCGCAATTGACGTTGTTCAAGGCTCGGTGGGCTCCTTTCGACCTTCAGGCTGATGTGCTGCGGGACGATAGGCTTGGCCCGGAGCAAGGCGTGTACTCGCATTAATATCTCCTTATTGATCAATGACCTGCGTACTGCAGAGCCTCTGGCCGAATCTCCCTGCTGCCTGTTTCTCGAAATTTTCGGGGTCTCACAGATGTAGACGGACGAGTGCGAAAAAACCGCAATGAAAATGCGAAATCTTTTTCTCTCGGGAACCTGAGCCCCCCTTTCCCGAGTCTCTTGATATGGGCAGGCCAATGGCCTGTAAAAAAGCCCTTACGCCCCCGTTGAGCAGCCCCTGCGGCTCGGGTAAGGTCAGTCCATCCGCCACGACAAGGTTTCGCCATGACCTCCAAGCTGGACCAACTCAAGCAGTACACCACCGTCGTTGCCGACACCGGCGACCTGGATGCAATCGCCCGCCTGAAGCCCGTCGACGCAACCACAAACCCTTCCCTGCTGCTGAAAGCCGCCGCAATGCCACGCTATGCCGAGCTACTCGACAAGGCGGTTGCCGTAGCCGGCGCTGACCTGGGCCTGGCTTGCGACTGCTTTGGCGTAGCTGTCGGCCAGGAAATACTCAAGGTAATTCCAGGCCGCATCTCCACTGAGGTGGATGCCCGCCTCTCCTTTGACACCGATGCCACCCTGCGCCGAGCCGAGCGTCTCATCGGTCTGTACGAAGAAGCCGGCATTGGCCGCGAACGCGTGCTGATCAAGATCGCTTCCACCTGGGAAGGCATTCGCGCCGCCGAACAACTGGAACGTATGGGTATCCAGACCAACCTGACCCTGCTGTTCACCTTCGCCCAGGCGGCGGCTTGTGCCGATGCTGGGGTGTTCCTGATTTCCCCCTTCGTCGGCCGTATCTACGACTGGTACAAGAAAGCCGAGGGCCGCGACTACGTTGGTGACGAAGACCCGGGCGTGCAGTCCGTCTCGCGCATCTACCGCTACTACAAGGCCAATGGCTACGGGACCGTGGTAATGGGGGCGAGCTTCCGCAACCTCGGGCAGATCGAAGCCCTCGCCGGGTGCGACCGCCTGACCATCAGCCCCGAGCTGCTGCAGAAGCTGGCAGACGACCAGGGCGCGCTCGGACGCAACCTGGCGCCAGGCAACGTAGCAGAAGCCCGCGTTGTGTTGGACGAAACAGCTTTCCGTTGGCAGCTGAACGAAGATGCCATGGGCACCGAGAAGCTGGCCGAAGGCATCCGCCTGTTCGCGCGCGACCAGGAGAAACTGGAAGCCCTCCTCGCCTCGCGTCGCTGAAACGAGAACGCGCGCAGCCTTTGTGGGCTGCGCGCGTTTTCATTTAAGGAAGAATACGCGACGGATCAGCTGCGTTCGAGGGCACTGACCAGGTCGTGGAAGGCTTCACGATTGGATTCGTTGAGCCCCATGAGAATGCGGTGGGCCTCCAGCACCTTGGTGCGGACCACATCCTCGGTTTGATCCTGCGGAGGCAGATCCTCAAGACACTCAGGGCAAGGCACTGGCGTCCCAACGATATTGAACACCTGATCGAATCCCATCGACTGCAGCAGCCGTGTGATGTCGGGATGGGTGGTCACTACCGTGGGCAACAGTCCAACCTTCTGCCGCGAAAGAATCGACAGTTTGGCCAACAGGCCAAGCGTAGTGCTGTCGATACTCTGGGTTTCGGTCAGGTCGATCACGATCGCCGAGAAATTCAGCGCCGAGAAGATCTTTTCAATGGTCGCATCCAGGGCCGAACACAGGGTCAGTCGTATTTCTCCGACGAACTTCAGGACGAATGTCCCTTCCTGCTCGGCAAACTGGATTTTACCGGTACTCATGCAAGGTTCCTGCTCAACACCAGCAAGGCGATATCATCCGGCATCTCGCCCAGGCTGGCCAGCCCAAATACTTGTCGCAAGCCATCCAGACTGCCACCTGCCTCACAGACCATATCTGGTAGCGCGGCTTCTTTATCTTTGAGGGTATCCCCAGGCAAAAGGTCCAGGATCCCATCGGAGAGCAAGGTCAAGCTGAAAGACGACGGCAGGTCGATGACACGGTCATCATAGCTCGCCTCTTCAAACAGCCCCACCGGCAAACCTTTGCCCGCCAGGTAAGTGGCCTTGCCCTCGCTGTAGAGCACCGGCAGCGGCAGGTGCCCGCCAATGCTATAGGTCAGTTGGCCATTCTCTTCGTCGATCACGCCACCCAGCATGGTCACGTGCTTGCCCAGCTTGGTGTTGATCAGGCCACGGTTGATGTGCCCCAACACCTCGGAAGGCTTGAATTCGGGCAGCATGCCATTGCGCCGGGACTCGTAGAGCAGGCGCGTCGTCATGAACTTGAGCAGTACGGTTACGAACGCCGAGGAAGCGCCATGGCCGGAAACGTCCGCCAGATAGAAGGCAACCCGACGCTCATCTACTCGAAAGTAGTCGACGAAGTCCCCGGAAAGGTACAGCGACGGAATGATCTGGTGGGCAAAACGCAGGCCGTCCACTTCCCAGGGCGTCACCGGCAGCATGTTCATCTGCACCTGGCGCCCGGCGTTCTGGTCTTCCTGCAGCAAGTGCAGGCTGGCTTGCAATTCGCGGTTGGCCGACTCCAGCTTCTCGCGGTAGCGGCGGTTCTCCAGACGCAGGGCCGCACGATCGAGAGCGCGGCGCACCGAGTGCTCGAGAACGGCCAGGTCTTCCAGGGGCTTGATCAGGTAATCCGCAGCCCCCAGACGCAGGGCTTCGACCGCGTCGCTCATGACGCCGGCACCGGAGACCACGATAACCGGGGTTTCTGCTTCCAGTTCGGAAATGCGACGGATCAGCTCCAGGCCATCGACCTGAGGCATGCGCAGGTCGCAGATCACCAGATCCGGGCGCTCCTGCTCGAAAACCTGCAGCCCTTGCAGGCCGTTACTGGCCTGCCGAACGCTGAATCCACTGTCTTCCAGATAGGCCGCGAGGCTCGCGCGCACTACCTCGTCGTCATCAATAATCAGCAGCTTGGCACTGGGATTGTGCATGGAGTATCCAGGCAAACGGCGCCAGGGATGGGTTGTTGTAGCACCCGACCTAAGGCCCGAGCACGAGTACGGGGGTTCGCTTTACGGCGCAGACGGTACTCCCATCCGCAGGGCGATTCAAGCTTGCGCCGCGAGTTGGACTCTGCCTTTACACCCAAAATCGCTGGAAGTTATAAGGGGTTCGGCCCCACTCCATGACGACAAGAGGATCAGCGCGTGAGCCTGGACGACCGCAACTACAGCGAGAAGCGCGATTTCATAAGGATGCAGGTGCAGACCAAAGCCGTCCTGGAGCACGCCGGCCAGCAGTACCCTGCCCTTTGCCTGGACCTTTCCAGCAGCGGCATGCAGCTCGAAGCGAGCGCCAAACTCAGCGTGGGAGATTGCGTCCGGGTGCTCATTCCTTCCGAGCACAGTTCGCTCAAGGGGCTGGAAGCCGATGCCGAAGTGGTTCGCATCGGCGAAGGCACGGATGGCAGTCGCCTCTTCGGCCTGGCCATTCTGGCTCTCCGCTAGGTGCAATAGCTGGAAACGAAAAAGGCGACCTCGGGGTCGCCTTTTTCATGCCGCTGATTCCGGCTGGGGCTCAGAAATCGTCTTCGACCTCGCCGTCCTTGACCTTGAACTCGCGGTTCTGCAGGTAGGCATTGCGAATGAAGATGTACTTGTCGCCGGTAATCAGCTTCTCGGCTGACAACAGGCTGGCGCGGGTATCCACCACGTCCACGGCACGGGTGACGTTGCGGGTCGGCACATGGTCGATGTAGGGATAGGGTTCGAGGAACGAATCCGGCACCTTGCCGCCGGCATCGCGCACGGTGCTTGGGCCGAGGAACGGGATGACCAGGTACGGCCCGCTGCTCACGCCCCAGTAGCCGAGCGTCTGGCCGAAGTCTTCATCGTTGCGCTGCAGGCCCATCGTAGTGGCCACGTCGAAGAAGCCCAACAGGCCGAAGGTGGTGTTGAACACCAGGCGGCTGGTGTCGACACCAGCATTGTGGAACTTGGCCTGGAATAGGTCGTTGGCCAGATTGCCGACGTCACCGACGTTGTTGAAGACGTTGTGGATCCCATCTTCAAGGAACTGCGGGGTCACGGTCTGATAGCCCTTGGCAACGGGTTTCAGGGCGTAGGTATCAAGGGTGTCATTGAAGCGGAACATCACGCGATTGAAACCCTCCCAAGGGTCCTCTTCCGCGGCATTCGCAGCGATGGGCAGCACTGCCAGGGTGACACAGGCTAGAGCACGGCCCAGACGATCGAGCCACCGAGCGCCGATCAATTGCATTGCAGACTCTCCTTGAGAAAAGTAGTGTGGCGGCCCGCCGCCGCCACCCATGAGAAAGGCGCGCAGTATAAGGCCATCGCCCCATTTGGACAGCATAGCGAACAGCCAGCATGCCGGAAAAAACCTTGCTTCATGTTGCTCACATTCCCGTCCGCTGGGGTGACATGGACAGCTACGGACACGTCAACAACACCCTTTACATCCAGTACCTGGAAGAAGCCCGGGTCGCCTGGTTCGAAAGTCTGGGCATCGCCATGAACAATGTGTCCCAAGGCCCCGTCGTTCTGCAGACCCTGCATACCTACCTCAAGCCGGTGGTGCATCCCGCCACTGTTGTCATAGAGCTCTACGCTGGGGCCGTGGGCAAAAGCAGCCTGGTGCTGGAACACCGCCTGAGCACTCTGGAAGCCCCGGCGACGCTCTATGGCGAAGGGCACTGCAAGTTGGTCTGGATCGATCACGCAACCGACAGATCGGTACCGGTGCCAGATGACCTGCGCCTGGCCATGGGGGCCGGCAAGCGGCAGTAACGTTGCTGTCATCCCGAGCCGCTAGCCTGCGCCAGACCTCGTCAGGATGACGCAGATGCCTCAAAGCCAATCGCCCGCCTTCACCGCCTTCCTCTTCGGCCTCTCTGGCTGTCTCGTGGACTTCGGTGCCCGCACCCTGCCCCTTGCCCTGGGCCGACTGCTGCCAGACTGTCTGGCCCCGCGTCTGGCCGAAGCCGCCGCCCTACCTCCACGTGCCGCCCTCGACCATGCGCTGGGAGCTCCTGCCAGCGAAGCGCTGCACCAGGCCTTCCTGCAACAGCTGCTGGACGCCGCCAGCGAGCACGCTGAAGCCGTCCCTGGCCTGGACGAGCTGGCGGCGCTCGTCGATGGCTACGGAGTGCCCTGTGCCTGGCTCGACGAGTTGCCCGCGCAGGTGTGTTGGCGTCTGGCTGCGCCCCTCCCCACCTGGATGAAGGGCAGCGAATCCAATGGAACACGCCCCTGGCCAGCGCCAGACAACTGCTGGCAAGCGCTGTCTGGCCTTGGTGTACCGCACCTCGACGGCTGTGTGCTGGTGAGCGCCAATCCGCGCCTGCTGGAGTCGGGATTGAACGCCGGAATCTGGACCATTGGCCTCGCCGCCAGCGGCCCCCTATGCGGGCTGGCACCGGCGGACTGGCGAGCCCTGGATGGCACAGAGCGCGACCGCCTGCGTGCCACTGCCACCCTGGAGTTGTATCGCCTGGGCGCCCATTCAGTGATCGACCACCTTGGCGAGCTGGCGCCCTGCCTGGCAGACCTCGCCTACCGGCGCGAGAAGGGCGAAAAACCCTGACCCCCAAACATTTGTTTCAGGCTTGATCCGAATCAGGCAGGTCCGTCTTGCCTGGATTAATCTCTAAGGCATGAGGGACCTTTGAATTCCTCAGAAGGTCCACTCCTGAGACATTCGCAAAGGGAGAAAGACATGCCTGAACGCCTGCAGCAGCAACTGCAACAACTGCGCGACCAGTTGGCCGAGGAACCGCCGCTGGATGCGGAGGAGCGCGCATCGCTGATCGAGTTGATGCAGGAAATCGAACTGCGTCTGGCGCACGATGCCGCCATGGCGCCGGACGCCAATCTGGTGGACGGGGTCAACCTGGCCGTCGAGCGCTTCGAGACCCGTCACCCTACCCTTGCCGGGACCTTGCGCAACATCATGCAAAGCCTCGCGAACATGGGTATCTAGCCTCACCACAAAACAAAACCCCGACTTCGAGTCGGGGTTTTTGTCACTGCCGAACCAGACGACGATTGTCAGTCTGCACCGGATGGGTGCTGCGGTAGGGATTGATATCCAGTCCGCCGCGACGCACATAACGCGCATGGACGGTCAGCACTTCCGGCTCCAACAGCCGCTTGAGGTCAAGGAAGATGCGCTCAACGCACTGCTCATGGAAGTCAGCATGCTGGCGGAAGCTCACCAGGTAGGCGAGGAAGCTCGCGTGATCCAGGCGCCTGGACCCACGATATTCCACCACCACCGTGCCCCAGTCCGGCTGGCCGGTGACCGGACAATTGGACTTCAGCAGATGACTGTGAATCGCCTCGTCCACCTGCCGGCCGCCTTCGGCACGAAGCAGTTCGGGCTGCGGGTGTTCGTAACGGTCGATGGCGATATCCAACTCGTCGATGCAGACGCCGGGCGAAGCCGCGACACCTTCGGCTTCGACCTCGGCCAGGCTGCGCACCCGTACGGCGACCGGAGCACCCGCTGCCGCGCTCAGGTCCCGCGCCAGCACCTGCTCAAGCTCGGAGGCATTGGCAAAGACGGACTGGTTCAGCGAATTGAGGTACAGCTTGAACGACTTGGATTCGATGATATTGGGCGAATCAGCAGGAATGGCGAACTCGCTGATCGCCACGACCGGTTTGCCGGACGGAGTCAGCCATGACAGCTCGTAGCAGTTCCAGAAATCCACGCCCTGGTACGGCAAGGTCGCGGCAGTCAGGCCCAGTTCGTTCCACTTGGTCACGCGGGAGATGGGAAACAACAGCTCCGGGCTGTAGGTGCTGACGTACTCGCTGGACTTGCCCAGCGGCGAGTGTTCGGCGGGGTGATGCATTGACGGGAAGACCTGAAGTGCGGAAATCGCGCAATTGTATACAGCCGCGCGGTTGCTGAAAAATCCACGGCACCAACGGTGCTCCTGCATTACAACTTTGTCAGCTTGCCCCGCGCATTCCAAAGGCGCGATATAACGCGCCAGCCCAAGCAACGAGCTCCTCATGAAACTACTGATAGTCGAAGATGAACCCAAGACCGGCCAGTTCCTGCGCCAGGGCATGAGCGAGGCCGGCCTGGCTGCCGACCTCGTCACCAACGGACTGGAGGGCCGCGACCTGGCACTCGCGGGCGGCTATGACCTGATCATCCTCGACGTGATGCTTCCCGGCCTCGACGGCTGGCAGGTACTGCGCAGCCTACGCCAGGCCGGGCTGCAGGTGCCGGTGCTGTTCCTGACCGCACGGGACGCGGTGGACGAGCGCGTCCACGGCCTGGAACTCGGTGCCGACGACTACCTGATCAAACCCTTCGCCTTCGCCGAACTCCTCGCCCGTGTGCGCACCCTGCTCCGCCGCGGCGCCAGCGCCCCGCAGGAATCCAGCCTGGAGTTCGCCGACCTGCACCTGGACCTGCTAAGCCGCAGGGTCGAACGCGGCGGCCGACGCATCGACCTGACGACCAAGGAGTTCGCCCTGCTGGAATTTCTGCTGCGCCGCCAGGGCGAAGTCCTGCCCAAGACACTGATCGCCGCCGAAGTCTGGGACATGCATTTCGACAGCGAAACCAACGTAATCGAGGTCGCCGTCCGCCGACTGCGGGCAAAGCTCGATGACGACTTCCCCACCAAGCTGATCCATACCGTGCGCGGCATGGGTTACGTGCTGGAGGCGCGCGAAGGCTGATGCGCAGACTCTCACTCACCGCCCGCCTGGGCCTGCTCTTCGCCGCGTGCACGGCGGCCGTCTCGCTGATTGCCGGCGTCCTCTTCAGCCGCGCCAGCGAAGCGCACTTCGTCGAACTCGACCAGCAATTGCTGGAAATCCGCATGACCGCGTTTCGTGCCCTGGTCAATGACGTCGACAGCCTTGCTGCTCTGGCGCCCCGACTGGAGGCTCTGCAGACAGAGCTGCGTCTGCATCCGGACCTTGCCTTGCGTCTGGAGGGCCGCGACGGCAACTACTGGTTCAACAGCGCGGACGGCCTGCGCGCACCAGGTCGTGATGGGCTGCATGACTGGCAGCAGGATGGCATCGACTACCGGGTGTACAGCGCGCCATTGCGGCCCCAGGACCCGGATTCGCCGCGCCTTTCGCTAGCGCTGGACATCACTCATCACCAGCATTTCCTCGAACGCATGCAGCGGCTGATCTGGCTTACAGTGGGGCTCTCCGCCCTTGCCACGGCGCTGCTTGGCGCCTGGGCTGCACGTAGAGGCCTACGCCCCTTGCACCGTATGGCCGAAGTAGCCGCTGGGGTGTCTGCCAATTCCCTGACCGCTCGGCTGGCGGACGATCAGGTTCCCCCGGAGCTGGTGGAACTGGTGCGCGCCTTCAACGCCATGCTGGCGCGCCTGGACGACACCTTTCAGCGGCTCTCGGCCTTCTCCGCCGATATCGCCCATGAACTGCGCACACCGTTGTCCAACCTGCTGACCCAGACGCAGGTAATCCTCAGCCAGGATCGCCCTTCAGATGAATATCGCGAGACCCTGCATTCCAACCTGGAAGAACTCCAGCGCCTGGCGCAAATGGTCAGCGACATGCTGTTCCTGGCGAAGGCCGAGCACGGCTTGCTGGCCACCAACAGAAAGACACTGGAGCTGGGCGACGAATTGGACGTGCTGCTGGATTACTTCAGCCCCCTTGCCGAGGAGGCGGAGGTGACCATGGTCCGCCATGGCGACGGCCAGTTGAACGCCGACCGGGAAATGCTGCGCCGTGCGCTATCCAACCTGCTGGACAACGCGCTGCGCTTCACCCCGCAAGGTGGCCGCATCGAAGTAGAGCTGGTCAGACACACCAACGGCCTGAACCTGACGGTGGCCAACAACGGCGAGGATATCCGCCCGGAATTGCTGCCGCGCCTGTTCGACCGTTTCTTCCGTGCCGACCCCGCGCGCCGCGAAGGTCGTGAGCATGCCGGCCTGGGCCTGGCCATCACCCGCTCCATCGTGCGCGCCCATGGCGGCGAAATCCGCTGCGAATCCGCCAATGGCTGGACACGCTTCATCCTCGAATTCCCCACCCCCTGAAACGCAGAAGGCGCACCATGTGGCGCGCCTTCCCGGCACATCAAACCAATCAGGGCTGTGCAGTGGACCAGTCGATCAGCCCCAACTGCCAGGTCGCCAGGATCAACAGGCCGAAGCCGATGCGATACCAGGCGAACGCCGCGTAACTGTGGCTACCAATGAACTTCAGCAGACTGCGCACGGCGATCATGGCGAAGATGAACGACACCACGGAGCCCAGGGCGAACACCGGCAGGTCGCTCGGCTGGAACAGGTCGCGATACTTGTAGCCCGAGTAGACTGCCGCGCCGACCATGGTGGGCATGGCGAGGAAGAAGGAAAACTCGGTGGCCGCCTTGCGCGACAGACCGAAGAGCAGCCCGCCAATGATGGTCGCACCCGAGCGGGAGGTGCCCGGAACCAGCGCCAGGCACTGTGCGCAACCAACCTTGAGTGCATGCTTCCAGGTCATTTCATCTACGGATTCGGCCTCTACGCGATGCTGACGCTGCTCCGCCCAGAGAATGACCACGCCACCGACCACCAGGGCCGACGCAACGGTGATGGGGTTGAACAGGTAGTGGTGAATGATGTCGGAGAACGCCACCCCCAGGATCACTGCCGGGAAGAAGGCCACCAGCAGGTTGAGGGTGAAGCGCTGGGCGTTGCGCTGTGTGGGCAGGCCGACGACGACGTCGAAGATCTTGCGTCGATATTCCCAGACAACGGCGAGAATGGCTGCGAGCTGGATGATGATGTTGAAGGCGATCGCCCGTTCACCGGTGAATCCCAGCAGGTCCGCGACCACGATCTGGTGGCCGGTACTGGAGATCGGCAGGAACTCCGTCAGGCCCTCGACAATCCCCAGAATGATGGCCTGCAAGGCCGTCCACAAATCCATCGAAAATCTCCCCCGAGGCGCGCTCTGCTGGCGGCCTTTTCGTTACGTGCATGCAGTTGGCTGGTGGCGCAAATGTGCGGTTCGGCGATGAGACCGGGCACCGACGTGCGGGTTCCGGGGACGAACGAGCCTTCAGCTTTGCCCCGAAGCGCCGAAATGCTAACAGAGAGCCCATTGGAAATCGCGGCTAAAGGCTGATTGAAATCAGCCACGCGGACTGCTCTGCTTCAGGCACGTAACCAATAACAAGAAACCAGGAGTTCCCGCCCCATGCACAGCTTGCGCAACCTGCCGATCAGCCGCCGTCTCTGGCTGATCCTCATCGTCGCGGTATTCATGCTGGTCACCCTTGGCGTGCTGATGCTGCAGCAGATCTACGACGACCTCTACCAGGGTAAGGAGCAGAAGACCCGCCATGTGGTCGAGACCGCAGTGGGCGTGCTGCAGTACTACCAGTCCCAGGAAGCCGCAGGCACCCTGCCCCGCGAAGAAGCGCAGAAGCAAGCGATGCAGGCAGTCCGCGTCCTGCGTTACGACAAGGGCGACTACTTCTGGATCAACGATCTGACGCCGCGCATGATCATGCACCCGACCAACGCCAAACTGGAGGGCCAGGATCTCTCCGGCTACAAGGACCCGGACGGCAAGGCGCTGTTCAATGAAATGGCGCGCGTTGCCAAGGCTCAGGGCGCTGGCTTCGTCGAGTACCGCTGGCCCAAACCGGGTGCGAGCGACCCGGTGCCGAAGGTTTCCTACGTCCAGTTGTTCGCCCCCTGGGGCTGGGTAATCGGCTCGGGCATCTACATCGACGACATGCAGGTGGAGTTCCGTGATCAGGCCATGCGCGCCTCATTGGTGGGATTGGCCATTGCCATCGTGATGGCGCTGCTGGTCATCGTCATCGCGCGCAGCATCACCCGTCCGCTGGACGAAGTGGTTTCCGCGATGGCCAACATTGCCAGCGGCGAGGGCGACCTCACCAGCAGCCTGGATACCCAAGGCCGCGACGAGATCACGGCCCTGGGCGGTCACTTCAATGCCTTTACAGGAAAACTGCGAGGCGTGATCCGCCAGTCCCTGGACGCCGCAAACGCCCTCGACCAGGCCGCGAGCAGCCTCGACGGCATTGCCAGCAACGGGCTGCGCCAGAGCGAGCAGCAATCGCTGCAAATGGAGCAAGTGGCCACCGCCATCAACGAAGTCACCTACGGCGTGCAGGACGTGGCGAAGAACGCCGAGCATGCGGCCAGTGAAGTGCGTCACGCCGAAGAGCAGGCGCGCCAGGGCCATGACAACATCGACAGCAGCCTGCGACAGATCGACCAACTCTCCACCACCATCACCAAGGCGGTGGACGTCATCCAGACGCTGGCTCAGGAAAGCGCCCAGATCGGCAGTGTGCTGGAAGTGATCCGTTCAATTGCCGAACAGACCAACCTGCTGGCACTGAATGCCGCCATCGAAGCCGCCCGGGCCGGCGAGCAGGGCCGTGGATTTGCCGTGGTGGCCGATGAAGTTCGCCTGCTGGCCCAGCGAACCCAGAAGTCGACCGCAGAAATCCAGGTCATGATCGAACGCCTGCAGCAGAACTCCGCGGCAGCAGTTCAGGTGATCGACGAAAGCAACCGCGCCTCCCGCGCCACGGTGGACCAGGCCAGCCAGGCCGGCGAGAGCCTGGCGCAGATCGCCCAGGTGCTGCGCACCCTGACAGGTCTCAACGCCTCGATTGCCAGCGCTACGTTGCAGCAATCCCACGTGGTGGAGGACATCAACCAGAACGTCACCCAGGCTGCCGGCCTGGCCCACGACAGCGCCAGTGCGGCCGAACAGACCACAGGCGCCAGCCAGCGCCTCGGACAACTGGCCGAGCAGCTCAACCAACTGCTGGGACAGTTCCGCGTGTAGCTGTCCCAACCGAAACTGGAGCGAGCCGTTACAATCGACGGCTTTCTTCCATGGAATCGACCGGGTGTCCCCTCTCGAACTCATCGCCGCCAGCCTGGGCGTGCTGGCGGTCTGGCTCACCGTCAGGCAGAACCCGTGGTGCTGGCCCATCGGCCTGGTCATGGTTCTGATGTACAGCTGGATCTTCTTCGAAGTGAAGCTCTACTCGGACATGCTCCTGCAACTGGTCTACGCCGTTCTTCAGCTCTACGGCTGGTGGCAATGGACCCGCGGCGGCACGCTGCACAACGGTCGCCAGGTCAGCCGCCTGGGCACGCAACCGCTAGCCTTGGGTGTTTTTTCCGGAGCCGTCGGTAGTCTTGTGTTGGGATTTGTCATGGCAACCTGGACCGACGCCGCAGCGCCCTGGTGGGATGCCGCGCTCACCGCCTTCAGCCTGGTGGCCCAGTTCTGGATGGCACACAAGCGTGTCGAATGCTGGCTGCTCTGGATCGTACTGGACGTGCTTTTCGTCCTGCTCTTCCTCAGCAAGGGGCTTTATCTAACCGCCGCGCTCTATGGGCTTTTCACCCTGCTGGCCGTGCAGGGCTGGCGCACCTGGAGGCGCGAGCTGGCGCCAGCCGCAGCATGAAAGTGCTGGTACTGACGGGGCCTGAATCCAGCGGCAAGAGCTGGCTGGCGGCGACGATCCAGGCTGAATTCGGCGGCCTGCTCGTGGGGGAGTACGTACGCCACTTTATCGAGCGCGAACAGCGTGACACCTGTTATGCCGACATCCCAGCCATTGCCCGCGGGCAGCTCGAATGGGAAGACAATGCCCGCGCCAAGGCGCCGCCCCTGCTGATTCTCGATACCCACCTGCTCAGCAACATCCTCTGGAGCCGCAAGCTATTCAAAGACTGCCCAGAGTGGCTGGAGCGCGAGCTACTGTCGCGCAGCTACGACCTGCACCTGTTGTTGAGTCCGCAGCGCGTTGAATGGGTGGACGACGGCCAGCGCTGCCAGCCTGAATTAGCGGATCGAATGACGTTCTTCGAGGATTGCAGGAGCTGGCTGGATGGCACCGGCCAGCGATATGAAGTGATCGAAGGGGACTGGGAAAGCCGCCGTCTGCAAGTGCTGCAACGGATTGCTCGTTGGCTGCGCTGATGCGAGGCGCTGCAAATCAATGTAGGGGCGAACTCATTTGCCAAGGGCAGCACAGCTGCCCCATCGAGGTTGAAGGGCGAACCTTCGGTCCAACTGGCGATTGAAATCGTCCCCACAGGAGAAGCGCCCCTACGGTGTCATTGCCGCAGGGAGCTCGATCCTTACCCGCAATCCACCCAGCGGACTTTCCTGCAGGCTCAGGCGACCATTCCAGGACTCGACTATGTCTCGCACGATGCCAAGCCCCAGGCCGTGACCCGCCACCTGCTCGTCCAGGCGCGCGCCACGGCCGATGACTTCTTCGCGCTTGTCTTCGGCAATGCCCGGGCCGTCATCGTCCACCATCAGGCTGTAGCCATCCGCTCCGCCACGAATCGTCAGGTTGACCTGGGTTTCCGCCCATTTGCAGGCGTTATCCAGCAGGTTACCGAGCAGCTCCAGCAGGTCTTCCCTGTCCCAGGGCAGGCGCAGGCCTTCGGGGACGTCCCAGTCCAGGTCCAACCCACGTTCATGGATCATCGCCAGGGTGGAAAACAGGCCTGGTAGCTCTTCGGCGCAATCGAAATGCGCCCCAGGCAACGCCTCCCCCGCCAGACGCGCACGTCCCAGTTCACGGCCCAGGCGCTGCTCGATCTGCTCCAGCTGTTCGCGCAGGATCGCGCGCAGCTCCGGCTGGTCACGCAGCTCTTCCCGGTTGGCCAGGCTGACGAGCACCGCCAGCGGCGTTTTCAACGCGTGCCCAAGGTTACCCAGGGCGTTGCGGGAACGCTTGAGGGTGTCTTCGGTGTGACTGAGCAGCCGGTTGATCTGCGTTACCAAGAGTTCCAGCTCCTCGGGCACCTGGCTGTCCAGCTCGCTGCGTTGCCCCTGTTGCAGCTGGGCGATCTGCTGGCGAACCTCCTCCAGCGGACGCAAGGCCCGGCGCACGGTAATGCGCTGCAAGGTGAGGATCAGCAGCAGTCCGGCCGCGCCAAGGGCGAGGCCCATCCAGCGCACGCGACGAAAGCTTTCCAGCACGGGGGTGTAGTCCTGGGCGACGACTATCCGTACCTGGCGACCGAAGCGGCGATAATCACCGCGCCAGGCCAGCAGCTCCTGATCATCGGGCCCTGGCAACAAGCCTTCGGCCAACCCCTTGTTCGCTGGCATAGGGAGTTCGGCATCCCAGAGCGAGCGCGAGCGCCAAGGTTCGTCATCCAGCTGGATGATGAAATAGCGGCCGGAATAAGGCTGCTGATGGGCAGGATTGAGTCGTTTTTCATCAAGCTGGATGCCGGTCTGGCCACGTACCAGAGAGCCCAGCAGGAGTTCGGCCTCACTGCGCAGCCCCTCGGCCAGATAGCGTCGCAACCCCAGGTCGAACAACCAGAGGCTGGTCTGCGCCAGAACCAGCCCCACCAGTAGCAGCACGCCGACCAGCCCAAGGCTGAGCCGACGCTGGATCGACCTCATCGGCCCTCACCGGTGAATCGATAGCCCTGCCCTCGTCGCGTCTCGATGACATCTCGGCCGAGCTTGCGTCGCAGGTGATTGACGTGCACCTCGATCACATTGGAATCCCGCTCGGTCTCGCCGTCATAAAGATGCTCGGCCAGGTGGCTCTTGGAGAGCAGTTGGCCGGGGTGCAGCATGAAGTAGCGCAGCAGGCGGAACTCAGCGGCGGTGAGTTGCACCTCTTCTCCATTACGAGTGACGCATTGGCGCCCTTCATCCAGCTGCAGGCCTGCCGCTTCCAGCTGCGGCTGGTTCGCCATTCCGTGCGCGCGACGCAGCAGCGCCTGGATGCGCAGGGCCAGTTCCTCGGGATGGAAGGGCTTGGTCAGGTAGTCATCGGCGCCGGCCTTGAGACCATCGATGCGCTCCGCCCAGGAGCCACGTGCAGTGAGGATCAGCACGGGTGTCGACAGGCCGCCGGCGCGCCATTCCTGCAAGACCTCGAGCCCAGGTTTACCAGGGAGGCCGAGGTCCAGGATGATCAGGTCGTAGGGCTCGCTGGCCCCCTGGTGCAAGGCATCGCGGCCGTCGGCCAGCCAATCCACGGCATAGCCTTGACGACCGAGGCTGGTGGTCAGCTCATCGGCCAGGGGTACATGATCCTCTACCAGCAACAACCGCATCAGTCGTCTTCCTCGTCCTTCAGAATGCGCCCGTCACGGGCGTCCACTTCCAGTTCACGCACCGTGCCATCGGTGGTGACCAGTTCAACCTCGTAAATGTAGACGTCGTCTTCCTCTTCCAGCTCGGCCTCCAGCAGGCGCGCCCCGGGGTAAAGCCCCAGGGCGCTGCGCAACAGCTGTTCGAGTGGCAGGATGACACCCTCTTCACGGAGCCTGAGGGCTTCGTCCTGATCCAGATCCCTGGCCATCGCCTCAAGTGCGAAGACGGCCAGGATCAGGGCGATGATCCCACTGTAGCGAAGGATCCAGCGCATCAGTCGTCCTGATGATCCTTGAGGATCTGGCCATTGGTGGCATCAAGCTCCAGGTCCCATTGCACGCCCTGGGCGTCGCGCAGCTCAACCTGGTAGATGTAGCGGCCGTACTCCTCTTCCAGCTCGGTTTCGTTGATGGTGCCGCCAGCGTGCTTGGCCAGCGCTGCGGCATTGAGCTTCTCGAACGACTGGATGGTCCCGGCGTCACGCAGCTTGAGGGCCTCGTCCGGGCCAAGGTCACGCGCCTGGGCAATACCGGCAGTGGCGGCGAGAGTAGCAAGGGTGAACAGGGCAGCAAGCTTCTTCATGGGGTAATCTCCTCGGAGGAATGAGTGCTTTCGATGGGCTCAAGATACCGGGGACGACTTAATTGAAGCTGAATTCCCATTAAGACTTGGGAAGGATCATTCATACCCTGAAGAAGCTTGGCCTTGACGGGGTGGCCACTATAATCGCTGCCTTGCTTTCAGGAGCCCTGTATGAGCGCCATCCAGATCAAGTTCCCTGCCCTCACCCTGCGCGCTGGACGCCGCGCCCAGGCGCACATTCGTGGGCAGGGCCTCAAGCCTGCCGATGTCGGCATCCTGCCGGGTGCGGCTGGCGGCCCCAAGGCACTGGGAATCCAGGGCCTGGACCTGGCGCTGTTTGGTGACTGGCTACCACGCTCCCCGCGCGAACGCGCACTGATCGGTGCCTCCATCGGTTCCTGGCGTTTCGCCAGTGCCTGCCTGCCGAATTCAGTCGACGGTATTCGCCGGCTGGGCGAGCTCTACACCAGCCAACGCTTCCCCAAGGGCGTGAGCATGGCGGAAGTCAGTCGCCTCTGCGGCCTGATGCTGGACGACCTGCTCCAGGACCAGGATGCCCAGGTACTCGCCAACCCCCATTACCGCCTGAACGTGGTGGTGGTGAAGAGTCACGGCCTGCTTGCCCATGACCGGCGCAGTGCACTGGGGTTGGGGCTGTCATCGGTAATCGGCAGCAACCTGCTGGGCCGCCCGCATCTGGCTCGTCACTTCGAGCGGGTCATCCTCCACGACACGCGCCAGGCACCACCGCTGACGACGCTGTCCGATTTCCCCTCGCGCTATCACACGCTGGACGCGAGCAACCTGCGCCATGCCCTGCTCGCCTCCGGCTCGATCCCCATGGTGATGGAAGGCGTGCGCGATATCCCAGGCGCCGGACCAGGCACCTACCGCGATGGCGGCCTTCTCGACTATCACCTGGACCTGCCCTACAACCCGGGCGGCGTGGTGCTCTATCCGCACTTCACCGACAAGGTGGTACCCGGCTGGTTCGACAAGGGCCTGCCCTGGCGCAAGGGCAATGCCGAGCGGCTTCAGGACGTGCTGTTGATTTCTCCGTCACGCGAGTATCTGGCCACGCTACCTCATGGCAAACTGCCCGACCGCAAGGATTTCAAGCGCTATCTCGGCGACGATGCCGGGCGCGAACGCTATTGGCGCAAGGCCATTGCCGAAAGTCAGAGACTGGGCGACGAATTCCTCGAACTGGTGGACAGCGGGAAACTCGCGGAGCGATTGCAGAACCTATGACCTGAGACGCATGGAGCGAAAGGAGTACAGGGATGAAACTCGCTGTAGCCATCATTCATGGCATCGGCAACCAGCAGGACGCACGCAACGTCGAAGGGCAACACGCGTTCGCCCAGGGACTGATCGCGGGGCTGCGCAAGCGACTGGGCGTAGAGGCCGAGGATGTTGCGTTCCAGTCGCTCTACTGGGCGAACGTGCTGGACAAACGCGAGCTCGCCTACCTGGAGAAACTCGAACAGGAACCGGTGCGCTGGCGCTGGATGCGTCGCATGGTCACCCTCTTCCTCGGTGATGCCAGCGGCTACCGAAAAGTCAGCCAGGCGTACGACAACACTTACGAGCAGGTTCATCAGAGCGTACGCAACGGCCTTAACGCCCTGCGCGCCAAGGTAGGGCCGAACACCCCACTGGTAGTCCTGGCCCATTCTCTGGGCGGGCACATCATCTCCAACTACATCTGGGACCAGCAGAAGCTCAACGCCACCCCGAGCTGCCCGCGCGATCCCTTCCTCGCAATGGAGACCCTGGCCTGCCTGGTCACCTTCGGCTGCAACATCCCGCTCTTCACCTTCGCCTACGACCCGGTGCAGCCAATCCGTTTTCCAGGCCACTGCCTCGATGAACGCCTGACACGGGCCGCACGCTGGCTGAACGTCTATGCGCCGGCAGACCTGCTCGGCTACCCGCTGCGTCCGGTGCAGGGTTACGCCGCCGTAGTGCATGAGGACCGGCCACTGGCGGTGGGGTCGTGGTTCCGACGCCACACACCCTTGAGCCACCTGGAATACTGGAACGACGCGCGATTCCAGGACTACATCGCCCACCACCTGCGCGACATGCTGAACGCCTGCCCGGCCCCGTACGTGGCCCCGGAACCGGGTCAACCCGGCCTGCCGTCCAGCCTTGGCGTACACAGCAGTACCGCGTAGTACCTCAGGAACAAAGCAAAGGCTGCTATCCAGCAGAGCGCGGCCAACCAGAGGGCGTCAGACCCGGCCAGCGGCACCAGGACCACGCGAGCGAGAGCGCCCAGGTTGAGCAGCGCGAAAGCCACCCCCATTGCTCGCGACGGTTCCAAGGGCCGGCCACTGTGCCCAAGGCTTACACGGGCGATCATCGCCAGGATCAATCCTCCCATCGCACCGACACCCAATGCGTGCTGGGCCAGGCTTGGGTTGGCCAGGATGCCGAGGTGCCAGGCGGCCAATCCCAATGGCGCCGCAGCCAACCAGGCGAAGGCCAGGTGCAGCGGCCAGAGCAGCACGACCCGCCAGATTCCCGCGTCGTACCAGCGCGCGAGACGCAGCAGGTTTCCGAAGCCCAGGAGCATGCAAGGGATGGCCAGCCATGGCTCAGGCCGCAGCCCCAGGCCGGAGGCAAAGCTTGCCGCCAATAGAACGCCGCCCAGCAGCATGCTCCAGTCCAGCCAAGGCCAGGCCTTCACCTGCTGGGCTCGCCCCAGACCGCGCTGGGTGAAAAAGGGCATTACTCGCCCGCCGATCAACCCCATCAGCGCAGCGATGAGCCAGAGCGCCGCCAGCACACCTTGGCGCTGCAGTGCATCGCTGCCGTTCGCCAGCCCCCAGAGCACCAGTGCATCGGCCGTGGCGAGCAAGGTCAGCACCGCTACCACCGGATAGTTGCCGCGCTGGCGCACACGCCAGAGGCTGCGCCCCATCACAAAGGCAACGGCAGGCAGGAAAGTCAGCTCAAGGGCAATAACCAGTGCTACCGGCGCTCCCGATAGCCATGCCAGGCGAGCGGCCAGCCACAGCATCGCCAGGGCAGCCAGAGCGGGCCCACGCAAACCAGGATTGCCGGTCCAGTTCTGAACGGCGGTCAGCAAAAAGCCCGCAATGATGGCGCCACCGAAGCCGAACACCATTTCGTGCCGGTGCCAAGCGAGCCAGCCTCCGGTTGGCTGCCATGCGCTGGTCTGGCCATGTAGCGCCAGCAGCCAGATCAGCACGGCCACCAGGGCGAAAGCCGTGCCGAAGAGAAAGAAGGGACGGAAACCGAGGCGCCAGAGCGGCCGGAAAGCCAACTCGCGAGAAGCATCAAGCAACTGCATAGGCCAGCCCTCGCTCTTCCTTGCGCATCTGGTATTGCGCGGTCAGCCGCATGACATAGCCGAGCTTGATCAGGGTTGGCCCGAGGATGACCATCCCGTGTGCGCCGATGAGCATCAGCAGCCCAAGGTAGGCATCCAGGTAATAAGCGCCGGCAATGCCCAGCACGAGCTGGAACAGGCCGGTCCAGAGGAACAGATGAGACAGTTGCAGCAAACGCTGGGGGCATCCGAACAGACTGATCATGATCTTGCACTCCTCGCTGGAAGGCCCGGCGCCGCCTTGGCGCCGGGCTGCTGTGGTCAGGCCTCCAGGGCGCTGGCCGGTCCAAAGAACTCGTAGTGGCACTGGCTCTCGGGCACACCCAGATCACGCAGGTGCTTCTTCACCTGGGACATGAAGCCTTTCGGCCCGAGGAAGTACGCATCCAGGTCGCGCTCGGCGGGCAACCAATTGCCAAGCTGCTCACGGCTGAGGAAGCCGGTAGCATCGGGCTGGTC
The DNA here is from genome assembly GCF_029873115.1 of Pseudomonas sp. BN606. NCBI lineage: Bacteria > Pseudomonadati > Pseudomonadota > Gammaproteobacteria > Pseudomonadales > Pseudomonadaceae > Pseudomonas > Pseudomonas sp. BN606. The sequence goes on along the minus strand of NZ_SSOF01000070.1, from coordinate 3,595 downwards.
ATCAGCATGCGGCTCGCTGTAGCAGAAGAAGCGATTGAGCTGCGGGATGGCGGCAACCTTCGTGTCGATCCAGTCGCGGAAGGCGTGTACAGCCCCGTTACGTGCGCAGTGGATGAAATGGATCGGCCGGCCGCTTTCCTCCGCTGCTTCCAGCATCGCCAATGCCGGGGTGATGCCTACACCTGCGGTGATCAGCACCAGGGGCTTGCTGCTGGGGCGCAGGACGAAGTCGCCAGCCGGGGCAAACAATTCGATGCGATCACCCACCTGGAGCTGGTCGTGCAGATAGTTGGACACCCGGCCGCCCTGTTCGCGCTTGACGCTGATGCGGTACTCGCGGCCGTTGCCAAGGGCTGACAGCGAGTAGTTGCGGCGCACTTCCTCGCCATCGAGGTTGAGGCGCAGACCGATGTACTGGCCAGGGATGAACTCCATCAGCTCACCACCATCTTCCGGAGCGAAGTAGAAGGAGGTGATTTCCGCGCTTTCCGCTTCCTTGCGCGCCAGGCGGAACCAACGTGCGCCACGCCAACCACCGGGGGCGGCAGCGCTGGCGGAGTAGATTTCTTCTTCGGCACCGATCAGCAGGTCAGCCAGTTGCTGATAGGCAGCGGCCCAGGCTTGGATGACTTCATCAGTCGCCACTTCGGCGCCCAGCACCTCACGGATGGCGCGCAGCAGGCAGCTGCCCACGATCGGATAGTGCTCGGGCAGGACCTGCAGAGCCACATGCTTGTTTATGATCTTGCCAACCAGCGGACCGAGGGCCTCGAGCTGGTCGATGTGACGGGCATACATCAGCACGCCGTTGGCAAGAGCGCGAGGCTGGTCGCCACTGGCCTGGTGGGCCTGGTTGAACAGCGGGCGCACTTCAGAGTGTTCACCCAGCATGATCTTGTAGAAGTGACTGGTGAGCGCTTCCCCGCCTGTCTCCAACAGGGGAACAGTGGATTTGACGATGGCACGTTGTTGGCTGGTGAGCATATGGACTCCGCTATCTGGGTTGGGTCTTTCTGCCTGTTCTATTCCAGCTTTCGTGCCAACTTTTTATTTCTTATAAATCAATAACTTATACTTTGAAGTGTTCTTTTGACTACACTAGCCGACGAGTCATATCGACATACCGGAGTCATAATGACAACTCACCCCCTCCTGCAGACGTTGATCCCACTGGTCAGTGATCTGTCCCGGGAGCTTCCCGAGCGCGAGCGCTATCGACGCCTCCTGGAAGCCCTGCGCGGGCTGCTGCCTTGCGACGCCACCGCCCTGCTCCGCCTGGACGGCGATCAATTGGTGCCAATGGCGGTGGACGGCCTCAGCCAGGACACTCTGGGGCGACGCTTCAAGGTCTCCGAGCACCCTCGGTTGCAAGCCCTGATGGATAACCGCGGCGTTACCCGCTTCGCCGCCGACTGCGGCTTGCCCGACCCCTACGACGGCCTGGTGGAAGGACACCAGGAGCATCTGGAAGTCCACGATTGCATGGGCTGCCCGCTTTATCTGGATGACCGCCCCTGGGGGGTGCTGACACTGGATGCCATGGACCCGTCGCGGTTCGACGGGCAGGACCTGGATGTCCTCGAAGGCTTCGCCAGCCTGGCCGCCGCTACGGTGAAAGCCACCGAACGCATGGAAACCCTCACCCGCCGCGCCCAGGACGAACAGCAACTGGCGGAGGCGTATCGCCAGGCAGCGGGCCAGGTCCGTTCGCCGGAAATGATCGGCCAGAGCGCCGCGCATAAAGCCCTGGTGGAAGAGATCAAGTTGGTGGGAGGCAGCGAACTCACGGTACTGATCAGCGGCGAAACCGGCGTCGGCAAGGAGCTTGTAGCCCAGTCCATCCACGGCCGCTCACTGCGCTCCCGACATCCGCTGATCAGTCTCAACTGCGCGGCCCTGCCTGATACGTTGGTGGAGAGCGAACTGTTCGGCCATGTGCGCGGCGCGTTTTCCGGCGCGGTGAATGATCGCAAGGGCAAGTTCGAACTGGCCAACGAAGGCACGCTGTTCCTCGATGAGGTTGGCGAACTGCCGTTGGCAATCCAGGCCAAGCTGCTGCGCGTGCTGCAGAGCGGACAATTGCAGCGCGTGGGCTCGGACAGGGAGCACCGGGTCAATGTGCGCGTCATTGCCGCCACCAACCGCGACCTGGCGGAGGAGGTGCGCGCCGGTCGTTTCCGTGCCGACCTCTATCACCGTCTCAGTGTCTATCCCTTGCGCGTCCCTCCCCTTCGGGAACGCGGCCGCGATGTGCTGCTGCTGACCGGTTTCTTCCTCGAAGAAAATCGGGCCAGACTCGGACTGCGCAGCCTGCGCCTGAGTCAGGATGCCCAGGCAGCCCTTCTCGGTTATGACTGGCCCGGCAACGTGCGAGAACTTGAGCATCTGATCGGACGCGCCGCCCTCAAGGCACTGGCAGCGTGCGCCGAGAGGCCCCGCATCCTCACGCTGACCGCCAACGATCTCGCACTGCCGAGCAGCCAGCCCACCGCTGCCAGTAACCCGATAGAAGCACCTACAGCATTGGCGGTAGGCGATCTGCGCGAAGCGGTTGACCAGTACCAGCGTCAGCTGATCCTGGCCAGCCTGGAGAGCCACCAGCAGAACTGGGCCGCGGCAGCCCGCGAACTAGGGCTGGACCGGGCCAACCTGCTGCGTCTGGCCAAGCGGCTGGGAATCAAATGAAGGGCTAGCTCGTCCGACAGCGCCTGTCTTTTCGGTCAGGCCGTCGGAGAGCTGGTAAAATCGAGGCTTTCCTGCTTAGGCCAGATTACTGGCCGTCACTTCAAGAGCGTTACTTCTGTGGAAATTTTCAAGGAATTCATCTTCGAAGCCGCGCATCGGCTTCCTCACGTGCCCGCTGGCCACAAGTGCGGTCGCCTTCACGGCCACTCCTTCCGTGTAGCTATTTACATCGAGGGCGAGCCCGATCCCCATACCGGCTGGATTCGCGATTTCTCCGAGCTCAAGGCAATCTTCAAGCCGCTCTACGAACAGCTCGATCACAACTACCTCAATGAGATCCCCGGCCTGGAAAACCCCACCAGCGAAGTCCTCGCCAAGTGGATCTGGCAGGAACTCAAGCCCTTGCTCCCGGAGCTCTCCCGCATTCGCATTCACGAAACCTGCACCAGTGGTTGCGAGTACCGCGGCGACTGACAGTTCCAGAATGCAAAAAGGCCACCTTACTAGGTGGCCTTTTTTATGGGCGCGTATGTCGTTCTACGCTCCAAGCACATCGTTTGCTGATCGTAGGAAGCTCAACACCGCTGGAGTCGTGGATCGCTCCCCCGAAAATTCCCGCACACAAAAGACAAACCCCCGAACCGTTTTCACGATTCAGGGGTTTTGGATAGAAGCTTGACGATGACCTACTCTCACATGGAGAAGCTCCACACTACCATCGGCGATGCGTCGTTTCACTACTGAGTTCGGGATGGGATCAGGTGGTTCCAACGCTCTATGGTCGTCAAGCAATTCGGTTGGGATCTCGTCACATGACGCAATCCCGAAATCTATGGCTTTCACTAATAGACAAACCCCCGAACCGTTTTCACGGATCGGGGGTTTGGGATAGAAGCTTGACGATGACCTA